>DHJM01000037.1:3162-25222 GCA_002404335.1 Gemmatimonadales bacterium UBA4720
CCGTTCGAAGCGGCAGGGCAGAAGTTTGGGCGCGGGTCGTTCATCGTCCGGCACATTTCTTCGGGCGATCTGGACAAGGCCGCGCGCGAGCTGGGACTCAAGGTATATGCCCTCGACGCCGCGCCGTCGGTTCCCATGCATCCGGCGCGGGCGCCGCGCGTCGCCATCATGCACACCTGGATCAGCACCCAGACCGAGGGATGGTGGAGGCAGGCGTTCGACTTCCTCCACATTCCTTACTCGTACATCAACGTTCAGAATGCGGCCGCGGATCCGAATCTCAACGCGAAATACGACGTGATCATCTTTCCACCTGGCGGAGGCAGCCCGCAGCAGATCGTAGCGGGGCTGCCGATGTGGCGAAACCCGATGCCGTGGAAGAAAACCGACCTCACGCCGAATATGGGGATCGACCAGACGGACGACATTCGTCCGGGACTGGGGCTCAGGGGAGTCGACAATCTCAGCACCTTCGTGAAAAACGGTGGCGTGCTGGTGACGGTCGAGAACACGGCCGAGATGGCGGTCACGTTTGGACTCGCCAGCGGCGTGTCGCTCAACGTGGCTGGACGGCTGCACGTGGTGGGAAGTCTCCTGCGCAGCAAGGTCGTCGACGATGCGAGCCCGCTCGCGTACGGAATCCGCGACAGCCTTGCTCTTTACAGCGATGACGGTCGGAGCTTCAGCGTGACAAACGTCCTAGGCACTCGCGGCGGAAGATTTTCCGACTCGGCGACGGCGCGACCGACGGGCCGGGGGACGGCGGACGATGTGGACGCGCCGCAAGGGCGGTTACCGCTCGATCCGCGGAATGACGTTGCGCGGCGAAGACCAGTTGAGCCATGGCAGGCGGCACCGGTGACTGACGAACAGTTGCGCAATCCTCTTGCGGTCATTCCACCCGCGCTCAGGCCTCGCGTGATTCTCCGGTTCTCAGACCAACGCGAGCTGCTGGCGTCGGGCCTTCTCGACGGCACCGATGTCGCTCAACGGCCCGCGGTCGTGGACGTCCCACTGGCAAAGGGACACGTGATTCTCTTCGCCAACAATCCCATGTACCGCGGCGAAACGATCGGCAGCTATTTCCTGGTGTTCAACGCGCTTCTCAACTTCGATCGGCTGGATACTGGGAGAAAACTCGATCAACGGTGAGCGTCGCGCCGACGAACACATACGTTTCCGCCGAAAAACAATTGCCTTCAAAGAGGGAATCAAGCGTTTTTTGGCACCCGCCCTGCTAAACCAATAGCCCGTTAGCGCGGACATTCGCGCGTAACCGGCGCGGGAGGAAACGCAGTGAGTTATCGGACCTTTATTGACCCTGCGGGGAAGCGGTGGGAAGTCTGGCTGGTGACGCCAGCCGCCGCGGAGAGACGAAAGGTTGACCGACGCGTGGCTAGCGGGGGGGCCGACGATTTCCCGGGCTATTCGGACCGGCGGCGCACCCCGGAGCGGCGCAGGAATCCATTCCACCGAACTGTGGAAGTCGCGAGCGAATACAGTGGTGGCTGGCTCTGTTTTGAGGGCGAGGGGGAGAAGCGGCGCCTCGCCCCCGTGCCGAAGGGGTGGTATGAGGCGGGGCCTGACCGGCTGACAACGTGGCTTCAGAATGCGAAGCGCGTTGTCAAATATGTGCCGTGATATAGATTCAGCCCCTCGGAGCGCTCTCCGATCTCCTCAACCAGGCCCGCGAGCAAGATGGCCCAAACCCGCCAGATCCTCCGCGAACGCGACGCGATGACTTGCCGGTCCTGCAGCAACGAGGAGCGCGCGTCGGAAGGTTATCCCTGCGAGAACTGCGGGACGTTCATCTGCATCATCTGTACGTTCCGGGGCGTCGTCACCTGCCGGAAATGCGATGAGCAGCGGGCTGACCCTCGCAACAAGCGGAGCGCGTGAGCATCCGCTGCGATTGACCGCTTCGTCCCTCTCAACAACGCGAGAATGAAAAAACTTTCCAGGCGCTACTTTGTCGGGCTCGTCATTTGTCTACCCCTGGTCGCCGGCGGACAGGAGAAGCAACGGTTCGCGAACATGGACGAGGCGATGCAGGCGGGCGCGATCCTCAGCGGTCGTCAGGGCCCGCGGGGCGTGAACTGGATAGAAGGGGGGATGCGATACTCCTACACGGATCGCGATGCCAGCACTGGCACGCCGGTCATTCGCGCCTACGACCCCGCCAGCGGCCGAGACACGGTTCTCTTCGCCACCAGCGGCCTCACCTTTCCCGGAACGAATCAGCCGTTCCGTTACGACGGGTTCCAGTGGGCGCAGGACTCCAGGCACCTCGTCTTTCAGTCGAACTTCCAGCCGATCTACCGCCGGTCGGGGATCTCCGATTTCTACATCTACTCGCTTGCCGACCGCAGCATGCAGCTCGCTACCAGGGGTGCGAGAACGGGTGAGCTCTCTCCGAATGGCGCCATGCTCGGCTTCGAGCGCGCCGGCGACATGTACGTCACCGATCTCTCGACGCACCAGGAGAAGCGGCTGACGCATGATGCGTCGGAGCACATCTACAACGGCCACTTCGATTGGGTATACGAGGAGGAGTACGGGCTCGCACAGGCGTGGAAGTGGTCGCCCGAGAGCCGTTACATCGCCTACTGGCAGCTGAACGATTCGGCGGAACCTGAGATCCAGATCTCCGACTACTCAGGCCTGCATCAGCAGTGGGAGAAGCTGCACATTCCGCAGGTCGGCGACTCGAATGCGACGGTGCGCATCGGCGTGGTCAACGTCTCCACCGGCCAGAATACGTGGCTCGATACGGGCGAGAAGGGCGAGTTCTACGTTCCACGGATCTACTGGACGAGCAGGCCGGACACGCTGGCGGTGATCACGCTCAACCGCCCGCAGAACGTGATGAAGCTCTTCTTCTTCGACGTGAAAACCGGGGGGCGCCGCGAGGTGATGACCGAGGCATCGAAGACCTGGCTCGATGTTTACGACTTCTACGCGGGCGTCGACGACATGATGACGTTCCCGTCGGATTCGCACGAGTTTTTCTGGCTCTCCGATCGCGACGGATTCCAGCATCTCTACCGTTACGACTACTCCGGGAAGCTGATCAACCAGGTGACTCACGGAAACTGGAGCGTGACGCGCGTCGAGGGGAGTGACGCGAAGAAGCAGACGGTCTACTACACGTCGACCGAAGCGTCTCCGCTCCAGCGCCAGCTGTACTCGATTCGATTCGACGGCAGCGATCAGCGCCGAATCACGACGGCGGAAGGGAATCATCGGATCAACATGTCGCCGACGGCGACGTTTTTCCTCGACCGGTATTCCTCGCTCAAGCAGCCGACTCAGGTGGAGCTCTGGGCGGCTTCGGGCCAGAAGCTGCGCACGATCGAGAACAACGCGGCGGTGACGAAGTGGCTCGAGACCCACGCTTACTCTCCCGCCGAGATCTTTTCGTTCACGACGTCCGACGGCGCTCACGTCGACGGCAGCATCGTCAAGCCGATTCCGTTCGATCCCAACAAGCGCTACCCGGTCATCTTCGATATCTATGGCGGCCCCGGCTCGCAGCAGGTCTACGATGCGTTCGCAACCAGCGGCTGGACGCAGTGGCTGGCGCAGGAAGGCTACATCGTCGTGGGCGTCAACAACCGCGGGACCAACAACTACGGCAGCGCGTTCATGAAGGTCGTCTACAAGCACCTCGGCAAATACGAGGCGCTCGACTTCGCGGAAACCGCGCGATACCTGGCGAAGCAGACGTACGTCGATTCAAAACGCGTAGCGATCATCGGCACGAGCTACGGCGGCTACAGCACCGTGTTCACGATGGAGATGTATCCCGAGCTGTTCCCGGTGGGAGTGGCGAACTCCGCGGTCGGTGACTGGAGACTTTACGACACGATCTACACCGAGCGCTACATGAGCCTGCTCAGTGACAACCTGAGTGGGTACGTCGAGAGCGCGCCGATCGAGCAGGCGGCGAAGATGCGCGGCAATCTGCTTCTCATCCACTCGATGATGGACGACAACGTGCACCCGCAGAACACAATGCAGCTGCTGACGGCGCTTACCAACGCGGGTCGCGACGCCGAGCTGCGCATTTATCCGCCGGGCCGCCACGGAGCGGCCTACAATGCCATGAGCGCGAGACTTATCAGGCAGGTGACGGACTCTTATCTCGCGCGGTACCTCAAAATTGGTAGTCCGCCGGCGCTGGCGCCGGGGCGCTAGCATCGGAAGCCTATACAGGTTAGACGGCGATGCGTTTGGGGGATGAGGACGCGCTCATCGTGACTTCTCCTGGGAAGTTGTGGTTAGGACGTGATAGTCTGCGTCATCAGGCTTTCCGCCGCGGGGCCAGTCGCGCGCCTTCGCCGGAAATTCGGGGCGGGGCCGCGTGTTGATATAGGTCGCGACGTCGAAAGCCTGTTGTGCGCTTAGGTGCTGGGCGCGATCGATCGGCATGACTGCGTGAATGAACGATGCGGCGGTGTTGATCCTCGCCATTCCGGCTCCGACGTTGAACGAATGCGGTCCCCACGTCGGGGGCGCCAGCGGAGTGCCCTGGCCGTTCGCGCCATGGCAGCGGGAGCACACCGTTGTGAAGACGGTGGCACCGCGCACGGGATCACCTTTGAGCGGCTGAAGCCGTGGCAAGCCCTGGCCCTCAGTCTCCGCGCCGACCGGCGTCCCGCTCGACAGAAATGCGAGATAGGTGACAATGTCGCGCATGTCCCTGCCCGCGCGTGCGAGCGCTCTGCCATTCATGCTCCGCCGGAAGCAGTCGTTGATCCTGTCCTCGATCAGATCGACCGTGCCGCTCCTCGCCCGGTATTGCGGGAACCGCGCGAAGCTGCCGATCCAGGACATCGCGTCCCGGCGCAGCCCGCCATCGAGGTGACAACTCGCACAGCGGAGAGAATTGCCGACGTTGTGCGGAAGGCTGTCGCGCGTCGCCAGGAGTATCGCGCGCCCGCGGAGCGCCGACGCCCGGTATGTGCTGTCTTTCAGCTCGTCAACCGAAGGAACGCGGAAGGGAACGCGCGGCTTTTGCGTCTGCTGCGCAAACGCGGAGGATTCCGAGCGAGCCATCACACGCTCGACCGCTGCGAGCAAGAGCACGAGGAGGACAGCTTCTCCGACATGAATCCGAGGACGCAGCGTTACCTCCGCATGGGCGAGCGCGAGACCGGATCGCCTCGGCTCGCGGGAACCTCGCATTTAGGGGGATGTGACGATCAGCGCAAGTTGAATCGTCTCAGGGCGCCGATCGGCACTCTGTGCCGTCAGTCCGCCCTGATTGGTACTTCTACAGTTCCGTCGGTCGTGCTGATCGGTCTGGTGGTCGTGTTTCGTCGGATGGATGTCACGACATCCTTAACCGCCCCATCGATTCGGGAGTGAAAAGCCTCCGCCACCCCGGCGATTAGAGCGGCGACTACTCCGTCGAGCGCGCCACCAAGCTTGCTGCCTGTCTCCCTGGTCGCATCGGCGGTGACCTTTGCCGCCCTGACGTCTGCGCGGGACGCGCTCAAGGCTATGCCTGCGCCGAACGCGACTCCGACTGCCGCCCAGGGATGGTCCCTGACTTTCTGCGTCACGTCCGCCTTGCGCTCCAGCTCGGCGATCGCGCCCGAAATGCGTGTCCGAGTCTGCTCGATCTCCGCGCGGACTTCGGTCGTAGTCTCACCCATCCTTGTGTCTCCGTAAAGTTGCGAGTGTCTGCTCGGGTTTGATGTTCTTCGGCGAAAGAAGCGCGGTACCTCGCTTCAGCAGGTAGAACGAGACTCCGCCCAGAATCAGGGTCAGCACGAAGGCCGCGATCCAGTAATGCCCGCGAAAGAGCGCCTCGCCGAGCAGCAGAACGAACCCGAACACGAGCATCTGCACTGTCAGCAGGCCGAGCATTGCGGCCGCGACGGCGAGCACCGTGCCTTTCCCGATGTCGCGCGCGATCTGCGCGAACTCGATGCGCGCGAGTTGAACCTCCTGCCGCGCCAGGTGCGCTCCGTCTTCGGCCACCTCGCGGAGGAGTTGTCCGACGCCGCGATTTGTCTGTGATGCGCTCGCCATCTTCATGGCTATCGCCGGAGAGCTTTTCCGATCAGATAGCCGGCGCCGAGGGCGACGAGAAGCGATCGGGCCGGATGCTCTTTTACCTGCCTTTCCACACCTGTCTTGAGCTTTTCGATGTCCGCATCGCGGAGCCACTCAGCGCTCGACTGCATGCCTGTGGCGAGCGTGTCGGTGACGGCGTCGATGCCGGAGTCATTTACGACCGCGACCGAAGTTCCTTCCGGTGTGCCACCGGGCGACGGCCGGCGCTGACGGAGTGCAGTCGCTCCCGCCTCGAGTCCGTCGGCGAGCATCGCAGGCAGTGTTGAAGCCTTTTGCTTGACGGAGGATGCCACGCTCTTCACGCGACCCGATATCCCGCCGTCGTCGATGCTGATTTGATCATTCCCCGCACTCGGGTTGATGCCTTCGCTATCACTTCGTTCCATTGCTACAGCCCCCCAAAGTTGTTCAGCCGCGTAAAGCGGCGACTGGTTGATTCATATGCATGAGCCGCGCCCGTGCAACGGAAATGTTTCGCCTTGTGCGGCGATCCGAACGCGGGTATTCAGGGCCTGCCGTCCCAGCCGGGAGAAGATCGGCTGGCGTGCTGGCTGATCGTCTGCATGTCCGATATGCGACGCTTGAGAGCGCGCTGGCTCTGCTCGATCGTGATGAGCTGGAACCTGATTTTCTCGCCGGGGCGCCGTTGGGCCAGGATCGGAAGGTCGGCCTCGCTGACGACGGCGATCTTGGGGTAGCCACCGACCGTGGGCGCGTCGGCCATCAGCGCGATTGGGAGTCCGTCCCCCGGTACCTGGATTGCGCCCGGGCATCCGACCTCCGAGGGGAGCATGCCCAGGGAGTTTCCAAGTGCAGGGCCTTCGAGCTTGTAGCCGGTGCGATCTGACGCGGTGGAGATTCTGTAATCGCTTTCGGTCAGCGTGCGCCACGCTGATTCATCGAACAGATCTTCCTGCGTGCCCGAAGTGATGTGAACTATCGCGCTATCGTAGCGCGGCATCAGATCGGCGGCGGAGTGAAATCCTTCTGCCGGAAGGGTGGTTGGCCGCGCACCAAGGGCGATCGAATCACCGCTTCTCAGCATTCGGCCGTCGTATCCTCCGAAATGCCCGGGGAGATAGGTGGACCGGCTGCCGAGGAGGACCGGCACGTCGATGCCTCCGTCGCACGCGAGATAGAGAAACCGCCCGCTCGTGATCTGCTCGACCGTGAACTCTTCACCGGCCCGCGCGCGGGTGGTCGTGCACGGCGCGACGCCCTTTCCGGAGAGCGTCGCGCGTGCGGTCGCTCCGCCGATCGCAAACAGACAATCGCGATCGAAACGGACGGACCCGCCGCCGAGCGCCCATTCCAGTGCCGCGGCATCAAGGGAATTGCCAACGATGGCGTTGACGGCGCGGATCGCAAACGTGTCCATGGCACCGCCCCGCGGCACTCCGAAAGCGCGCGAATGCTTCCGCCCGCCGTTCTGCACGGTCATGTACGGCGGCGCCCGCGTGATCGTTATCACGGAACGCGCTCGAAGCGCACCGTATCACCCGGGGCAAGGAGCGCCGGAGCATCGCGTGTCGGGTCGAACATCACGGTCTGAGTGCTGCCGATGATGTGCCAGCCGCCCGGCGTGTCGAGCGGATAGACCGCGGTCTGTGCCGCGGCGATGGCGACGCTTCCCGCCGCAATACGGGGACGTGGCTGCGCCCGGCGGGGCAAGTGCAACGACGGGTCGAGCTCGCTCAGGTAGGCAAAACCGGGGACGAATCCGAGCAGATCGACCGTGTAAGCCCTGGCCAAATGTCGCGCGATGACATCTTCCACTGAAAGGCCAGTGGAAGTGGCCACCGCCTCGAGGTCCATTCCGTCGTAACGGATAGGGATTCGGTGCTCCCGCGACTTCGGTGATCTGGCGCTCGAGTGAGTCGCGCGATCGCACGCAGCCATGAGCGTCGCTGAGATCTCCTCGTACGATGCATTACGCGGATCGTAAAACACGGTGAGCGCGAGATACGCCGGAACGACGTCCTCGACGTGCGGGATCTTCGCTGCCTCGAGCGCGCGCGCCGCGGAATGCACACGGCGGAGAAGCTCGGCGCTCCGCTCGGCGCCGAACACAATGGTGACGGCTGAGTCGCCGAGCGGGTGGGCGCGCAGCGGGGCGGCGCTCAAGCGGCGAACGGCCCGATCGTCACACCAGATTCCTTGAGCCGGGCGTTCAGCGCGCGCAAGATCGATGATGCGTCGGCATTGTCCCCGTGAACACAGAGTGATTGAGCCGCAATGTGGAGCTCGGAACCGTCGTCCGCGGTGATCGTCTGGCCTTTGACGAGCATCACCGCGCGCTGGACGGCGCTCTTCACATCGCGGATTATCGCGCCAGGCTCGTCGCGCGGCACGAGCGTTCCATCGGGCTTGTAGGCTCTGTCGACGAAAGCTTCGGTTGCGAACGCGATCCCGGCGCGCTCCGCGGCGCGAGCCATCTCGCTGCGCGGAAGTCCCAGCAAGGTGAGCGATGCTTCGACATCGCGAATTGCCGTCACGACCGCGGTTGCGACTTCGCGATCGCGGGCGGCCCGGTTGTACAGGGCGCCGTGCGGCTTTACGTACGAGAGCCTCGCTCCCTCGGATCCGCACACCTCGCGCAGGGCGCTGATCTGGTAAGCCACGTGGTGCAGGATTTCCTTTGCGGGAAGGCCGAGCTCGCGCCTCCCGAAGCCCGGTAAGTCCGGATACGAAGGGTGCGCACCGATCGTGACTCCGCGGAGCTTCGCCGCCCTCACCGTGTCCCGCATCGTGGTCGCGTCGCCGGCATGGAAGCCACAGGCGATGTTGGCGGAAGACACGAGGTCGAGTAGCGCCTCGTCCGGCGCGGCGCGGGAGAGGCCAAAGCCCTCTCCGAGGTCGGCGTTGAGATCTATCGTGAGTGGCAAGCAGGCCAGCCGCTATTTCTTACGGCCTTTCTTCCCGCCGTTCACCGGCCTGGCCTCGACGATTTGCCACGATTCGTCGTCGTCCTCGAAACCGCCACGGGTGACCTTGGGCAGGAGCTTTTCGCGCACCACCACGGGGGCGAGCCAATATGTGAATCCATCATCCGCTTCAACCGGCAGCCAGGCGAACTTAGTGCGCACTCGCTCGTCACCGAGCTTGCCGTGCGGATCACTTCTATTCTTCCACTTCACGCTGTTTCCCCTCGCTTCTGCAACTAGATGCGGTCTTCGAGTCCCTTGACGCCCGACATCTCGGCGCAGCTCGCGCAACAATAGAAAGTTCCGTTATTCTCGACGCCGTGGCCGATGATCTTGCAGCCGCAGTGCGAGCACTTCGGCGCCAGGGCGTGGATTGCGCACTCGAATGAGTCGAAGGTGTGGGCTTTCCCCTTCGTCGTAACGGTGAACGACTTGTCGTAGTCGTTGCCGCAGACTTCACACTTCGCCATTGGCGCTCCCCGTCCGGTTGCCGATGTGCCCTCTACGGCGAATCTAATGCCGCTGCGGGGAATTCAGCGGAAGACTTTCCTCATTTTGGTATCGGGGTCGCGAGCGAAGCGGAAAGTGAACCACGCGAGATCGGTCACGAGCTCGTCGTAGGTCTGCGGATCCAACTTGTCCGCGACGACGGTCATGCGTCCCGAGATCTGCGTCTTGAGATGCTCGATCCATTCCTTGCTGAAGTCGGCCATTGGCGGGGCTCCGATTGCGAGGACTACAAAGTGATGAAGCGGACGGGCGGGCGCCAGCGGGAAAGGCTCCGACCCGGGTTGAGAGTTTTAACTGCAACTGAACGGGCGGGAGGCGAGAGTGGCACAGTGTACAGGCGATAGTTCACTACGCCCTGACTTTACGGAGTGGCTTTCGGGGTAATGGCAGGTGCTTTTGCCACAACGCCCACTTACGAGCGTCGCAGGCCCCGCCGCTGAGCTTAGTCTTGGCACTCTCCTTGACTATCAAATCATACATTCCGCGACTTCGCGGCAGCAACTTCTTAGGAGAGTAATGTATGAAGTATTACCTACGCTCGATCGTGCTACTTGCGGCGACGCTAGCCGCGGTTCCACTCAGCGCCCAAAGCACGGGATCAGGTGAGCGCGCCAGAGCGGCCGCCAACTCGAGCACGCGAATGCCCGTGATCATACCGGCCGGCACCCCTCTTACCGTCTCAATAGATGAGGATCTTTCGAGCGCGTCGGTCAATCAGGGCCAGCAGGTGGCGTTTCACCTGCCCGCGGACTATTCGGAGTTCGGCCACGTGCTGATCGCGTCGGGAACACCGGTGCGGGGAACGGTGGCTCATGTTGCACGCCGTAGCGCGGGCGGAAATCCCGGGGCTGTGACCGTGTCGGTGACCTCCGTACGGGCAGTCGATGGTACGAGGATCCCGCTTCGCGGCACCACAAAAGTCTCTGGCAAGAAGCGCCAGGGTCAGGCTGCGGCACTGGGCGTTCTAACGTTCGGAATCGGCGCAACCAAGAAGGGACTTTCCGCCGTCATCCCTGCGGGAACGCAGTTTTCCGTCTTCACGGACGCGAAGCGCACGATCGTAGTTGCCAGATAGTCACATGGTTCGGGCCGGCGCGAGAAACAATGTCGCGCCGGCCATTCCAGCGGCGAACACAACTTTCGGGGGCTAACTCGGTGCGGAATATCACGGTCACAATCGGCGCGATCGCGCTGCTCGCGGGGTGTGGGGTCTCCACCCAGCAGGAAGTCCAAATGGGGCAGGATGAGGCGCAGCAGGTCAACGCGCAGCTTCCGATGGTTCAGGATGCCCAGATTCAGAATTATGTAAATGCGTTGGGCAACCGGATCGCCAGGACCACATCGCGTAGCGATCTCAACTGGCAATTTCAGGTCGTGAACTCAGACGTGGTGAACGCCTTCGCGCTTCCGGGCGGGTTCGTCTACGTCAATCGCGGTGTGCTGGCGCGCGCCAGCAATATGTCGGAGGTAGCCGGCGTGCTGGGACACGAGATCGAGCACGTCGTGAGGCGCCACTCCGTCAAGCAGATGGAGAACGCCCAGACCGCAAATGTCGGAGTCGGGATTCTCTGCGCGCTGACGGGGGTCTGCCAGAGCGGGGTAGCACAGGCGGCGATAAACGTCGGTGGCACCGCGGTCTTCGCGAAATTCAGCCGCACCGACGAGATACAGGCCGACGAGGGCGGCTTCAACAACGTGATTCACGCCGGGATCAGCCCGCGCGGGATGTACACTTTCTTCCAGAAGCTGCTGGCCGAGGAGCAGAGCTCAGGCGGGGGAAACGCGTCGGCGTGGTTTTCGGATCACCCGGGCACGCAGGATCGCATCGTCGACATCCAGCGGATGTTGAATCAGGTGCCCGCGCAGACATTGAACAGTCTGGCGACAAACGATGCCGGATTCAGCTCGATGAAAGCTAGACTCTCGCAGCTTGCGCCTGCCCCCAGAGCGCAAGGGCAGTAAGAAGATCAGCTATCGGATGTGAAACGCCACTCGGTGCGTTCGCCACTGAGTGGCGTTTTTTTGTCTTGACGGAGGGTGAGGGACTCGAACCCCCAAGCCCTTGCGGGCGCCAGTTTTCAAGACTGGTGCAATAGCCGTTCTGCCAACCCTCCAATACTCAATGTAGGTGTGACTATTCGCACGGGCAACGCGCGATTTGTGCGCGTCCTCGCGAAGCGCAGCGGCTACTGCGACGCTCTGGCCAGCACATCCTCGAGCTGAGTCGCGCGCGCGATTTTCTCGACCTGGCCACGGATGCGGGCCGCTTCGTCGGTGCGCCCCATCTGTGCCAGCGCTGAGGTGAGGACCAGCCCCGTCCGCAGGTACAGGAACGGAATACCCGCCGACGGACGATCAACCCACAGATCGCGCTTCCCGATCGATTGCGGTGCCCGGAACGCGGTCTCCCAGAGCGCACGAGTCGTCTCGAGATCGAACCACCCTTCCCCCGGCACCGATACGATCCCGTTTCCGGCCGTTGGAATGTGGTGGACGAGCTTTCGCGCGAGCCCGACCGCGACGGTGTAAGGAGCGAATCCCATCTCCTCGGCGTATCCGCCCGTCGTCCGGCTGAAGAAGAACGGCCGCTCCGGATATCCATCGCGGATCATGTACAAGACGAACAGATCTTCGCGGCCGAGGCCGGTGAAATCTCCGTACGATCGCGGCTGGATGTTGACGACGATGTCAGTTCCATCCTTGCGAAAGGTCTGCGGCGACGACAGCTCGACTACCGACGGCACCGCGTCCGCCTCGGCCATCGTCAGCCTGAGCGGCGGCCCGTTGGGTTTTTTCCAGATCCTGCCGCGGTAGATCGCGGGACCACGCAACGAATCGTACTCGTAAACGGGGCGGCGCAGCAGCTGGCGCGTGTACCAGTCTGTTCTCAGCAGCGAGAGGCACGCGACGATGACATCGCGACGGATTCCCTCGACTTCCTGCGCGTACCAAAGGGGGAAGGTGTCGTTGTCGCCGGCGGTGACGAGAATCCCGTAGGGCTCGACGGAGTTGAGGAGATCGGCCGCAAAATCCGCAGTGTCGGTCTGACCGGCGCGGGAAGCGGACTTCCAGTTTGCAAAAAGCGGGATGATCGCGAGGGCCAGCACCGGGGTCGCGAGCAGCCAGCTTCGTCGCCGCGGGAGATCGAGCGTTTCGTCACGCACGCGCACTTTCTCCGATCCGATCAGCGCGGCGACGGTCTCCCACACGAAGACGAGGCCGAGCGCGATCCACACGCTCAACGCCGAGAAGCTCCAGAGGTAGAAGTAGTCGCGATCGCGCACCTCGCGCTCTACGGAGTCGCCCAGCTCCGGAGACTGCGACGAGCCGTACTTGAAGTTCATGTAGGTAATGAGCGCGAGCGTCACCATGAACATGAGCGGGCCGAAGTACCAGAATGACTTCCGGTCGCGCTTCCAATGCACGTACCCGCCTAGTCCTCCGAGCAGGAGGAAGAGCGTCGCAAGCGTCTTCTGAAACCCGGGATAGTTGTCAAACGGGTCTCTCAGCCACTGCCACCGGAAGTACAGCCACCACATCTCGACCTGGGCGAAGAACGGCGCCTGCCGTTCGGTCAAACCCGGCTTTCCATACTGGCCGCGATTGAAGTTGTACATGAACCGATCGTACGTCGCCTTGCTGAGTGTGCAGCCGACGCCGATTCGAGTGGCGCAGCCTGTCGGCTCGCCCTCATTGATGGCGGGGAAGTACGCTGTGCGGAGCGGCTGTGTCAGGAACGGCGTCATGCCGAGCAGAAGCGCGCCGGCAATTGCAAGCAGAAGCTTCGGACGCAGCAGTGTGGCCGGGCGGATAATGGCAACCGCGGCTCCGACCGCCGGCAGAGCGAGAAAGCCGGCCATGTGGTTCGCGAAGCCGAGTCCACTCAGGTACGCTATCAACACGAGGAGTCGGTCCGCCTTGGGTCCGTCTGGATCGTCGCACCAGCGGACGATCAGCCAGGAGACGATCGCCAGTCCCAGAAGCGAAACGGTGTAGACTTTTTCGTTGACGACCGATTGTGCCCAGACAGTAAACGCCGTCGCGCCGATCAGCGCCGCGAGAGATCCGCCGGCAATCCTCTGCCACCGCTCCGGCAGCCAACCCACGAGAACCCGCTCGGTGATCAGGAACCACATTCCCGCCGCGCCCGCACTGCATAGCGCGGCGAGAATGTTGATTCGCATAGCGACGTTGGGCGCGATCGGGAGAATCGCGAAGAAGCGTCCCAGCAGAACGAACAGCGGATTCCCCGGCGGGTGCGGCAGTCCGAGCGTATAAGCAGCCGCGATGTACTCGCTCGTATCCCACATCGCCGTAGACGGCGCGAGCGTGATCAGATAGAGAACGAGGATGAGCGCTGAGACTATTGCCGCGGCGCGATACGACGGCTGGTAGTCGAGCTCTTCGGGCGTGAGGGGGGTCGCTGTCATCGCTAGTGACGGAACTGCCGCTTGCCCGTGAATACCATGGCGATGTTGTACTCGTCGGCGGCCTGAATCACTTCCTCGTCGCGCACCGATCCTCCAGGCTGGACGATCGCGGCCACTCCCGCCTCTGCAGCTTGCTCGACTCCGTCGCGAAAAGGGAAGAAGGCATCTGATCCCATTACCGCGCCTTTGGTATCGTGGCCCGTGAGACGCGCCTTGTAGACGGAGAGAAACGCCGCGTCGACCCGGGACATCTGTCCAGCGCCGATCCCAATCGTGGCGCCGTCGCGCGCGAGAACGATCGCGTTGGACTTGACGCTCCCGACAGCGCGCCACGCGAACTGAAGATTCTTGAGCTCCGTCTCGGTCGGCTGACGCTTGGTTACGACGCGCCACTGTTCTCCGCCGTCGCGCGCGGCGCGCTCCTGCGCAAGAAATCCGCCGCGTACCCGCTTGTAATCGAGCGAGTGCTCACGCCACTGTGCCCGGCCTTCCAGCACGCGAAGATTCTTCTTGCGGCCGAGTATCTCGAGAGCGCCCGGCGTGAACTGAGGCGCGACTACGCACTCGACGAAAAGGCTCGATACCGACTCGGCGGTCTCGTCATCGACGGGGACCGTGAACGAGATCACGGAACCAAAGGCCGAAACCGGATCGCAGGCGAGCGCCTTCTTGTAGGAGTCGAGAGCGCTGGTGCCGGTCGCGAGTCCGCATGGCGTGGTGTGCTTGACGATGGCACAAGCGATCTCGTCCGCAAATGGATCGGTGGCGAAGAGAGCTCCCTCGAGGTCGAGCAGGTTGTTGAACGAAAGCTCCTTTCCGCCCTTCTTCTCCAGTGCGGCGATCCCTTCGCCCCGGCGCTCGACGTAGAAGGCGGCTCGCTGGCCGGGGTTCTCGCCGTACCGGAGGGTGGTCTCTTTCTCGAGTGATATCGTGGTGCGATCGGGGAATACCTCCGAGCGCTCGGAACCGAACCAAAACGCGATGGCGGCGTCGTAGGCCGCCGTGCGCGCGAACACCTTCTCCGCGAGCAGGCGTCGCAGGTCCATGTCGTCGTCCTTCGCTTCGAGCGCGGCGAGGACACGCCCATAGTCGGCGGGATCGACCACCACCGTAACGGACGCAAAGTTCTTGGCGGCGGACCGGAGCATCGACGGTCCGCCGATGTCTATCTGCTCGATGATCTCCTCCGGTTTGGCGCCGGCGCGCGCCGCCGTCTCCTCAAACGGATAGAGATTCACGGCCACCAGGTCTATCGGCGCGATGTCGTGCTCGGCGAGCGCCTTCAAGTGCTCGGGAGAATCACGACGCGCCAGCAACGCGCCGTGTATCGCCGGGTGGAGCGTCTTGACGCGGCCGTCCAGCATTTCGGGAAAATGCGTCACATCGCTGACATCTCGCACGGCGACGCCCGCAGCGCGCAAAGCTTTGGCGGTGCCGCCGGTGGAGACGAGGTCCCACCCGAGGGTGATCAGGCCTTTGGCGAAGTCAACGAGACCGGTCTTGTCGGAGACGGAGAGCAGAGCGGTGGGCATGTCAGGAAGAAGTTTTCGATTCGAGTTGCTGTAGCATCGCGACCATCTCGACGGTGCGCGGGTAAACGATATGCTCCACGTTGAGCACGCGCGCGGCGAGCGATTCCGCAGTGTCCGATTTCTCGACCGGAACACGCCACTGAGCGAGGATGGGGCCACGGTCGTAGTCGTCGTCGACCAGATGGACGGTCACACCGGACTCCTTTGCGCCCGCAGCGATCACAGCCTCATGAACGCGCGCTCCGTACATGCCATCGCCCCCGAACGCGGGGAGGAGGGCGGGGTGAATGTTGATGATCCGACCGGCGTACGCATGGATCACCTTGCTCGGGATCCGCTTCAGGTAGCCGGCGAGCACGACCAGGTCAATCCGAAACTTCTGTAGGAGGGCAAGGAGTTGAGTCCCATCGTCGGCCCCGTCGAAATGCGCGATGTCGATCGACGCCGTGGCGGCGCGAATGAGCGCCGGGGAATCAGCGCGATTCGACGCGACGAGCACGACCTTCGCGACCCGCTCACGCGCGATGTTGTCGAAGTGGTCAATGATTGCCTGGAGATTTGAGCCGCGCCCGGAGGCGAGCACGGCGAGGCGTGACGGCATCCCCGATTTTACGCCGCGCCGTGTCTCTCAGGAAGACCGAAAAAGCATCTCGACGGCGTCTTTGAGGGATGCCGCGGTCTCGATCCCGTCCCCTTGCGCTTTGCGACGATCTTCGTCCGTGGTCATGTGGGAGGAGATCATGATTCCGCGACCGCCGAGTTTTTTCGATGCGATCACATCCCGCCACCGATCTCCCACGTAGGCCATTTTCGCGGGGTCGAGCCCGAAATCGCGCATTGCGTTCTCGAACATCTTCGTCGCCGGCTTGCGGCAATCGCATGCCGCGACGCTCGGATGGTGCGGGCAGTAGTAGCTCGCGTCGATGTGCGCACCCTGCGCTTCGAGGAGCGACTCGAAATGCCGTCGGACCGACTCGTAATCTTCCACCTTGAAAATGCCGCGCGCGATCCCCGACTGGTTCGTGACGACTATTGCCGGGACCTTCGCGTCGTTGATTCTCTTGACCGCGGCCGCGGCGCCGGGAATGAGGCGCACCTGGCTTGGTGACTTGATGAAGTGCGCATCTTCCATGATCGTGCCGTCGCGGTCGAGAAAGACCGCGTCGGGACCGCTCTTCACGAGCGCACCTTGACGATCGCCTGGACGAGCACCCCGTCCTCGCGCGGAAGCACGCTGCGGAGGTCGAGCAGCAGCTTTCCATCGGCGATCCGTCCGATCACCGCCGGCTCACCGCGTCTGAGCCTTTCTTCCGTGCGCTCCACATCCTTGCTCAGCACGACCGCTCTCGATGGGATGTCGGCGGTGGGGAAGGCGCCTCCGCCGACGCTCGCCGTACTGGGAGCCACTTCCGCATCGATGTTGCTGGAGCGAAGCGAACTGACCACAGAACGCGCGCGCGACTCGAGCTGCTCGACGCTTTCGGTGAGCATCGCCAGGATGGGAACTTCCTTGAGCGCGCGCCCGGGCTCGAGGTAGAGCCGGAGCGTCGCTTCGAGCGCGGACAGGGTGAGCTTGTCCACTCGCATCGCCCGTGCAAAGGGATTTTTTCGGAGTCTGGCAATCGTGGCGGCGCGGCCCAGTATGATTCCAGCCTGTGGTCCACCAAGGAGCTTGTCTCCACTCATGAGGACGAGCGTCGCGCCCGACGCCAGCGCGGCGGACGCGGTGGGCTCGCCCGAGAGTCCGTAATCATCCAGCGGAAGAAGGAGCCCGCTGCCGAGATCGTAAATGACGGGCAGGCCGTGCTCGGCGGCGATGAAGGCCAGACGATCGACGCTCACCTCCGCCGTGAAGCCCTCGATCGTAAAGTTGCTGCGATGCACCTTCACGATCGCTGCCGTTTTCGGGGTGATGGCTCGCCGGTAGTCGTCGTCGTGGGTCCGATTGGTGGTGCCGACCTCGACGAGCTTGGCGCCGCTGCGCGCCATGATGTCCGGAATCCGGAAGCTGCCGCCGATTTCGACGAGCTCTCCCCTCGAGACCAGGACTTCCTTCTTCTGGGCGAGCGCGTTGAGGGTGAGCACCAGCGCTGCCGCGCAGTTGTTGACTACGAGCGCATCCTCAGCGTCCGTGAGCTGACGCAGGAGGCCGACGCAGTGCGAATAGCGCGATCCGCGCTGCCCAGTCTCGATGTCGTACTCGAGATTGCTATAACCTTCCGCGACGTGACCGATAGCGCGGATCGCAACGTCAGCGAGCGGTGCGCGTCCGAGATTGGTGTGGAGCACCACTCCCGTGGCGTTGATCACGCGCCTCAGCGATGGGCGAGTGGCATCACGCACGGCCGACGCGATCGTCTCGACCCATTGCTCATCCGTCGGCTGCGTGCCCCCAGCTGTCCGCGCGGCCTCGACCGCGCTTCGGACTGCATCGACGACGATCCTTCTCGGGTGCTGCTCGAGGAGCCATTTCACCCCCGACGTCTCGAGCAGCGTGTTGACACTGGGCAGATCGCGCCGCTGGTCCTTCATTTCTTGACCGGTGGCGGCGTCGGTGGAGGCACGGCCGCCGGCTTGGCGGCGGGGACAACCTTTGGCGCGGGCGCGGGCGCGGGCGGCGTGTACGGGCGCTCGCTGTTGCCCGTTCGTCCGAGCAATCCGCGAATGCCTATCGCGCGCACGTGGTACGCCAGCTTTGGCGTGAGCGGATGTTGCAGCTTGATTGTCGCATCGTTGATCGGCAGAGGGCGCGGCATCACGGGTTTCGCGACGAGCGAAGTGTCGCGACGACCCGCAGCCGGAGCGCGCCCTCGGGCTGGAACGGCGGCGGCCGGCCTTGGCGCAGCGCCGGGGTTTACGCCGGCGGCTGGATTTATCCCGGCGGCTGGATTCACACCGGCGGCAGTATCCTTGGCGGCCGGACCCGCGCTCACGATCGGCACGGGCGACGAGTCGGGCGCGATGATAGCAAAGTTGGCGGCGGTGAGCGTCTGCGCCGGATCCACGGGCTTGTCGAAGGACACTTGCAGCGTCAGCGAATCCACTGCCCTCACGTCACGAATCTTCGGCGGCACCGTGTCGTGCGTAAAGATCACGAGATCAGTGCGCACGCTGTCCGCCAGACTGATAGAGAGGCTGTCCCACGGCTCGCTCGGATCGATTGTCAGATTCCTGTTGCGATCGAGATAGGCGCGCACCGTGTAGCGCGCGGGCGGGACATGCTCGATGACGAACGCGCCGTTTGAATCGGCGAGCGCCACGTAAGGGTGAAGAGTATCAGGCGGAACGTACGATTCGATCAGGGCGCCATTGGCAGGAGAGCCCGACACCCAATCGAATACGTGGCCGGCGATTGTTGTCCGCGGGATCGTCGTCCCCGTCGAAAAGAAGGTCGTCGCTCCGGTGTTGCGGACATTTCCCCGAAGGTCGGCCAGACCCTTCATCATGATCACTGTGTAGGGCGTATTGGCGCGCCAGCCGTGCGCCGGCTTGACTCCAATTGCATCGCGATGCCAGGACGCATCCGGAACGCCGTCGCGGGGAGAGATCAGAAACAGGTCGCCCAGAGTGGTGACGGCAGGAGGACGCTCGGACACCACCTCGTCGAAGCGGAACAATACTTCCTTCGGCTTGACGCCGACCGCGCCCGAGTCTGGATTGATCGCGACGATCTGGGGCGCGGCAACATCGGGTGGTCCACCGGGCGGCATGCCGGGAGAAGCGCACGCCGACGCGAGCAGGGCGACGGGTATCAGCCGCCGCAAAGCGCTTTCACCTTTTCAGCGAGCTGCTCGCGTCGCTCGATCCATTCCTCTTCCTTCTTTCGCTCGCCTTCGACAACGGCGGCCGGCGCCCTGCTCGTAAATCCCGGATTGCGGAGACGCTTCGATAGCGCTTCGAGCTGAACCTCCAGCTGTGCCAGCTCCGCGCCTAGCTTGCCACATTCCTTGGTGAGATCGACGAGTCCACCGAGCGGAACGATGACCTCGCTGCCGTCGGTGAGAACCGAATGGGCCGCGCCCGCACCGGCTGACTCTCCGCCCACTCTTACCACGGTGCGCGTGAGCCGGCCCATCAGTGAGGCGTGCTCAGTAAACAGCCCGCTGTTTGCACGCGATTGGACGATCACGTCAATCGACTTCCCAGGAGGGATCGCGTAGTCGGAGCGGATCTGCCGGACAGCCTTCACCGCGTCGCGCACGAGGTCAAAGCGCGACATGTCATCGGTCGCCGACACCGAGCGGGGATGCGGGAGGGGCCACGGCGCGATCGCCAGGAATTCGCAACGGTCGGCGGCTACCGGGAAGGGCAGCCTCTGCCAGAGCGTCTCCGTAATGAACGGCATGATCGGATGGAGAAGTCGAAGGGCGTAGTCAAAAACGTGCGTGAGGACAGCACGCGCGACTTCGCTGTCGCCACCCCGGGTAGCGATGCGTCCCTTGGTAATCTCCAGGTACCAGTCGGCGACGTCGCCCCAGACGAAAGCGCGCGCGGACTCCGCGAATTCACTTAGGCGAAGCCCGGAATGGCGCTCTTTCGGCGGCCAATGTCCTTTCTCGGGCCGCGCCGGGCCGAGCATCGCGTCGCACTCGAGAATTGTGGCGTTGAGGCGTCCGAGAATCCATCGGTCGGCCAGGGTGAGCTCGTTGTCGCGCAGCTCGTCCACACTCCTCACTGGCGAAGTGCCGACGTTGGCGAGCAGAAATCGGCCAATATTCCAAAGCTTGGTCGCGAAGTTCCGGCCCGGAGCAAACGAGCGCTCCAGGTCACGATGGTCGAGCATCAAATCCGCGCCCATGCCCATGCCGGAGATCACCGTATAACGGAGCGCATCCGCGCCGTATTTTTCGACGACATCAAGCGGATCGATGCCATTCCCGAGTGACTTCGACATCTTGACGTGATTCATGTCGCGCACCGTCCCGTGGAGATAGACGGTATGGAACGGTGCCGCGCCCATGAAAGCGTAGCCCGCCATGATCATCCGCGACACCCAGAAGAACAGGATCTCCGGCGCTGTAATCAGATCGTCGGTCGGATAGAACGCAGTCAGCGCCGCCGAGCTCTTGTCGGGCCAGCCGAGTGTCGAGATGGGGAAGAGCCACGACGAGAACCAGGTGTCGAGCACGTCCTCGTCCTGCCGGACCGCGCCACCGCATTTGTCGCAGGCGGCGACATCGGTGCGACTGACGATCTGCCTCTCGCATTTATCGCAGTACCAGACGGGAATGCGGTGGCCCCACCAGAGCTGACGCGAGATGTTCCAGTCGCGAATGTTCTCGAGCCAGTTGATGTAGACTGCCTCCCATTTCTCGGGCAGAATGCGGATCGTCCCATCATGCACGGCCTTGAGGGCCGGCTTCGCGAGCGGCTGCATTTTCACGAACCACTGATCGGACAGACGCGGCTCGACAACCGTGTCGCAACGATAGCAGTGGCGAACGGCGTGCTGGTGTGGCTCGACTTTGACCAACTGGCGGGAATTCTCGAGTGATCTGACGATCCGCTCACGCGCCTCGAATCTGTCCGCGCCGAGAAGCTCGGGCGGCACGCGTGAACCCGCGTCGGTGCCGTTTGCCATCGTACCATCGGGCGCCATGATCACCGGCATCGGCAACTTGTGCCGCATGCCGACCTCGAAATCGTTCGGATCGTGCGCTGGCGTGATCTTGACGACGCCGGTTCCAAATGCGGGATCGACATAGGTGTCGCCGATGATCGGAATCTCGATGCCGGCGATCGGAAGCAGGACCGACTTGCCGATCAGCGCCTTGTAGCGCTCGTCATCGGGGTGAACGGCGACAGCGACATCGCCCAGCATCGTCTCGGGACGCGTGGTCGCGACGGTGAGATGCGCATTGTCCTTCGCACCGACGATGGGATACGGGATGTGATACAGCGCGCCCATCTCTTCTCCGTGCTGGGCCTCTTCGTCGCTCAATGCGGTGAGGCAGCGTGGGCACCAGTGGATGACCCGGTGGCCGCGATAGATGAGCCCCCGCTCGTGGAGCTGGACGAAAGCTTCCCTGACAGCGTGCGACAGCTGGGGAGAAAGCGTGTACGCCGTCCGGTTCCAGTCGGCCGAGGCGCCGATCGCGCGCAACTGGCGGAGAATTTCGCCGCCCGTGTCCTCGACGAAGGCAACGGTGCGTTCAGTGAATGCAGACCTACCGAGATCGAACTTGGTCTTGCCCTCGGCCGCGAGCTGTTTCTCGATGATGTTCTGGGTGGCGATCCCGGCGTGGTCGGTGCCTGGAACCCAGAGCGTTTCATCCCCGATCATGCGGCGCCAGCGGATGATCACGTCCTGGACGGTGTTGTTGAGTCCGTGCCCCATGTGCAGCACGGCTGTCACATTTGGTGGGGGCATCACGATCACGAACGGGTCGCGGTCGCCGCCGTTGCGCCGGCTGCGCTTCTCTTCGGCCGAAAAAATCCCGGCCTCGATCCAGCGCTCGTAGATGGCGCGCTCGGTCTGGCCGGGGTCGTACTGCGCCGGCAAGTCGTGAAGCTGCTGTGTTGTGCTCATCTCCGGCGCAAGTTAATGGGCGCCATTTTCGCGGGTAAGACCGCGCGTCTT
>DHJM01000037.1:25280-33692 GCA_002404335.1 Gemmatimonadales bacterium UBA4720
CCGGAGCGTGCTCGGGGTCCGCGACGTGATCCGCCTTCGGCACTCCGCTCGGCGCCACAGGGGAGCCGTCGGTGCGACCACCGCGCGCTTTCTTGGTCGATTTCCCTCGCACAGTCGCATCGGGGATGTCGTCGGCAGCGGCCATGAAGGCTTTGTCTTCCGAGAGTGACCTGTCCTCGAGAATGTTTTTTGGATCGGCGTGCCGGTCAATCTCATCGGAACTGCCCTGACGGCGCCGGCCAGTGCCAACCTGCTGGCCATCCCAATGGCGCTCCGTGAACGGAGGATCGCCATCTTCATAGTGATGTGCCGCGTCGTCGAAGAGATCTTCATCGGTGCGGATGGTGAGCCGGTTCACGACCGTGGCCACCCCGGGAGTCCCACGGGCCACGACGACCGCCTGGTGAGCTTCCTCTTCCGAGTTCACCGTGCCGGTGAGCTCGATGATGCCGTCTTCCACGGCGCCGATGTCGATCGCGCGCTCGCTCAGCGTTGGATCGTTCTTGAAAGCCTCGAGAACTCTCTCCTCCAGCGCCTCGGCGCCGTTGAGCGATGCCTTGGGCGTGTCGAGGTCGTCCTCGAAGTCGGGATCGAACTCATCCTCGTCGAGTCCCTCGTAGTCGAACTCCTCTTTTTCCCCCGCGGTACCGCCTCCGAATGTGTCCTTGATTCTGTCAGTCAATCCCTTGAATCCTCCGAATCGCTCCGCCATGAGAACCCCGGCCGCAAAGCCGGCCGCGGCTCCGATAGCGATGAAGATCGCAGTGCGAGAAGAAGACTCTTCCTCTTCTTCCTGGTAGATGTACGGAGGCTCGTTTCGAAAGCGGAAGGGCGACATAGCGTGATGGCCTGTGGCGAAGGGTATCTGCAAACGATAGCTTAACGGGGAGCAAAATAAAGGCCATCCGCAGTACTCGAAATCATACCGAAAAAATGTTGACGCTGAGGCTCCCCGACGGCGCCACCCGCGAAGCTCCCGAAGGCGCCCTGCCGCGCGACATCGTCGCATCGATAGGACCACGGCTGCTCCGGGACGCGATCGCGGTACAGGTGGACGGCGAAATCATCGATCTGAACACTCCGCTCCGGAAGGGCGGGCAGTTCCGGGTTCTTACCGAGAAGGACCCCGAATCTCTCGCTGTGCTCCGGCATTCGGGCGCTCACATCCTGGCCACAGCAGTTCGCCGGCTCCGGCCAGACGCCAAAATCGGCTTCGGCCCCGCCATCGAGGACGGGTTCTACTACGATTTTGAGGTTGCGCAGCCGTTCACCCCGGAAGACCTCGAGCAATTCGACGCGGAAATGAAGAAGGTGATCGCGGAGAAGCATCCGTTCGTCCGCGAGGAGGTATCTCAGCCGGAGGCGCGGAAGCGCTTCTCTGACGACCCGCTCAAGCTCGAGCGGCTCGGCGAATTCCCGGAAGGCGAGATCATCTCGACCTACACCGACGGACAGTTCATGGATCTGTGCAAGGGGCCGCACGTCCCCGACACGTCGTATCTCAAGAACTTCAAGCTGTTGCACACCGCCGGCGCGTACTGGCGTGGCGATGAGCATCGGCAGATGCTTCAGCGCATCTACGCCACGGCGTTCTGGAAGAAGGAAGATCTCGAGGCGCACCTGCATCAGCTGGAGGAGGCGAAGCGGCGCGACCATCGCCACCTCGCGCAGCAGCTCGATCTCTATTCCACGGATCCGCGAGTGGGACCGGGTCTCATTCTCTGGCATCCCAGGGGGGCGATCATCCGCAATCAGATCGAGGAGTACGAGCGGGGGCTGATCCTTCGTCACGGATACGATCTCGTCTATACGCCGCACATAGTGAACGAGAAGCTTTTTCAGATCTCGGGACATCTGGAGAACTTCAAGGAGAACATGTTCGGCGCGATGGATGTCGAGGGTGCGAGTTATCGCCCGAAGCCGATGAACTGTCCGGGCCACATCGTCATCTATCAGTCGCGCCAGAGATCGTATCGCGATCTACCGATTCGCTACGCCGAATTCGGCGCGGTCTACCGTTACGAGCGCAGTGGCACGTTGCACGGGATGATGCGGGTCCGCGGATTCACGCAGGACGACGCCCATATCTTCTGTACGCTGGAGCAGGTGCCCGCGGAGATTGACCGGCTCCTGGATCTCTGCGACGAGATGCTCAAGACGTTTGGCTACCCGTACACGATTGAGCTCGCTACGCGGCCTGACAAGGCGCTCGGGGGTCCCGAGCTCTGGGAGGATGCGCAGAAGAGGCTCGCGGACGCCCTGGACAAGCGTGGCCAGTCGTTCACGTACGATGAAGGAGGCGGCACGTTCTACGGCCCGAAGCTCGATTTCAAGCTGATCGACGCGATCGGTAGAAAATGGCAGGGACCGACAGTGCAGCTCGATTTCAATCTGCCCGAGAGGTTTGGGCTCGAGTACACGGGACCCGATAACACGCCGCACCGGCCGATCATGCTGCATCGGGTTCTGGTGGGCTCAATGGAACGATTCGTTGGGGGCCTCATCGAGCATTATGCGGGGGCATTCCCGCTCTGGCTAGCGCCGGAGCAGGTGCGCGTCATTCCGATCGCCGACGAACTGAAGACATTCGCGCAGTCGGTGGTCGAGCGCCTCAAGGCGCGCGGCGTGCGCGTGCATCTCGACGATCGCTCGGACACGCTGAACTACCGGATCCGCGAAGGCGAGATGCTCAAGATCCCGTACATGGCCGTTGTCGGAAAGCGGGAAGCAGAGGCGGATTCGATCGCGCTCAGGGTGCGCGGGGCCGGGAAGAAGCAGGAAATCATTTCTGTCGCAGATTTCGCCGCGCGTCTCGAAGACGAGCTGGCGACGAGGGCGCTCAAGCCGTAACAGCTCGTAGAAGCCGCAGCCATCAACGCGCATCGGGTTTTGCGCGCGAACCCACACTGAGGCATCACATGCGTCGCACTTCCATTGCTTTCTTCGCCGCGCTTTCCTTCACGGTGGCTTCTCAGGTTCTCGCCCAGCAGACCACGGTTCTGCGTGCCGCTCGGCTGATCGACGGCACCGGGGCGCCAACTGTGACGAACGCCGCAATCGTAGTGACAGATGATCGCATTGTCGCTGTCGGTCCTGCCGCGACCGTCGCCGTTCCCGCGGGCGCCCGCGTGGTCGATCTCGGTGACGTCACTCTCCTCCCTGGATTCATCGACGCGCATACGCACATCATCGGCCGGACGCTCGGCGATCCCATGGCGGATCTCGCGGTGGTCAAGGACTACGCGTCGTACGGCGCAATCGTCGGCGTGGCGAACGCACGCAGCACGTTGATGGCGGGATTCACCACCATCCGCGTCGTTGGCTCTCCCAACTTCGACGACATGGCGCTCCGCCAGGCGATCACCGATGGCCGCGTGCCCGGCCCTCGAATGGAGAACGCCGGACACGCGATCGGTATCACGGGCGGACACTGCGATGAGAACGGCTTCAGGCCGGGTTTGATCCAACTGGGTCCTGGCGATGGAGTCGCGGACGGGCCCGAGCAGGTTCGGCAAGCGGTTCGCTACCAGGTCAAAGCCGGCGCCGATGTCATCAAGATGTGCGCGACGGGCGGCGTGCTGTCAGAGGGAGACGCGGTCGGCGCGACGCAGTACACCTACGAGGAGGCGAAGGCACTCGTCGACGAAGCGACCAAGCTCGGGCGGAAAGTAGCCGCCCACGCCCACGGCACCGAGGGAATCAAGATCGCCGTGCGTGCGGGAGTGTCGTCGATCGAGCACGGCTCCTTCCTCGACGAAGAAGGTGCGCGGATGATGGCTCAGCGCGGCACCTTCCTCGTTCCGACGATGATGGCCGGCGAGGCGGTCGAGCGTTTTGCGAAAAACGGAGTCCTCAAGGGACTGCGCGCCGAGAAGGCGCTCGCGGCTGGAGCAGCGATGAGAAAGGCGACGAAAATCGCCGTAGCGAATCACGTGCAGATCGCGCTTGGCACTGACGCTGGGGTGATTCCACACGGCACGAACGCGCGCGAGTTCGGCCTGTTGGTCGAGTGGGGTGGACTGACTCCGATGGCTGCGCTCAACGCCGGCACGTTGAATGGGGCGAAGCTGCTCGGCTGGGACACGAAGGTCGGCTCACTCGCGGCGGGAAAGCTCGCCGACATCGTTGCGGTCCCCGGGGACCCGCTCGCCGATATTCACGCTACTGAGCGCGTGAGCTTCGTGATGAAGGGCGGAGTGGTTTACAAGGGACAGGGCGCGGAACCCCGCTAGACGACTTCAACTTCCTCGCTCTTGTCAGGCGTCTGTCGAAGCATGCGGCGGAGAACCTTCCCGATCTCCGTCTTGGGCAGGTCGGCCACGAACTCGTACTTCGCCGGAATCTTGTAGGGAGCGAGTCGATCGCGGCAGTACAACTTCAGGTCGGCGGGAGTCAGCGCGCAATCCGCTCGAAGGACGACCCACGCCTTCACGACTTCACCGCGCATGTTGTCCGGGAGACCGACGACTCCTACGTCGGCCACCGCGGGGTGTGTGGAAATGACCTCCTCGATCTCGCGCGGCCACACCTGGAAGCCGCACGTCTTGATCAGATCTTTCTTTCGGTCGACAATGAAGAGATAGCCGTCTTCGTCGAGGTATCCGAGGTCGCCGGTGTAGAGCCGGCGCTCGCCCCGGGCATTGGTGCGTAGCATCTCGTTGGTCTCGTCGGGCCGCTGCCAGTAGCCACGCATCAGCTGCGGGGCGCTCATCACGATCTCGCCTACCTCGCCCTCCGGAACCGGCGTGTGCCCGTCATCAGAGTCGAGTATCTCAATATGGACATCGGGCAGCGGCATTCCCACGGAGCCGATTTTCTTCTTGCCCAGAACGGGATTTGCGACGACGGCCATCTGCGCCTCGGTGAGCGAATAGCCTTCCACGATCACACCGCCCGTCAGCTCCTCGAATCGTTTCTTCGTCTCCGCCATGAGCGGCGCCGCGCCCGAGAAACACAGCTTGATCGAGTGGAAGTCCACCTTGCCTTCGCGGGCCATCGCGTGATTCATGATTCCGTTGAGCAGCGTCGGTACCGTGCAGATGAAGGCCGGCTTGAGCTCATTTATCTCCTTCAGCACACCACGCAAGTCGCGCGGATTTGGAATGAGCGCGATCGGATTGTGATTGATGAAGGCGAGGCTCTGGACACCGGTGTTCCCATACACGTGGAACAGCGGAAGCGGAAGCATGATCTTGTCCGTCCACTCATTCATTGCGGGACGGAGCCAGGCCCGAAGCTGATGTCCCGCGACCACGATTCCCCGGTGCGATCCGGTCACGCCCTTCGGCGTTCCTGTCGTGCCGCCGCTCATCAGAATGACCGCCGGATCATCAAGACTTGTGTCAGAGATCGGTGGCGCGGAGCGTCGGAATCGTCGCAGCAGTCCCCCGAAACGAAAATCCCCCGCGGAGATATTGATGCGCTCGCCTTCCTTCTTTTCCTTGAGCAGAGTGTAGGCGAAGCGAAGCGTCCATGGCAGGTATTCCTTGATGCCGGTGGCGATGACCCGCTTTACGGACGTCCGCGATTGGATGTTCTTCACCTTCCCGTAAAAGCGATTGAGCACGACCACGGTCTCCGCGCCCGTTGTCTGAAGGGCGTCTTCCATCTCGCGCTCGCTGTAGGTCGGATTGAAGGGACATACGATCGCGCCCACCTTCCACGCGGCGAACTCGGCGATCAGGAATTGCGGACAGTTGGGCAGACAAATGCCAACCCGGTCGCCACGCTTCACTCCCATCTCGCGGAGCGCCGCGCCGAGCGCATTGCTCTGCTCTTCGACTCCCCTATACGTGATCGTCGAGCCCTTGAACAGCAGGGCAGGACGGTCGGGCCATCGGCCGGCAGACTCGCGTAGGTAGTCAGTGAGGCTTCGGCTGGGATACGGCTCCAGCGTCGACGGAACTCCGTCGTCATAGTTCGCGAGCCATTTGGGTGCAGTCATTGCAGCCTCCATTGCTCTTCAGCTACTCTTTCTGTCGCGGGAGCGAATCCGTGCGGCAGCTCCGGGCATTACTGATCTGAAGGATGCCGCAATCTGAATCGACGCGCTGTACGTAGACCTACGTAGCAGTGCAGGGTTGCGCAAGAATTCGGACGTTTACATGGCGGACACCTTCATGACTGGCGTAACCGGACTCCACCACGTCACCTGCATCGCCGGCGATGCGCAGGACAACGTCGATTTCTACTCCGGCGTGCTCGGCATGCGCCTGGTCAAGAAGAGCGTCAACCAGGACTCGCCCGGAACCTATCACCTCTTCTACGCCGACGGGGAAGGCCACCCGGGAACCGACATCACCTTCTTCCCCTGGCCCGAGATGCCAGGCGCCAAGCCGGGCGTGGGGCTGGCGATGGAAGTCTCGCTCGCCGTTCCGCTGGGCAGCGTCGACTACTGGGGAGAGCGGTTAGCGGAGCACCATCTCGCTGTCGGCGAGATCGAGACCAGACGTGGAACCTCGGCGCTCCCATTCACCGATCCCCACGGTCTACCTCTCGTGTTGCACGAAACGGGGGACCAGCGCGACTTCACACCCTGGCGGGAGAGCCCGGTTGCGGTAGAAAAGCAGATCCGCGGACTCCACTCCGTTCGCTTGTGGGAGCGCGACCTCGCGGCCACCTCGAGCTTTCTCACCGGCGTTCTCGGATTCGTGGACATTGGTGCGGAGGACGAGTGGCTCGGTTTCGAGATCGGGGGAGGCGGATCGGGCCGCTATCTCGAGATTCGCGAAATTCCAGACGCCGATCGCGGAAGGTGGGGAACCGGCGGAGTGCACCACGTCGCCTGGCGCGTGCCGGACGACAAGGCAGAGCTGGAAATGCGCGAGCGGATTGATCGCGCGCGCCGGCATCCGACAGAAGTGATCGATCGGTTCTGGTTCAAGTCAGTCTACTTTCTCGAGCCGGGCGGCGTCCTTTTCGAGATTGCCACCGACGGACCAGGCTTCGCCGTAGATGAAGACCCGGCATCGCTCGGTGAGCACCTCGTGCTCCCTCCCTGGCTGGAACCGCAGCGCGGCGAGATCGAGGCAGCCCTCCCCCCGATCAAGCCGCCGGCGGAATCAGGCGCGCACCTGTAGTTCACTCGCGCCGGCGCGCGAGTCTTGTTTCTCCAACGTCTAAGCGCAGGCTCTGACAGGCAGATCCCTTTGGTCTGAACACCCGTCCACCTCTTACTTGGCGCGCGTGCCGGTTGTGTTCAAGGTGAGGACAGAATCCGCTGTCTTCACGTTGTAGTGCGCGGTATTGCTCCCGACGAGGCTTCCGTTCTGAAGGCGCATTACCCCGTTGGTGGTGACCTGTACTCCCTTGCGCAGCACGCTGGAATACGGTCCGGCAACATCCATGATGCTGTCGCCATCGACGGTGACCCGCATTGGGACCGGCGCTCGACCGGGAAATGTGAGGGTCCATCCCGATGTACTCGTCGTCGCCGTCAACACGAAGTTGACCGGCGTCGCGGCTCCGCTTGTCGGAACCGATCGCATGTTCCACTTACCGGCGACGTCGGCAAGGTTGATAGGTGCCGGAGCCATCGTGGTGGTGGAGCTGGTCGAGGTGGTGGAGGACGCCATTGCGCTCGTCGAGTCTACGGCGGCGTTGTCCTTCTTGGCGCATCCGGCGAGGACCGCAGCGCAGCAGCAGATCCCGATGTGGGTGGTGCGGTGAAGCTTGAACATAGATCCCCCGGTTGGAGGTTACGGATGGCTTCGCTCGGCGTGGTGCTGAGCCAGACGAACGTACGGCCAGCACGCCCCGGCGGCAAGATACCAGGGTCTCACGCGCGCTGTCCCC
This sequence comes from Gemmatimonadales bacterium UBA4720, assembly GCA_002404335.1. Classification (GTDB taxonomy): domain Bacteria; phylum Gemmatimonadota; class Gemmatimonadetes; order Gemmatimonadales; family Gemmatimonadaceae; genus UBA4720. The sequence continues at coordinate 33,075 of DHJM01000037.1, forward strand.
GCGCCCGCCTTCTTTTTCGCTCGAATGCCCAGACGCCGAGACCCGCGATCAGGATGCCGAGAATGGTCCAGCCGACGGGACCGAGGAACTGGTGAATTCTCGTAAAGTTCGCGCCGAGTATTCTGCCCGCCAAGGCAAGCATCGTGCACCAGACGACCGTACCGATGAGATTCGCGACCAGGAAGAGGGCGAGATTCATGCGCGCGAGTCCAGCCGGGATGGATATCAGTCCGCGTACTCCCGGCACCATCTGGGCGATGATCACGTCGACGAAGCTGTTGCCGGAGAAGCGGGCCGTCGCGCGCTCCAGATCCTTCCCGCGAAGTAGCGTCCACCGCCCGTACCGCTCGAGCCATTTCTCGGGTCGCTCTTCGCCCAACGCCCGGCCGGCGTAGTATAACGGAAGGGCACCGAGCACCGAGCCAATGGTCCCGGCGATGATGACGCCGAATAGACTGAGCCGGCCATTTGCTGTCTCGAATCCGGCCAGCGGCATGATCAGCTCTGACGGGAGCGGCAGGAAAATGTTCTCGATCGCCATGAGGATGGCGACCCCCGAGTAATTCAGGGCACCGATTAGATAGGAGATCCAATGAAGCATGAAGGGTCCAACGTTTC
>DHJM01000037.1:33779-42584 GCA_002404335.1 Gemmatimonadales bacterium UBA4720
AGGGTCCAACGTTTCTCTACATCCAAAGCATGGAAGGGTCCGGCGTCTCTCTACATCGAGAACGACGCGTCATGAGATGGGCGGAGCAATCCTTCGGCCACTCACCGCATGCGTTGCGCGCGGTAGTTCGCGACCTCGCACCGACGATGGTTCGAAGGAGCTAGTTGTTGCGGACGCCCCTGAGCGCTGAGCGCAGCTCATTCGTGATGAGATTGGAAGCGGAATCCATCAGCTGATTGAGAGCTCCCTGGAAATCGGCGACGCTGACGCTCCCGAGAGTGCTCGCGGTGATGACGGATCCGGGGATCGGGCTCGAGCTCTGGACGTACGGGGTCAGGCGATCGCGTCCGTGAATTCTGACGTTCCAGATCTCGCGACCAGTGCGACGATCGAGCAGCACTGCCTCGGCGAAGGTGAACAGATACGCCGCTTCGTCAGCCTTCGCGTTGATGCCGAATCGCTCCATTCGGACTTCCAGCAGGTAGTCGGCCTGGCTCTCGTCCGTGACGGGACGTGTGCCGAGGTATCTGCTGGCGCGCTCGAGCGTGCGCTGAGCAAGAACGGCGGGAATATCGATGCGCGCGGCGGCGCTATCGAGACGCGCGTACGCACGACGTCCTTCGCGCTCGCGCGCGACATCGGCCCCGGCTCTCACGACGGCTTGGATCGGGTTCTGTGAATTGCCGAGGTCGTAGTAGCTCGTGAGCAGCTCGGGAGAGGGCGGCGCAATGTAGACCACCGCGAGCGTCCGGCTGGCAAAGGGATACTCGGCGAGGTGGTGTCCGCCTCCGCAGGCGGGGAGCGTTGCAACGATCGAGCACACGACGGCGAGCACGCGCGCTCTGTTGCGGTTGGGGCGCAGCGAAGACGTATTCATTTGATTGTCCCGTTCAGGTAGATGCGAGCAGCGGCGGCCACGATGGGCCGCCGCTTTACTCACTACCTAGACGACAGGCGGGCGCGAGAGTTACGCTCGGCGTTGCTACTTCCGTAAATCATGTCGCCTTCTCCCGTGAGGGCTTCAAATTCCAGTGTAAAGGAGCGTCCGGACGGGTCAGCGTTTGTTTGGCATGCGGCGCCCGCTCACTGGCCCGAGATCGATCATGAGGGCGAGCACGAGTCCGGCAATCGGCCAGAAGGTCCAGTGCCCGCCGAACCAGTTATGGACGGCTGAATACCAGAGGAGAGTCGTGGGCAGGAAGACGAAGCCAATGATCGGCCACAGTAGATTGTCGAATACGCCGCGGTACCAGTGGGTGAAGAACCAGAGCAGCGCGACGACGAGTCGCGGAGCGGCCAGGGCCATCAGAGTCATGATGCAGGGCATCGGTCAGGATTCCTCGCGCGCTCGGCGCTTCGAAGTGGAGGATGCAGAAATGTCGATGATCCCTATTCTTGGTTTTGCCGCGTCGAGCTCGCTCCGTGCCTGCTCGTTTTTCACGGACATACCACCCGCATTGTTCGTGCGAGGCGAGCCGGTCTCATCACGGATGTCGGAAGTTCGTCATCTGTCTGCTGAAAAATACGATTGGTAGCGGGCGGGTGTTGCGCCTCCCGGTTATCTGGGCAGCGCCGGCGTCTCGCGCCGATCGGCCAGCAGCTTGGCGGAGAAGCGCTGCGCCTCGGCAATGCGCTCGACCTCGACGGCTATGGCATCTACCGACTGCTGAAGCTGGTCGAAGCGCTGCTCCATCTGGAAAACGTTCGGCGCATCGTGCCGCGGCGCCTTCTTCTGGACTCCGCGAACGAGCCACATTGTAATGCCGGAGAGCGACGCAACCATGAACACGATGATGACCGCGACTACGGCAAAGTTTGCAACATCAGGATCCATGGCGGACTCGGCAAAAGTTTGTCAGGATTTCTCACGTAGAATACCCTACGGAGCGCGCCCACGCGGGTTTCCATCGGCCGATTCAAGTTACTGAAGTCATGATCAAGCCGCGCGGCTACGACGCCATCGTCGTCGGACTGGGCGCCATGGGGAGCGCGACGCTCTTCCATCTGGCGCGCCGTGGTCTCCGGGTTATGGGACTCGATCAGTTCTCAGAGGGACACCAGCTCGGCTCCTCTCACGGTGACAGCCGCATCATTCGCGAGACGTACTTCGAGCATCCTCTGTATGTGCCACTGGTCCGGCGGGCGCACGAACTGTGGCGCGAGCTGGAGGAGACGAGCGAAACATCTCTGATGAGGATCACGGGCGGGCTCATGATCGGCCCGAGCGAGGGAACGGTGGTTACCGGCACCTTGCGAAGCGCGCGCGAGCACAATCTCCCGCACGAAGTTCTGACCGCGGCGCAGGTCCACGAGAGATTTCCAGCATTCGAGCCCGCATCAAATCTGGTGGCGGTGCTAGACCCACGAGCGGGCTACCTGGATCCGGAGGCGTGCAACAAGGCGCATCTCGGGGCTGCGCGAGCCGCAGGCGCGGAGACGCGCTTCGACGAGCCTGTGCTCGAATGGAATCCGGACGGCGAAGGAGTTCGAGTACGAACTGGTGCCGGTGCTTACACCGCGAATCGCCTGGTGCTCGCCGCGGGAGCGTGGACCGCCGGTTTTGCGCGCGACCTTGGGCTGCCGCTCACGGTCGAGCGTCAGTCGGTATTCTGGCTCGAGCCCGGCGGACCGCCTGACAGGTACGAAGCGGAGCGTTTTCCCATTTACGCGTACGAATACAAAGCGGGCCACATCTGCTACGGCTTCCCTCGACTTCCACGCGGAGTGAAGGCCTCCGTGATGCACTCAGGAGACACGTCGCGCGATGCCGACAACGTCGAGCGCACAGTGAATGGCGACGAAGTGAAGCCGCTCCGCGCCGCGTTGCGTCCGGTACTACCCGATCTGGCGGAGGCGCCCGTTCGAGATCGCCGCGTCTGCCTGTTCACCAACACGCCGGATCACGATTTCATCATCGACTTCCATCCGCTATATCCGCAGGTGCTGATCTCGAGCCCATGCTCGGGGCACGGATTCAAATTCGCGAGCGCGATTGGCGAGCTGCAGGCGGATCTTCTCACCACAGGGATGTCGGGATTCGACCTCTCCCCATTTCGCATTGACAGATGGCCCACCAACCAGGACTGAGTTGGTGGGCCATCTTACGGACGGAAGACCGCGAATAGCTCAGAACTCGAGTGTCGAGATGTACTTATAGTCGGCCTTGGCACTGTCGAGCGGGGTCCCGGGATACGACTCCTGCTCGACGTAAAGCACCTTGTCGTCGATGTGATCGATGCTCGCGAACAGCCGCTTGAAGTCGATGACGCCCTTTCCGAGGTCCGTATCGTGCTCCGCTCCGAAAGCCGGAGCGTCTTTGATGTGAAAAAGCCAGTAGCGTGAGCCATAGCGCTTCAGGTAGTCGTACGGATCACCACCGGCCAGCGCGAGGTTTCCGGTGTCGAGCTGGAGGCGCACGTAAGCGGGGTCGGTGCGTTCCACGAGCAAGTCGTAGGGAACGACGCCGTCGATCTTCCTGAAATCGATGGACTCGTCGTGAAACGCGATCCGAATACCGCTTGGGAGCGCGCGGCGTCCCGCCTCGTTGAGACGATCGGCCCAGTGGCGATAGTCATCGAGCGTTGGCTTGTCCGTCGGAAGGCTCGCGAGGACCAGGTACTCATGGCCAAGTATCTTCGCATTCTCGATCTCCCGATCGAGATTGTCGAACGACTCGCCGCCCAGGTGTGTAGATGGCGCACGCAGTCCGAGGCGGTCGAGAACAGCCCGCAATCGCTGCGGCGGCATCCCGAAATTGTTCATCGAGCTGAGGAGCTCGACGTCCTTGTAACCGATCTGTGCGATGTTGGCGAGCGTGCCCTCGAGATCACGCCGCGCGTCGTCGCGCAGAGTGTAAAGCTGAATCCCCACTCGACGGAGACGACGCGGTGTAGCCGTCATGCTACCGGCTCTCGGCGCGCAGGCCAGCTGCTGCGTGGCGACCGCGAGGCCGAGAGTTGACAGAAAAGTGCGGCGGTCCATGTGATATCCCCCTATATGCGATCGGCAACGATCGCGGTATCGTAGCAGAGAACCTCGGTTACACCCTGCATCACTTCGGTGGCATCGTACTGGATCCCGATCACCGCGGTCGCGCCAAGCTCGTGGGCGTGCTGCAGCATCACCGCGAAAAGGATATTGTATGTGGCGAACAAATGACAGGCTGACGCACTGGCCGGCGAAAACACCACACCGGGAGACGCCATGACGAAGAGCAACTTCTCGCGACGCGAATTTCTGGAAATGAGCGCGGCGGCGGCAGGAGGATCGGTTGCGGCGAGAAGCGTTCTCCTGAGTCCGGAACCGCTCGACACCGCCACGCGACCGGTGGCTCCCAGCGACACGATTCGTTTCGGCATGATCGGCATAGGCATGCAGGGCTCCGGCCTGCTCGGCACATCGATCACGCTTCCGGGAGTCGAATGTGCCGCGGCGGCTGACCTCTACGATGGTCGGCACACTCTCGCGCGCGAGATCGTCCGCCCCAACCTCCCCGTCACCCGGCGCTATCGGGAGCTTTTGGACAACAAGGACATCGATTGCATCGTGGCGGCGGTCCCCGATCACTGGCACCGGCAGGTTGTGATCGATGCGGTGAGCGCGGGAAAGGACATCTACTGCGAGAAGCCGATGTCGCATAGCGCCGCCGACGGCGTAGCGATGGTCGACGCTGTGAAGAAGAGCGGTCGCATCGTACAGATCGGCTCGCAGCGCGTGAGCTCCCAGGTCTGCGCCAAGGCGAAGGAGATGATCGCGCAGGGAATGCTCGGCGATCTCATGCTGGTGGAGGGGTACATGGGCCGCAATGATCCGACGGGAGCCTGGCAGTATCCGCCGCCGTTCGATCTCTCTCCCCAGAACCTCGACTGGGACACGTGGCAGGGTACTGTTCCGAAGGTGCCGTTCAACCCGTTGTACTTCGCGCGCTGGCGCTGCTGGAAGCAATACGGAACGGGGGTCGCGGGCGATCTCCTCGTGCATTTGATCAGCGGAATGATGTTCATGCTGGGGATCAACGAGGCGCCGCGGCAGGCGTCGGCGGTGGGAGGGATCAGGCACTGGAAGGACGGACGAAACATGCCCGACGTCCAGGCGGCCGTGTACTACTTCAGTGATCTTCCGGTTTACATGCGGCTCAATCTCGCTTGCGAGATGCCGGAGACATATCGGATTCAGGGATCGAAGGGACTTCTCGAGGTCACTGGGTCTGGCCTGAGCTTTACGCCGCAGCTGGGGATCAACACTTATCCCAGCTACTACACGGGCAGCTTTCCCCGCGCTATGCGCGAAGAGTACGAGCGCAAGTGGCACCAGGAGAACGACGAGAAGCTGTCAAAGCTGGCGGTTCAGGAATCGATCTCATACCGCATGCCCGACTTCGACGACACCCGGCCACACCTCGCGAACTACTTCAACGCCGTGCGCTCACGAAAGCCCGTCGTCGAGGATGTGGTGTTCGGCCATCACGCGGCGCTGGCGTGCCACATGGCGAACGAGTCTTATTTTCGAGGCGGCTCTGTCACGTGGGACGAGGCCTCGAAGACAATCAAGGGATGACAGCTTGCTTAGGCCGGTGGCTCACGGATTTCCGGTAAGGTATTCCCGCAGCCATTGCGCGAGCGCGGCGAATTCTATCTTGCGTCGTTGAATCTGTTCCGGCTTCTCGCCGAGCCAGGCAATGAGCGTGTCGTTGGCCCCGTGGGCCCAGCTCTCCACGATCTTCAGCTCCACTCCGCTGAAGTATTGAGCGGCGTTTCCGCTTTGCCAATCGGTGCGGGTACGTCTCTCGAGGCGAGTCGCCAGCTCCGTCACTTCTGCTCGCTGATCCGCAAAGGCGCGCTTCCACTCGGCGGCGTTGGGGAACGACACCGCCAGCTGTGTACGTTCGCGCTTGGCTTTTTCCTTTGCCTCCGCGAGAGCCCTTTCGTTGGCGGGAGCCTGTTCAGCAACCCATTCAGGAATACGCTCCAACGCCCGCTCCAACGCTGCTCCGCCCCAGTTGAGCGCGGCAATACCATCGTCGATCACACCGGGATAGTCGCTCGGAAGCATTGACTGCCGAATTAGGCGGTGCTGCGGTCGCCGGCGGATTGGTCGGAATTTCGGCCGACGCGTCCGAGGAGATAACCCGCGCCAAACAAGACGGCTCCGACCACGAGAGCCCCCACTGCCACCGTAGTCATCGCCGGCAACTGCTGACGAGTTTCTCCGCCCTGCCTGGCGAAAAGTGCGAGGACGACGATCACCGCACCAAACGACATGAGAATCCCGCCAATACCCATCAAACCTGCAGCCAATCCTGAACGCATCGATGCCCTCTGTCGTGTCTGCGTGACCCAGTTGCTAATCGTAGTCGCTACGCTCGCATCGCGTAAGCAGCGCGGTCGAGCTCGAACCGGATCACTCCAGGCTCGGAGCCGCCGTCGATGAGAGTGAAGCCACACTTGCGCAGGACGCCGATCGAACCCTCCAGTTCCGGCAGGGTTTCCGCGATGCCTGCCTTCTCCGCGATGTTGTCATCGCTCAGCGCCACGGGATGCTCGGCGATCGACGTTGTCCGTGTCACCGTTGGATATCGCTGTGCCCGCGCTCCCGCATGAAAGCCGCGAGGCTCTTGGCCGCTTGCGCGCGAACGCGGTTCTTCAAGTAGCTGGACCAACCAAGCAGCCGTCCTGTCGGACCGAGTGCCTGTAATGCCCAGGCCCAGAAATCGAAGCTGTCTCGGTGCCGAATGATTTTCCCGTCTTTGAACTCGAAGCGAGCGTCGATCTTGTTGTGCACGGGTCGGCCCGTGGTTGAAAACGTGTACCAGGCCTCCCAGTGCGCTCGTCCGGTGGAGTCGTCGGCCTTGATGTCGCGGAACTCGATCCTGAGATCTTTGCCGCGCTCGCAGAGCATCTGCCACATCCCGTCTGCTCGTGCTCCCTCGAGGTCGGGGAAAACCTCGTCCGAGAACTCGACGGCGGGATGGTAGCACGCGGCCATTCCACGAGCGTCGCGATTTCCGAAGGCCGTATAGAACTTGCGAATCAGCTCGGCGTTACGATGCATCAGGTCGTTCTCCTGGAGACCAAACCGGCGCAGGTATCTCGATCCCGGATCCTTTAATATGGATCTTGCGCACGGGTGTGGCTTTGCGCGCCGGCGGATGCTTGGCCGGCCCGTCCGCTCGTCTCCCCAATCCGGTGACACTGCATGACCATGACGCTCTGGATCGACGCCGACGCTGCTCCACAGCCGGTGAAGGAGATCTGCCTTCGCGCATCCGAGCGCCTCAAGCTCCCGACTGTCCTGGTGGCGAATCAGCGGCTACAGCTTCCGCCCGGGTACGCGCACGTGTCGGCTGTGCGCGTCGACGGCGGCGCTGACGTGGCCGACCGCTATATCGTGGAGCACGCCCTCCCCGGCGACGTCGCGGTTACCGCCGACATCCCGCTCGCCGCGCTCCTGGTGCCTAAGGGAGTTGTCGTCCTCGACCCCCGCGGCGAGGAGTACACGCCGGAGATCATTGGGGAGCGCCTGTCGGTGCGGAATTTCATGGACGGACTCCGGACGGCGGGCGTCGAGACGGGTGGCCACGCCGCCTACGGCGCGCGCGAGAAACAGGCATTCGCGAACGCCCTCGACCGTGCTCTTACGCGCGCGCTCCGACGGTGAGCATCACAGATAACTCAGCCACGGATCGCTCCGCCGCTGCCTGAGCGCCGCGAACCACCGGCAGAGCGGATACATGGCGACCACCACGAACGCCCACGCCAGATAGACAACCGGCAGCGAGTATCCCCAGCCAGGCGGCGGGCTGAAGGGATAGTGCGCGAGATCCGGTGACTCGAACATCCAGTGCGCCGATCCGTACCGCACGTAACAGGTGACGACGGCGAGCAGGTGTATCAGGGCAAAGTGCAACACAAAATAGAACATGGGCACTTTGCCGATCACGAGCGCGGGCCGCAGCACTCGTGGTGTTCCGCGGTCCACCGCCCAGAGAAAGACCATCGCGGGACCGAGCGTCATCAGCAGGAAAAGCAGCGACGGCGGGTACTTGGTCGTGTTGAGAAACGAGAGCACGGTGAACACCGCTGTCTTCTGCCGCATCCAGCGCGATGGGTCGCCGTAAACGTTGAGGCCACGAATGACGAGAAACGCGACACTCAGCGCCAGCCCCAGGCGCACGAGAAATGTGCGTCGGCGATCCGCGTCCCAGGCGTAGACCTGCCCGAGTCCGTAGCCTACGGCGGTGACGCCGATCCAGGGAATGAGCGGATAGGCCACGAACAGGACGTGCTCCGGAGTGTTCAGGACGAAACCCGGCGAATGCAGGATCGCCCAGAGCGGGGTTGTCGACTTTACGGAATCGAAGAGGTTGTGTCCCGCGATCATGAGAACGCCGAGCGCGGTGGCGACGAACGCCGGCAGTCGAACGAGCGCCGAGAGCGTGATCATCGCCCAGCCGAGTGCCCAGAGGACGAGGAGCATCGTCATGCGATAGTCGAAATTGAACTGGTAGGACAAGCAACGGACCAGCGTGACCTCGAGGAAGATCAGCCACATCCCACGTGTGAAGAGGAACCCGGACAGGTTACCCGGCGATTTCCGCCGCAACGAGAGGTAGGCGCCCGTACCGGTGAGCAGAAAAAACACCGGCGCGCAGAAGTGTGTGATCCAACGGGTGAGGAACAACGCGGGCGTCGCGGTTGCCAGATCCGTGGGATTCTGCCCCGGGATGCCGAAAAAATCCCTGGTGTGATCGAGCGCCATGATGATCATGATCACGCCGCGGACGACGTCGACCGATTCGATGCGGGC
>DHJM01000037.1:42593-44558 GCA_002404335.1 Gemmatimonadales bacterium UBA4720
CACGACCCGAGGCGAACGCCAGGCGAAAATCGTCCGTCGAATTCAACGATCGTCGGGAAGGAGCGCCGTCACTTCCTGGTAGCCCGCTCGGAAAGCGCCGCCTGATGCAATGCCGCTCGCTCGCCTGTTGGGGCCTGGTTGTACTCGTCCGATTTTCCAGGAGGGATGCTCAAATACGTCCAGTCATTTCCGCGCACCGATTTCGCGATGTACACGATCTGTCCCACGTGATAGCTGATGTGAGCCAGCGATCGATGAAGCGCTTCGTGCACCTTCAGGGGCTGACCCCGAATAGTCACGCTGAGCTGAACCTGCTCGTCGGTGAGAGTCGCCAGCGTGCCAATGAGCACGTCCCATCCCTGCTTCCATTTTGAGAGGAGCTCCGCGCGAGTCACTGTTCGCGCCCGAAATTCCTCTTCCCGCGCGCGCCACGGTTTCTCGCCATCGCTGGTCAGGAATTCGGTGAAGCGGGATTGGAGGTTTCCTGCAATGTGCCAGCAGATGACCGCGATGGAATTTCCGCCGTGCAAGCCCTGAGCTGAGATCTCAGCATCGCTGAGCTGATTGATTGCTGCGTCGGCGAGCGCCTTGTAGCGAAGGTATTCGGCGCGGATCGAATCGATGATGTTCGTCATGATGAAAACCGTGCGGCCACTACGGGCGGCAGAGGTGAAGAGCTAGCTTTCGATTGAGCGCGATTTCTTTTCCTCTCCGGAGAATGCCGAATATGTCAAGAGAAAACAATTCGCGCGCGGCCGCGCTCGCGCTCATGGTCGTCGTGGCGGTGTCGATCGCCGGCTACTTTGTCCTGGGTCGAAACAGGGGAGGACCAACCGCCGGAGGATCGGGTTTTCAGGAGCGCGCGCAGCAAGCAGGCATCGCGTTTCGGATGAATTTTCTGACGAGGGAGCAGGGAGAGCGGTTCCGCATCAATCTCTATGATCACGGCGCGGGCCTGGCAGTCGGCGACTACGACAACGACGGCCACGAAGACATCTACTTTCTAAACCAGCACGGGACGAACGCCCTCTACCGCAACATGGGCAACGGCACATTCGTCGACGTCACCGCGAAGGCGGGGGTCGCCCTCGGCGACCGGGTTTCCGTGGGGGCCACGTTCGCCGATTACGACAACGATGGTTGGGCCGACCTGTTCGTGACCAGCACCCGCGGAGGCAACGTGCTCTTTCACAACCGCGGGGACGGCACGTTCGAGGACGTCACCACGAAGGCCGGGTTGACCCACGTCGGCCACTCGCAGACGCCGGTGTTCTTTGACTACGACAACGACGGCGACCTGGATCTCTACCTCACCAACACGGCGCAGTGGACCACCGACTCCTTCGACTTCGCGGGAGGGAACTACGAGGGCAAGGCCAGCCTCGGAGCCCTGATGACCAGTCCCAAGGAATCCAACATTCTCTATCGCAACAACGGGGACGGCACTTTCACCGACGTGACCGAGAGCGCCGGCCTCCGAGGTCGCGGCTGGGCCGGTGACGTCGCAGTCTTCGACTACGACGAGGATGGTTTTCTAGACCTGTTCGTGCCGAGCATGTTCGGCCGAGGGCAACTGTATCGGAACAGCGGCCACGGCACTTTCACCGATGTCACCGCTGAGACTCTCGGCCCGACTCCGCACGGTGCGATCGGAGCCAAGGTGTTCGACTACGACGGCGACGGACGGCTCGATCTCTTCGTGGTGGACATGCACTCGGACATGTGGATGGGACTCGATTCGCGCCACACATCGCTCGAGGTGGCGACGCAGACACAACATCGGAGGTTCCTCTCACCCGCGGGGCCGACGGTGAACGAGGATACCGAAGGCTTCATCCGAAACCAACGGCAAACGTTCGCAATGGAGGGAAAGAATTACGACGAGCTGCTCTTCGGCAACGCTCTTTACCATAATCTCGGCAAGGGAAAATTCACCGAGACCGCGCTCGAGGCGGGGCTGGAGAC
>DHJM01000037.1:44584-49919 GCA_002404335.1 Gemmatimonadales bacterium UBA4720
CTCCGCGCTTGGCATCGAGCCGCCAACTGGTGGCATCTACCAGAAAGAAGATATCGGGGGCCAGCGGGCGGCGCGGAGCTCGCGCAGCGCGGTGGTTGCCGATTTTGACGGCGACGGTCGCCTCGACATCGTCACCAACAACTTCAATGACCGTCCTTACTTTTTCGCCAACCGGTTTCCGCAGCGCAACTACGTGGCCTTCCGACTGACGGGAACGACGAGCAACCGTGATGCGATCGGCGCCGTGGTTAGGCTCTGGGTCGGGAAGACCGTGATGGTCCGGCAAGTGAATCCCGCGGGCGGCTATTTGTCCCACTCGAGCCGAGTGGTGCACTTCGGTCTCGGCGACCAGGGCAAGGTCGACAGCATCGAGATCCGCTGGCCGCGGGGAATTTTGCAGACGCTGGCCAATCCTCCGATCAATACCCTACATCAGATTCGAGAGCCGGCCCAATGAACCGCAGGTCGATCGCAGGCTAGACGGCCGGCGAGTCCTCAGGTGAGTTCGGCGTGCGCGCGCCCTCTATTGCATTCGCCTCCGCAAGATCGCCCTTGCCGGCGCACCTTCGTGCCCGCCCACCTTGATCGGTAACACAATCAGGTCGTAGTCCCCGCCGCTTACCCCCGCGAGCGATAACCCCTCGACGATCGGGATCCCTTTGCCAAGAAGAATCCGATGCGTCATCGGCGCCGGCGCGCCGAACTGTTCGGCCGAGATGTAGTCTACTCCTACCAGCTGCACGCCTGCGTCGGCCAGCAGCTGCGCTGCATCGGGAGCCACATAAGCGAAGTCGCGGTGAAACGTGGACGATGACATCCAGCCGCGCAGCGAGCTCCTCGTCCGGAAGAGCACCCGCTGTGCGCCCTTCCACTCGTGCCGGTTCAGCTCCGCGGCGTCGATCGCCTGGACGCCGTCGGGGATTTCGATCACCCGCGCCGATCCGATCAGCGGCTCCAGCGGCACCCGCTCGATCGATGCGCCGCCGAGCACGAAGTGCATTGGCGCGTCAATGTGCGTCCCACTGTGCGCGCCCATCGAATACGCCGACAATGTCAGCGCATCGCCTTTGCGCATGTCCTTGAGGAAGTCGAATTTCATCGGCGCATCGCCCTCGTACACCGGGGTTGTCGCCGGATCGAGAGTGGCAGTCACATCGATCCATCCGTTCGACATCAGCATCTGCGGGCCGCTCGCGCCGGACACCGCTTGCTGCGATGGCGTGCATGCCGCAGCGCCCAGTGCCGCCACCGCCACTATGGTCCAGCCGCGCCCGATGCTGCTCATCTCCGTCCCCATGTAACCTCCGAATTAGATCGCAAGACTCAGAAGCAAGGTGAATCCCAATCCCGCCACGCCGATGATGGTTTCCGCCACCGTCCACGTCTTGAGCGTCTGCGGGACAGTCATATTGAAAAATTCCTTGATGAGCCAGAAGCCGGCGTCGTTCACATGCGACAACACGAGCGAACCGGCCCCCGTCGCGAGCACCAGCAGCTCGGCGTGCGTGCCGGGCGTCGCCATCGCGATCGGTGCGACGATCCCCGCGGCGGTCGTCATCGCCACCGTCGCCGATCCGGTGGCCACGCGTATGAGCGCCGCCACGATCCAGGCGAGCAGGATCGGTGATGCGTGTGATCCGATTGCCACGTCGGCGATCGCGCGTCCCACACCGCTCTGCACGAGCACCTGATTGAAGCCACCACCCGCGCCGATCACCAACAGGATCGTCGCAGTCGGGGCCAGGCAGTCGTTGCAGAACTTCATCACTTCAGCTCGTGTAAAATGTCGCGCTCTGCCCAGAGACCAGAACGAGAAGAGCAGTGCGAGGAGCAGCGCGACGATCGGCTGCCCGATGAAGTGCAGCGCTGAGCGCACCGAGCTCGCCGAGTCGAGGGCGAGGTCGGCCGCGCTGGCGAGGAGCATGAGAATGACGGGGATCAACACCGTGAAGACGGAGATGCCGAAGCTCGGCATCTCCTGGATCTCACCGGAGGCCCTGTCCAGTTGTGCCGCGACCGGGTTTTCAGCGGGAAGCACAATGCGAGGCGAAATCCAGGCGCCGAAGACGGGCCCCGCAAGCGCGGCGGTCGGGATGCCGACGAGCAAGCCGTAGAGAATCGTGCGCCCGACATCCGCCTTGTACAAACCAACGGCGAGCATCGCCGCCGGGTGTGGCGGCAGCATTCCGTGCACAACCGAAAGTCCGGCGACGAGCGGAATGCCGATTTTTATGAGTGACACCCCCGTGCGCCGCGCGATGGTGAACACGAGCGGAATGAGGAGAACGAAACCCACCTGAAAGAAAACAGGAATCCCGACGATAAAAGCGACAAACATGATCGCCCAGTGCACGCGCGGAACGCCGAAGAGATCGATGAGAGTGGTCGCGATGCGGGTGGCAGCGCCCGACTCCGCCATCATCTTGCCCAGCATGGTGCCGAGTCCCACTACGACGGCGATGAACCCGAGCGTGCCACCCACGCCATCCTGGAAGGATTTGACCGCGTCGCCGGGCGGCATCCCGGCCGCCACTCCCATCACAAGCGAGACGACGATCAGCGCGATGAACGGGTGCCACTTGAAGTGCGCGATGAGCACGATGAGCGCGATCACCGCGCCCAGTGCGAAGAGGAGCAGGCGAGAGTCTGGCGTCATGCTGATGCTCGCGCCACGAGAGCGGCGACGAGATCCTGTGGCGACTCTCTGATGTCGCACACCCACGCGTGCTCGTCGGGCGCCGGCTCCTCGAGCGTGGCGAGTTGGCTATCGAGCAGTGATGGCGGCATGAAATGCCCGCGCCGGCCGGCGATGCGCTCGGCGAGCAACGCTCGGGGGCCGCGGAGAAAGACAAATCGCACGTCGCCAGCGCCAGCGCGAAGGACGTCCCGGTACGATCGTTTGAGCGCGGAAGACGTCATCACCAGCCCGGTGCCCGCGTCTTTCGCCTCGCGCAGTCGTGCGGCGAGCGCGCGAAGCCATTGGGCGCGATCATCGTCGGTGAGTGGAATGCCTGACGCCATGCGCTGCACGTTTTCGGCGGAGTGATAATCATCCCCTTCGACGAAATCGATGTCGAGGGCGCGGGCGAGCGCCGTGCCGATCAAGCTCTTGCCGCATCCCGAAACCCCCATCACGACATAAAGGCCCTTGTTCATCGGCTCCAATCTGCTCGCTTGGCTGGCGCCGGGACCACCCCGGCCCGCCAACGGTCAACCGCGTTCTCGCGCCTCGGCACTCTCAGGACGCCTCAGGACGCCGAATGCTGTCCTGCACTTCCGCCTCCCGTTAACTTCAAAATGTAGGCAACCTTATCAATGAAGTAACCATGCCCGATAAATCCCGCATTCCAGTAATCGTCGGCGCCGCCCGTACCCCCATCGGCAAATTCCTCGGCGCTCTCTCCCCACTCAGTGCGCCTGAGCTCGGCGCCATCGCGATCCGCGAAGCGCTCAAACGGTCCAGGGTTCCGGCGGAAGACGTCCAGGAAGTCATCATGGGACACGTCATCCAGGGCGGCACCGGACAGGCGCCCGCGCGCCAGGCCGCGCTCAAAGCGGGACTTCCCGCAACGGTCTCGGCTGTCACGGTCAACAAGGTCTGCGGTTCCGGACTCAAGGCGGTGATGCTCGCATCGCAGGCAATAAAAGCGGGCGACGCGCAGGTCATCATCGCCGGCGGACAGGAGTCGATGTCCAACGCGCCGTACTACGTCTACGGCATGCGCAACGGCGTCAAGCTCACCGACCAGAAGATGGTCGATGGCATGATCAAGGACGGACTCTGGTGTGCCTCGTGTGACGTGCACATGGGCCGACACGCCGAGTACACGGCCAAGAAGGCACAAGCATCCAGAGAAGATCAGGATGAGTTTGCGGCAACGTCCCACCGCAAAGCCGTGAGCGCGATCGAGTCTGGGAAGTTCAAGAGCGAGATCGCCCGCGTAGAAATTCCGGGCAAGAAAGGGCCGACCGTCGTCGAGACAGATGAAGGTCCGCGCAAGGACACCACCGCTGAGACCCTCGCCAAGCTTCGCCCCGCGTTCCCCGGAAAGAACGGCGAGAACGATGATCTCACCGTCACCGCCGGCAACGCGTCGAGCTTGAACGATGGCGCTGCTGCGCTGGTCGTCGTCTCCGAGGAATACGCTGAAGCCCACAATCTCGAGATACTCGGCCGCATCACCGGCTACGCGACGGGCGCCACGAATCCGGAAGATCTGTTCTTCGCACCGATCAAGGCTGTGCGAAACCTCATGAAGAAGACCGGCGCCAAGATCGGCGACTACGATCTGATCGAGGCCAACGAAGCCTTCGCCTCCCAGGCCATCGCCGACGGCGAGGAGCTGGGCTGGGACTGGAAGCGCGTCAACGTCAACGGTGGCGCGATCGCGCTCGGGCACCCGCTCGGCGCGAGCGGCGCGCGCGTGCTAACGACGTTACTCTACGCCATGAAAGACCGAGGCGCGAAGAAGGGACTCGCCACGCTCTGTCTCGGCGGCGGCGACGCGGTGGCGCTCAGCGTCGAGCGCGCGAACTAGCACGGATTGACTGCTCCGCAGCAATCAGCAGCAAAGCAACGGAGACCGTCCGCAACGCTGCCGCCGAGGGCGAAGAAGCTCCTCGGGGTGGTGTGGCGGATCGTCGCGTTCTACACGATCTGCCTGGTTGCCATTTTCGTGCTGCAGTCAATCGCCGTGGCGACGGTGGGGCCAGGCGCGGCGAATCCGCTGAGCGTCCTGTCCCAATGGATCAGTCTCGGGGGCGTGATCGTCGCGACGTGGATCATGCTGCGACAAATCGACAGGCTTTCCTGGCGCGAAGTCGGACTCGATCGTTCGGCCGCGTCGCCCACGGTCCTCGCAAAAGGCGCGGCGTTCGGCGGACTAACCATCGGACTGGCGTGCCTGGCCCTTCTCGCGACGCACATGCTGCGCATCGACTCCACCGCGGCGGGAAGCTGGTGGGACGAGGCCGGTCACTCGACGATCTTCTTTCTTCCGGCAGCGTTCTTCGAGGAGCTCTTCATTCGTGGCTATGTCTTTGCCGTACTAAGACGCGCGGCGGGATGGAAATTCGCGCTCATCGCCACGAGTATAGTGTTCGGACTGCTGCACGCGGCCAATCCGAACCCCGATGCCGAATCCATTCTGGCCGTTATCGTCGCCGGGTTTTTCCTCGGGGCAATTCTGCTCGTGACGCGGAGCCTTTACGCGGCGGGGGCTGCGCACTTCGCCTGGAACTGGGTGATGTCGGGCGCGCTCCACATCGCGGTGAGCGGATTGCCATCGGGTGATCCGGACTACCGTGTCGTAGATTCCGGTCCCGACTGGCTCAC
>DHJM01000037.1:49931-50719 GCA_002404335.1 Gemmatimonadales bacterium UBA4720
AACGGGATCGCGCACGTGTTCGCGCAATCCGGGTTCAACGTCGTGATGATCGACGTTTCCCAGGACGCGCTCGACAAAGGGCGCGCGACGGTCGCGAAGAACATCGAGCGGCAGGTAAAGAAGGGGATAATTCCTCCTGAGCAACAGGTGGAGATCCTCTCCCGGATCGATCTCAACATGGACCTCGATGCAGCGGGTGAAGCGTCGCTCATCATCGAAGCTGCGAGCGAGGACAGCGGTCTCAAGTATCGCATCTTCACGGATCTCGATCGTATCGCGACGGCGGACGCAGTACTTGCCACAAATACGAGTTCCATCTCTATAACCGAGATCGGTCGCCGAACTTCGCGCCCCGAGAAGGTCATCGGCATGCATTTCATGAATCCCGTGCCGGTGATGAAGCTGGTCGAGATCATCCGCGGACTCGCGACGTCCGACAAGACGACAAAATACGTTACCGACATCGCCACTCGCCTCGGGAAGACGCCGGTCGAGGTGAAAGATTATCCCGGCTTCGTCTCCAATCGCGTGCTGATGCCGATGATCAACGAAGCGGTCTACTGCCTGATGGAAGGAGTTGGCGAGGCCGCAGCCATCGATCAGGTGATGACGCTCGGCATGAACCATCCGATGGGCCCGCTCGCTCTGGCCGATCTGATCGGACTGGATACTTGCCTCGCAATTCTACAAGTACTGCAGGACGGCTTGGGGGATCCAAAGTATCGTCCCTGTCCGCTGCTGAAGAAGTATGTCGCCGCGGGCTGGCTCGGCAGGAAGAGCGGCCGCGG
>DHJM01000037.1:50877-54025 GCA_002404335.1 Gemmatimonadales bacterium UBA4720
TGGGATCAGCGGGCCTACTTCGAGCCGTCGCTGGTAAAGAAGCTGGGCGAGCTGGGATTCCTCGGGATGATGCTGCCCGAGGAATACGATGGGCTCGGCACGGACACCGGAACGTACTTGATCGCTCTCGAGGAGATCGCGGCGGCCGATGCATCAGTGGCTGTGCTCATGAGCGTTCACAACTCGCTTCCGACGCAGATGATCCTTCGTTACGGAACGGATGCGCAGAAGGACAGGTTCCTCAAGAAGATGGCGCGCGGTGAGATACTGGGCGCCTTTGCTTTGTCCGAGCCGGACGCTGGATCCGATGCGTCGGCGGTCGCGACGCAAGCGGTGAAGGACGGCAAGTCGTGGATCCTGAACGGCACCAAGAGCTGGGTTACGAACGGCAACACCGCCGGCGCGATTCTCACCATGGCACGTACGGATACGAGCGGAGTCCGACGCGGAGCACGCGGAATCGGCGCATTCATCATCACGCCGGACCTTCCGGGATTCAATGTCGGCAAAAAGGAAGACAAGCTCGGGCTCCGCGCATCGCCCACGGTGCAGCTCACCTTCGACAACATGCGCGTGCCGGCGGAGAACCTCCTCGGCGACGAGGCGCAGGGCTTCATCTACGCCATGCAGTCGCTCGACAACGGTCGCCTGGGAATTGCGGCACAGGCGATAGGAATCGCTCGCGCAGCACTCGAGCATTCTGTCGCGTACGCCGGAGAGCGGAAGCAATTCGGCAAGGCGATCAAGGAATTCGAGGCAATCCAGTTCAAGCTGGCCGACATGGCCATGAGAGTGGCCGCCTCGAGGGCGCTCCTGCACGCGGCTGCCGCCGCAAAGGATCGCGGGCAGAACATCCGCCAGTTCAGCTCGATGGCGAAGCTGATGGCAAGCGAGACCGCAATGTGGGTGACGACGCAGGCCGTGCAGATCTTCGGCGGCTACGGTTACATAAAGGATTATCCGGTGGAGCGCCTTATGCGCGATGCAAAAGTCACCGAGATTTATGAGGGCACGTCGGAGATCCAGAGGATCGTGATCGCGCGCGCCCTCTACGGGCAATCATGACATTTTGAGGAACGCGAACTAGATGAAGCTGTTCGACACACTGGCTGAGATGGGACACGAGGAAATCGTGATGTGCAGCGATCCTTCTGTAGGATACAAAGGCATTCTCGCGGTTCACAGCACGAAGCTCGGACCCGCCCTCGGCGGAACCAGATTCTGGCAGTACGCGACCGACGAAGATGCGATTACCGACGCGCTCCGACTTTCGCGCGGCATGACTTACAAGAACGCCGTGGCGGGACTTCATCTTGGTGGCGGCAAGTCGATCATCATCGGCGACAACAAGACCAAGAACCGCGAAAAGATTTTCCGGGCACACGGTCGTTTCGTCCAGACGCTTGGGGGCCGCTACATCACGGCCGAGGACGTGGGCACGAGCACAAAGGACATGTCCTACGTGCAAATGGAGACGAAGCACGTCGCCGGCCTCGCGGGCAAGTCTGGCGATCCGTCGCCCGTTACGGCGCACGGAGTTTTTCGCGCCGTGCAGGCGTCGGCGAACCGCAAGTGGGGCTCCGATAGTCTCGAAGGCAAGACCGTCGCGATTCAGGGCTGCGGCAGCGTGGGGAGCTACCTCGCCAAGGAGCTTCACGAAGCCGGCGCGAGACTCATCGTGTCCGATATCGACGCTGCCAAGACAGAGAAGGTCTCCAAAGCGACTGGAGCGAAGGTAGTAAAAGGAAATGCCATCTTCACCGCTGTCGCCGACATCTTCTCGCCGTGCGCGCTCGGCGGGATCATCAACGACAAGACGATTCCGAAGCTCAAGGTCGAGATCGTCGCCGGCGGAGCGAACAATCAGCTCCTCGAGGAGCGCCATGGGGACGAGCTCCAGCGCCGCGGCATTCTGTACGCTCCGGATTATGTCGCCAACGCGGGCGGGGTGATCAACGTCTACGGCGAGGTTGCCGGCTGGGACGCCCAGCGCGCGCTCGACAAAGCCGACGATATTTATGATACAATTCTGAAAGTGTTCGATATCGCCGAGGCCAAGAAGATTCCAACGTACGAGGCGGCGGATCGGCTGGCGGAGCTGAGACTGGCGGAGGCAAAATGAGCGAGACGATTCCAATAGCGTCTGATCATGCCGGGGTCGAGATGAAGAACCGTCTCGTCTCCGAGCTGAAGAAGTTGGGCTACACCCCTGACGACATTGGTGCGAACGACCCAAGCAAGCCCGATGACTATCCCGATTACGCGCATCCTCTCGCCAGGGAGGTTTCCGAGGGCAAGGCCAAGCGGGGCATCCTTCTCTGTGGCAGTGGGGTTGGCATGGACATCGTCGCGAACCGTTATCCGGGGGTGCGGGCCGCGCTGGCGTGGGAGCCCGCGATCGGAGAGCTCTCGCGCAAGCACAACGACTCGAACGTGCTGGTCCTTCCGGCTCGCTTCATGACGGACGATCAAGGGGTCGAGACCATGAAAGCCTGGCTAGACACTAAATTTGAAGGCGGGCGCCACGAGCGGCGCGTCAAGAAGATCGATCGCGGAGACAGTTGATGACGACGACGACAGCACCACCACGGAAAGCACCGAAAATCGCCATGCCCGAGGGCACGCTGGCGCAATCAGATCCCGAGATTGCCCGATTCATAGACCTCGAGGTCGATCGGCAGCGTCACGGACTCGAGCTGATCGCGAGCGAGAATTTCGTGTCCCCGGCTGTGCTCGAAGCGATGGGAACTCCTCTGACGAACAAATACGCAGAGGGACTCCCCGGGAAACGGTACTACGGGGGCTGCGAGTTCGTGGACATGGTCGAGCAGCTCGCGATCGACCGAGTGAAAAAACTGTTCGCCGCCGACCACGCCAACGTGCAGCCGCATTCCGGCGCTCAGGCGAATGCCGCCGTCTACCTCGCGTTCCTCAAGCCGGGCGACGTCGTTCTCGGTCTCGATCTCTCGCAGGGCGGACATCTCACGCATGGATCGCCGGTCAACTTTTCGGGCCTGCTGTATCACGCCATCCATTACGGCGTGGGCGAAGACGGCCGCATCGATTACACGCAGATGCAGAAGATCGCGCGCGAGCAGAAGCCGAAAATGATCATCGCCGGCGCGAGCGCGTACTCGCGCATCATCGA
>DHJM01000037.1:54246-54481 GCA_002404335.1 Gemmatimonadales bacterium UBA4720
TGGTCGCGACCGGATATCATCCTTCACCGATCCCGCACGCGGACGCGGTGACGACCACGACCCACAAGACTCTGCGCGGCCCCCGTGGCGGTTTGATCCTCTGCAAGGAAGAGCACGCCAGGACCATCGACAAGGCTGTGTTCCCCGGCACGCAGGGTGGCCCCCTCGAGCACATCATTGCCGCCAAGGCGGTCGCGTTCAAGGAAGCGCTCGATCCATCCTTCAAGGACTACTG
>DHJM01000037.1:54633-56370 GCA_002404335.1 Gemmatimonadales bacterium UBA4720
GACAATCACCTGATGCTCGTTGATCTCCGGAACAAGAACGTCACTGGAAAAGTGGCCGAGAAGGCACTTGACTCCGCGGGCATAACCGTCAACAAGAACACGGTGCCGAAGGAGACCCAGTCTCCCTTCGTCACCAGCGGAATTCGGATTGGAACGCCGGCTGTCACTACCCGAGGCATGAGGGAGCCGGAAATGGAGCAAATAGCCGCGCTCATCGCCCGGGTGGTTGCCAGCGCCGGTGACGTGGCGGTCGCGTCGGCAGTCAAAGAAGCAGTGCTCGACTTGACGAATCGCTTTCCTCTCTACACATCCTTCCCCTCAATGGCGGAAAAAAAGTAGCAAAATGGCTGAGCTCGCATTTCGCGAAGGCATAATGGACCGGATTCTCATCCGTGAGCCGCGGTTCGACGAACAGGCGTACCTGTTCGTTCTTTCCGCACTCGAGGTGTGTCAGGCGCGGCTTAACGTGCGTCGCCACATCACCGGAGTGGAGCTGGCGCGTGCCGCCCGCGATCTCGCGCTCGACCGGTACGGACTCATGGCGCGCGTCGTCCTGGAACACTGGGGTATCGGCTCAACTGCGGATATCGGTGACATCGTGTTCACGCTCGTCGAGTTAGGGTTCCTTCTCAGCCAGCCGCAGGACACGCGCGACGAGTTCGTGGACGTATTCGACTTCGATCTGGCATTCGAGCGCGACTACCCCTGGAACTGCGCGCAGCAGGCTTAGAAACCAACTTCCCACCAATGCCCGCGTGGGTGGTCAGCGCCAGGGAATCAGCGGAGCGCGATCGGGCAGCCAGTGAAAGAGGAACCCCTTCACGCTTGTTGATGCAGCGCGCGGGCATCGCGGCAGCCGGAGAGATTTCGCGCCGCTATTCAGACCGTCTCCCTGGCGGTGCCGTCGTCTTTACCGGTCCCGGGAATAATGGGGGCGACGGCTGGGTCGTCGCCGGCACGCTCGCTCGCTCCGGCGTCGAGGTCACGGTCGTCGAAATAGCGAAGGCTAAAACAGCGAAATCGCCCGACGCGGTAGCGGAAAGAGAAGCGGCGATCGATTCGGTGAAGCTTGCGGACTCGGCCCCCGATGGCGCCGCCATTGTCATCGACGCGCTGCTCGGCACGGGCTTCGAGGGTGAGCCGCGCGGTAAAATCGGCGAAGCTATCGCGACGATCAATGAGTTGCACGAGCGAGGTGCCCGCGTCGCCGCGCTCGATGTCCCGAGCGGCCTCGATGCAACGACGGGCCAGCATTCGGCGTGCGTCGTCGCCGATCTCACTCTTAGTTTTGGCGGAGTAAAGCGCGGCACGCTGCTGGCGAGAGATTTCTGCGGAGACATCGTGGCGCTGGACATTGGGCTGGAATACGCCCGTGCGACTGCTGGAAAGAAGCGCGCCACGTCAGTACCACCGCTGCCGATGCTCGTCGACGCCGAGTGGGTGCGATCGCGGATTCCGCCAATCCGATTCGACGCGCACAAGGGAACCCGGAAGCATCTCGCGATCGTCGGGAGCGGAAAGGGAATGCCGGGCGCGGTCGTCCTCGCGTCGCGCGCGGCCCTGCGCAGCGGAATCGGCCTGGTGCGAGTTCTCGTGGGGCCGGAGAACGTGAGTCCGGTTCTGGCCGCTGTGCCGTCGGCCCTCATCACCGACTGGCCATCGAACGAGACCCAGATCAAGGCCGAGATCTCAACGTGGGCCCACGCGGTAGTGATCGGACCCGGTCTGGGTAAATCG
>DHJM01000037.1:56437-57453 GCA_002404335.1 Gemmatimonadales bacterium UBA4720
GATGCCGACGCGCTCAACGTGTTCGAGGGCGACACGAAATCGCTTGGCAAGCTGCTCGACGGAAGGCCGGCACTAATCACGCCTCACCCCGCTGAATTCGCGAGACTCGCCGGCATCGATGTGAAATCCGTTCTCGCCGAGAGGTTCGAGGCAGGTCTCGATCTGGCCCGCCAGCTCGGCGCCACGGTTCTTCTCAAGGGATCGCCGACCGTGATTTT
Source organism: Gemmatimonadales bacterium UBA4720 (assembly GCA_002404335.1). Lineage (GTDB taxonomy): Bacteria > Gemmatimonadota > Gemmatimonadetes > Gemmatimonadales > Gemmatimonadaceae > UBA4720. The sequence goes on from DHJM01000037.1 coordinate 56,656, forward strand.
CACACCCGACGGAGACCGTCACGTAGTCGCCAGAGGCACGGCTGCGCTCGGCACCGGCGGTAGCGGCGATCTTCTCGACGGAATTGCCGGAACAATGCTGGCGCAGACACAGGACGCGACCGCCGCCGCCTGCTGCGCCGCGTGGGTGCACGGTCGCGCGGCGGAATTCTGCGAATTCGTGCGCGGCACCACTCTGGACGACGTGCTCTACGCCCTGCCACGGGCGTGGAACGAAATCGAGCCACCACCCGAGGCTCCGGTGCTTGCTCAGCTGCCGGCAGTGGCGCGATGAGCCCCGACAGTCCGGCCAACGATCGCAATCTCGACCTCGGACCCGGCGAGGAATTCGACATTGTTCGGATCCTTCTCGCCGAATGGGGGAATGCCGCGCGAAGGATCGGTGACGACGCCGCCGTAATCGACGTTCCCGTGGGGGAGCGCCTCGTCGTAAGCACCGACACGTCGGTGGAAGGCATTCACTTCCAACGCGACTGGCTCAACAGCTTCGAGATCGGCTACCGCGCAACCGCCGCGTCGCTCAGCGACCTCGCCGCGATGGCCGCCCGTCCCCTCGGGATTCTGATTGCGCTCACGCTTCCGGAGCCCAACAAGCAGAAGGCGCGTGAGATCGCCACGGGAATTCGCGAGGGCGCGTCGGCCGTCCTGTGTCCGATCGTCGGCGGCGACCTTTCCTCCGGCAAGGAGCTCTCGCTCACCATTACCGCGCTCGGCAGCGCGGCGCATCCCCTCGCGCGCTCGGGCGCCAAAGTCGGCCAGCGGGTTTACGTCACCGGACGC
>DHJM01000037.1:57559-58907 GCA_002404335.1 Gemmatimonadales bacterium UBA4720
CGGGGAGCGACGTCGGCGATAGACATCTCCGACGGGCTCATGTCGGACGTCGGCCACATCGCGGCGGCAAGCAAAGTCTGCATCGAGATCGACGCCGACCTGGTCCCGCGCGTCGATGGAGTCTCGGCTGTACAGGCGGCGAGCTCGGGGGAGGAATACGAGATCGTCGTCACTGCGCCGGAGATCGACACCCGCCAGTTTTCAGAGGAATTCGGGCTCGATCTCACGGAGATCGGCCGGGTTGTTGCCGGTACCACTGGTATTGTTCTTCTGCAGGGCGGTGAGCGCATCACCGCTCCACCTGGCTTCGATCACTTTCGCGACAAATGATGTCTTTTATTCGAACGATTCTTCTCTACTCTACGGCGGCCGCAGCAACCGTTGTCCTCGGCCTCGCCGTCATAATTGCGGCGCTACTCGGCATTGAGGACAAGCCGGGCGGCATCTACGACAATGTCCCTCGCTGGTGGTCGCAGGCGGTGCTGTTCATGGTCGGGATCAAGGTACGCGTCCACGGAATGGAGAACGTAAATAGCGGCGAGCCCCACATTTTCGCCTCCAACCACGTCAGCTGGTTCGACGTTCCCTCGCTCGCCAGCACGCTGCCACGAAACCGGTTCGTGGCGAAATCCGAGCTCTTCAAGGTGCCGATTTTCGGGCGGGCGATGCGCGCCGCGGGGATGATCGAGATCCAGCGCGACAACAGGAAGGCCGCGTTCGGCGCCTATGACGTCGCGGCAGAGCGAATCCGCGGCGGCAAATCCGTTGTCGTCTATCCGGAGGGGACGCGCGGAAATGCCTATCCACTCCGCCCGTTCAAGAAGGGACCGTTCGTGCTGGCGATCGCCGCTGGGGTGCCCATCGTCCCGATCATCCTGCATGGGACGATCGAGATCATGCCAAAGGGCTCACTTTGGGTTCATTCGGGCACAGTTGATGTACATTTGCTCGAGCCCGTCAGCACGACCGGAGTCGACTACGACCACCGCGAGACGCTGATGAAAACGGTAAGAGCGAGGATGGCGGACGCTATGCGCGACCTGTACGGCGTCGAAGCGCTGCCCGAGATGGCAACGCGGCTTCCCTCATCGGTCGAGATTGTTTCGTCCGAGACACAACCAACCGAAACACGATAGCACAAGCATCCGCACCAACGCAGGCAGCACGAGAATCCCCAACAACTCAGGCCCTCTAACAAAAAAATGTCAGGCATAATCGAGATCAAGGCGCGCGAAATTTTGGACAGCCGCGGCAACCCGACCATCGAAGCCGATGTCATGCTCGACAGCGGCGCATTCGGCCGGGCCGCTGTGCCGAGCGGCGCATCGACTGGAGAGCACGAAGCCCT
>DHJM01000037.1:58989-62054 GCA_002404335.1 Gemmatimonadales bacterium UBA4720
GAGCGAATCGCTCCCGCGCTCAGCGGGCTGTCGGCGAGCGATCAGATCGTGATCGACCGCACCATGATCGAGCTCGATGGCACGCCCAACAAGGGGAAGCTCGGCGCCAACGCGATACTCGCGGTGTCTATGGCGACGGCGCGCGCGGCGGCAATGGACGTCGGCCTCCCGCTCTATCGCTACCTCGGTGGCCCGATGGCGCGCACGATACCGGTGCCGATGATGAACATTTTGAACGGCGGCGCGCACGCGACCAACACTGTGGATTTCCAGGAGTACATGATCGTACCGGTTGGCGCGACGAGCTTTCGTGAGGGGCTCCGCATGGGGGCGGAGGTGTTTCACGCGCTCAAGAAAGTGCTGGTGAAGCGGAAGCTCTCGACCGGTGTGGGTGACGAGGGCGGCTTCGCGCCCGATCTCAAGAACGACGAGGAAGCGCTGCGCGTCGTCGTCGAGGCGATCGAGGCGGCCGGCTACGCGCCGGGAAAGGAGATTGCGATCGCGCTCGATCCAGCGGCATCGGAGCTTTACAAGAATGGAACTTACACATTCAAAAAGAGCGGAGCCGGCACTCTCGATTCTGAGGGAATGATCGAGCTGTACCGGAAGTGGCTGGATGAATATCCGATCGTTTCGATTGAGGACGGACTCGCCGAAGACGACTGGGAAGGGTGGGCCAAGCTTACGGCGGCCCTTGGCGATCGCCTGCAGCTCGTCGGCGACGACATTTTCGTCACCAGCACCGAGCGTCTCGCGCGCGGAATCGAATCGGACGTTGCGAACGCGATCCTGATCAAGCTCAATCAGATCGGCACTTTGACGGAAACGCTCGAGGCGATCGAGATGGCGCGGTCTAACGGATATCAGTCCATCATCTCGCATCGTTCGGGCGAAACCGAGGACACGTTCATCGCCGATCTCGCGGTTGCGACGGGAGCGGGTCAGATCAAGACCGGGTCGGCGAGCCGCACCGACCGTGTGGCCAAGTACAATCAGCTCCTGCGGATCGAGGAGCAGCTTGGTGCTGTGGCGGAATACCCTGGCGGCTCGATCTACGGCCTGGAGTAGTCCGATGAAGCGACCGGCGTAGCTCGATGAAGCGATATGTCTGGTGGGCGCTCATCGCCGTCGCGCTCTTTTTCGCGGTGCAGGGCGGGGAATACAGTACGCGAGACCTTTACGTGCTGCAGTCGCGAACGCGGACCCTCACGCGCGAGGTGGATTCCCTGCAGCGGCAGGTCGATTCCCTAGGTCGGTTCCTCAAGCTGGTGAAGGGCGACAGCGCCACCCAGGAACGGATCGCGCGCGAGGAATTCGGGATGGTGCGCGGCGACAAGGAGATTCTCTATCGCTTTGGCGAGGCGCCTGACAGCAGCAACCGAAAATAGGACGCGAAAGCAAAGTCAATCAGTTGACTTGATGCTGAGCTAGCGTAGATTGCTCCTCTTATCGCGGGGTGGAGCAGCCTGGTAGCTCGTCGGGCTCATAACCCGAAGGTCGCGGGTTCAAATCCCGCCCCCGCCACTCAAGCACGCGGCCGGCCCGAAAGGGCTGGCCGTTTGTGTCAGTAACCGGGAGCGCTTCACCGGCGTCACACAGTTGCGCAGATTTGTAGCATGGCTGGGTAGCTCAGCTGGTTAGAGCACGGCACTCATAATGCCGGGGTCGGGAGTTCGAGTCTCCCCCCAGCTACTCTCGCGGACGCTGCAGCGTCCGCTCTAAAACGAACGACGCGCTCGGACAGCTCGCAGACGAACCCGAGTGCATCCTGGTGAAAAAGGCGCAAAGCGGGCCAGAGGCTTCGCTGGTCAGTACCATCGTCTCGTGTGGACCACACGCCGTTAGGATAGCGGTGGTGACGCGTTCCGAGCAGCCTTCCGACTCCGTCAGTATCGAGGAGACATGGAAGCGCCCGCGCTGAATACGTCGGGTGCGGGGTCGCTTTTGTTACTGTAGTCGGCAGTTCGGTATCGGGAACAGTAACAAAAGGCTTACACTTTCGGTTGCGGTCCCGCGCGTTTGCGCAGCTCTTTCATGGCGGGCTCGGTGAATTCGCTCTCGTTGTCTAAGTCATCGGCGTAACCTCCAACATCGTGCGGATGGTCTGGTCCGCGCTCGCAGGGAGGTAGGTTGCCCATCTCAAATAGGAGAGTGCATGGAGCATCCGCGTGGATCACAGGCGGATACATTTTGCCTCGGGGGTTCCGAACCCACGCGATGCGCTTGAGATCGCGCACGAGGCACGATGCAACGGCGGACGCTCGATTCTCCCCAAGGCGAACCCTACATATAGAGACCGCTTGTTCTGAGCGGCCCTTAGCCGGGCTTGCCCCAACTTTGGCCAGACCTCATCGCGTCGGACGACATCATCCGCGCGAGTCGTAGCGTCGAACTTGGCGCGCAACTCATCCTCTTCCAGACTCAGGGAATCTTTGCTGTACACTGTGGCCTTCCCGACAAATGATATCCTCAATTAACCAGTTGTTACGTGAGGGGGAGCTTCTGAAATGGTGCTGACATGCAGGGAGCGACCGGCCCGCTAGTCGTCCTGGTCGTGCGCGTAGGCCGCGATCTGCAGGCGCGAGTGAAGGGCCAGCTTGTCCATCACGTTGCGCACGTGGCTCTTCACGGTGTCGGTGGCGATGTCCAAGCGCTTTGCGATTTCCTTGTTGCTCATCCCAACTCCGATGAGCTCGATTACTTCGCGCTCCCGCTGCGTCATGCGCAACGCCTCGAGAGCCACCGCCACGCCTCGTTGGACGGCCGCCTGTGCGATCTGGGAGAACAGGGTGCCAGTCATCCGAGGCGGCAAGACCTGCGCGCCATCGGCCACGGATCGGATGGTCCCGACAAAGTCCTCGAACGTCGCATCCTTGAGAATGAACCCGGCGACACCGACGTTCACGAACTCGGCGATTTCCTCGTGCACCGGAAGGAGGTCCATGACGATGACTCGGGAATCCGGCATCTCCGTCCGAACGGTTTCGGCGATGTGCAGGCAGTTCGTGTCCGGCAGGCCGATATCAAGGAGGACGACCCGCGGGTTCGCCTCCTTCAGCATCGCC
>DHJM01000037.1:62112-70482 GCA_002404335.1 Gemmatimonadales bacterium UBA4720
CCTCGATGAGGGCGACGGTGATCATGCCGAGCCTGCCGGAAGAACTTGGGCGCTGGCGGGAAACGGGCAGCGCTGTCCCGCGACGAGTTGCGAGTCTGCGCCTCGCGTTACGAATACCAGTTCGGTTGGGGCGCACTCACGGCCACGAGACCTGTGCGGAGAGTTTCTCAAAGCTCGCCAGACCAGCACGCATACTCCCGCTAACCGCCGTGATATCGGTAATGGGGTTCACACCCACCGATGTGGGGTCGTTCGCTACTCGTTCGTAAAATGTCGCGTTCCCCCATCTTTCGATTGACGCAGAAACGTCGCTCACGTTGTTACTGCCGTGAGCCCGATCCATGACGCCCGTCCCACCGTTCGCGACAGGCGTGCCCGTGATGTGAGCCGAGACTGAAAGGGATGGAATCGCGCGCTCAACCCACCCCATACCTAGAGGGAAAAACAACCAGCGTTTCATTTCCCAATGGTAGGATTTTGCACGCACGCCCGCACTCTTATAGACGAGCGGCACCCTCGTTGAAAAAGCTACGACATCAATTCGCCACTGGTTGTCCGGCGACAGGACTCTCGCTTGCGCTGGCATTGCTAGTGGCTCAGTGTGCCTTACCCCTTACGCTCGGTCTTGCCGAAATCCTTCTGGATCTTGCCATTCGCTTTCTCGGCCCAACCTTTCTGGTGCTCGATCGTGTCGGCCGTAGCCTTAACGAAATAACCACGAAACCTGCCCTCGGTTTCCTCCATCTTGCCCTTCGTCTCGATCTCGAGACCGCTCTTGCTGATCGTCATAAATTCTCCCGCTTGGCCCTAGGTTACAACCTGCGGACTCGAACCAACTCGTCCATGCCTTCTAACTCGATGTAGTCACCGCTTGCGTCGCGCCAAATCCGAGCGGAAGGCCGATATCGATAACGGTATTTGTACCTGTAATCGGTCTGCTGCCATTTTTGGCCATTAACGAGCTCAAAAACTCGATCGCTGCCGAACCCCTCGCATTCGCCCTCGATACTGCTTTCCGTGATCAGGTCCACGTGGCGGCCAGAAAGGCGTCGCCAGAAGCGCCGGGATGCTGCCTTGCCTTGCGGGCAGATCAGGGGTGCGGGCTGGTGGGAAGTCCCGCGCGTCAAATACCTAATGCTTCACAGTGCCCGGTTTTCCCACAATAGCAATAGCAATCATTGCTAGGGACTTGTACCGTCTCTAACGCGGTTGGATCTGTCTGCGGTTCAAATCGCCGCCTTGGGGCGGCGTCCAGCGCGCGGCAATGCATAACGAAAAGACTTATTGTCGTTACACCCCAACCAGATGGGGGAACGCACAAGTATGCCTTTGCGATCGATGTGGAGTATGGGAATGCTACCCTTGGGCTGCCTCCTGATACTGCCGCTGCCAGGGGCATTCGCGCGTCAGCTTCCGATCAAGCCTTTACGGGGATGCTATGGCTGGTACTTGGACTTGCGATTTGGGTGCTTATCGTGCCGATGCTTTGGTGGTGGCTCGGTGCCCGTCGCCATCGACCCACGTGACCGAGAGCGCGCGGAGGCTCAGGACCGCACGAAGCGCCCACTTATTCTGCCCGTTGGCCATCTGTGAAACGCCAGCGGGCGTTTCTTTGGGTTGTCGTTAGCCTAGAAGCCCGATCCTTCTTGCCTCGCGGAACCCCGTTGCGATTGCCTCGGGGAGTGCAAGCAACTGACTACGGGTGAGCTCACCAGAAATGCCGTTGTCGAGAAGGTCAATCCCCTTGAAGCTGAGCGAGAAAAAAAAGTCGGTGTGCGGCTTTCACGGCGCTAGGACCCGCCATGTCGGAGTCGGTTCTCCAGCAGCTTCTCAACCAGCGCCTGAAACTCGTCTTCGGGTAGGTCGCTGCACACCTTTCGGAGCCGCCATGCAATGTCGTTCCGGGCCGCCTCCGTGCGAGTTCTGTCCCCGCCGAACAGGAGCTTCGAGGGCTTTTTATTTTCGGGCGAATCCAAGGCTCGACCCTTCAGCGGTTGTTTTCCAACGGTCTCGCAGATTATGAGCCACCCGTTGCAAGAGGGTGAAAGCGCCCGTTCTTGGTACAAAATGTACGCTTGCGAGAAGCTGAACCGTGGTGGACATTGCGCCCAATGACTGAGCACGATGTCAGCGTCGATGATATAAACGTGCTCAAGGCCCAGTTAGCCGCCGCGGCCAGACAACCTGGGGTTCCGCTCGAGAAAGTCCACGGGCTCGTGTGCGCCCTGGTCGACATGATGAAATCCGCCGGCGCTCTTCCCGAAAAGGTGATCATAGCTGTAAAGGAGGCTATTTTCGGCGGTACAACCATAACCGCAACATTCAATCGCGACCGCCTCACGGACCAAGAACAACTTCTTGATCAGGCGGTCGTTTGGTGTATCAAGCGATACTACGGCAGCTTGCCAAACTCCAACGATACCTGATCTGCTGCGGCCAAAGAACTATGTTGCGGGTTGGAATCAGGGATCACTGTGAACGCGACGGACACATTTATCACCGAGTATACATCGGCGGTCAGGGCTGGCGCGAGTGTCGCTCACTTAGCCTTGGCCGATGCGTGCTGCAACCTGGTCCGGCAACTCAAGACGGACGGGTTTCAGGTCGAGCAAGTGATTGCCTACGTTAACGAACAGATGGCGGGAGCAGGAGGGAGGAAGTTGGGGACGGAGCATCTGGATCACGATATGAGTCTCCATTGCGTGGGGGAGTATTTCAAGCCGACGCTCAGCGACTAGCGCGGCTTCTTGGCCGTCTGACGGATCACGCTGCGTCGAGGAATGGGGGATGCAGCTCGGGCGCCCGATGCTCGGTAGTCGTGTTCACCAGCCACGTTCCGCGACGATGAACTGTCGAAGCTTTTCCCACATCGCTTCGTCTGGTTCCTCGAGACTAATCATATCTCCATCGCACTCGTCATTGTGTCGTAGCAAGTATTCATCCTCGGCGAATCGCCTGCCAGCACGCGCGTCTGGCGCACTGCGAACAGGATCGGGATTGCCCAGGACCATTAAGCGTCTGCGTCTCGCATTCTCAGGACTGAAGCTGCCGTTCCCGAGATAGATGTAAATCGGCTTTTCGGGCGTTTGCGCTCCCTGTTTCTACTCGGGCCATCGACTATGGGAGGAAACGCAATCGGGTTAGCCGATGCAATCGCATAAATAGGGTACCTACATGTAGCTACTACCTCCCGCCCGCCAAGGATTTTGCACCTTCACCGTGAACCGCTGGCATTCGTCCTGGCTCAGCTAGAGCTCAGGTCCATTCACCGTGATCGTGAGCGAGATGATCAAGAGCTAGCCACCAACCGCTCTGAATGGGCGCAGGACGGGCAGGCGGCAGACGCTAGACACGCCGAACAGCTTGAGCGTTTCGAGACGATCTCTCAGGTCATGGCAGAGGGTTTCGCTGCAGAGGCCCAAAAGAGAGAACTAATAGCTGCCGGCTCACCGCCAAATGACCCGACCGTTCTAGCGCTGGCTCAGACTGCCTCTGAGTCTTGGGCTGTTGTTGCTGGGATGCAAGCGCGGTGGCGAGACGAGGCAAGAACGAGAGCGCACACGGCCGCCGCGCAATACAACAGAACATTGCCAATAGCCGCACCCCTTTTCAAACCACGAAAAAGGCCAGCCGCTTGAGTGAAGGACAATTCAACCCGCTGCGTGGAGAGGAGCTGCTGGCCGCAGTTCAGCGATCCTCCTTCCCCCGGCGATAGCTAACTCAGCACCCAGAGAAAAGTAAAATAGCCGTCGTCGGGTTCTACTTCTCGAAGGTGACGAGCACGTCAGCGTCCACCTTGAGCGCACGGGCAAGCCGATTCACCGTCTCGAAAGTGACTGACTCGGCGTGACCCTGCTCGATCCGGTTTATGGTCGCGCTTTAAGCTTTCCGAAAGACTTTGTAAGAGACGCTGCCGAGGGCCGCAATCCACAAATCCTCTCCGTGCAGCATCCAGTGAAGTCGGTCGCTAGCGCCAGCGTGATTCAGTCGTTCCAGTGTCCAGTGCTCTTCGCATGCAGCCTGGGCTTTTTGGACGGAACTGAAGTGGAAGGGGATCATTTGGGGCGTCTCGGGCGGAAGATGCACCTCAGCGATCCACTCCTGCCGCGGCTCACGGCTTCGCTTACCGCTCATTTCTTCACTCGCCTTTTCTCCCGCCCGAGGAGATCCCCGGGCTCACAACCCAGCACCTTCGCGATCCGGTCTAAGGCGTCGAGATCCACGCTCCGGCGCTTCCCGGTTTCGAGATCAGAGATAGCCGCCTGACGTACCCGGGCCAACTTCGCGAGCTGGGCCTGGCTCAAACCCTTTCCCTCGCGGTGCTTTCGCAGATTGAGCTCTAATGGGGCCATACCTCCAAGGTAGGAACGGATTGCCTGTTGCGCAATACGAAAACCGTATTACCGTAACTATACGGAAAGCGTATTGGCCCGAACCAAGGAGATCCACAATGTCAGCAACAGCAGCGAAACACGTATACTGACGATAGAATGATTGAGTTCGAGTCTCCCCCCAGCTACCTATGCTTCAATGGGTTGCGGTCTTCGTGAAGCGACCGTTTTTCATGGTGTAGTCAGCAGTGTAGTCGGGCTGTTCGTTTTCTGATTTAACCGCGATCTACTTGACATGGCCACTCGGCGAGTCTTTCTGGCTCGCTCCTGCGCGGCGACGACTGCCTCCCAGCCTCGCACTTCCTCTTCGCTGGGACGGAAAAGCGGCCATACACCCGACCGACCTGCGAACTTCTCGCCGATACCAATCGACGTCTGAGGCATTGAGAGCCAAGGCGACGCTGATCTCTATGCCTGTCCAGTGGACGAGCGCGCTGAGGGCCTAAGTCGACCTTATACTGCTCCTACATTTTGGCGATCAGTTGACCGCCTATTGTTCTGCGTTCTGAAGACAGTCGCCGCTATAGGGTAGATAATCGTTGGTAGCTCTAACAAAACGCGATGATCAGCCGGTGAAGCTGTCTCAACATCGAGTTCGAATCCGTGAAATCTAAGAACGCCATCCGGGTCGCTCTCGCCAACCAGGACGCCAAACACTCCTTGATCAGGCCACGCCGCATGGTAAGCAGATCGAATGCTGCGCCATCGAGTGACCAGGGTGGAGCGGTGTCCGCCGTCACGCCAGCGCGGTATTACGTCCTCCCATTCGCCAGCCGTGATGAGGACCTTTAATGGGGCCGCCAGGCAGCAAAGCGTTTTCACCTCGCGGTCAGCCCCGGTGGCGTGGTTCTCCGATTCGATAAAAACCAGTGGCGTCGGTTCGCTATCGGAGCGACAATCCCACATCGAATAATCTTCCCTCGAGGATTCTCGCTTGAAGTCGAGCCCCAGATCTCTTGCGACGCACTCTAGAAGTTCGTCGGCGTAGTGAGTGGAACGGGTGTACTGGGTAGCCCAAATTTCGGCCAGGCGGACCTCTTCCACGGATTGAATAGCCGCACAAAACGACTCCTGAAATGCAGCCCAGAGAGCCTGAGGTGATGTTTTCATGAAACGCTCCTATAAGCAGAAGAGGGAGGACTCAGGGGCCAGACGACGCCCCGCCGTCGTCGTCATTCGGAGAGTGGGGTGGGTTCGAGGGCCCGAATGGCGGCCCTCTCGCCCATTTCCCGCGTCATGGTAATCTTGCTCTTGCCCTAGCTGGCGCAGCCGGTCACCGCGGTGCCGGTGATCGTCGCGTCGGCTTTAGCCGAGGCGTTGCCGCGGAACGTTCCACGGGTTAGGGTGATGCCCGCCCCGCCGAGAATCGTGCCGACGAGGTTTGAATCAGTCATGGTCGTGGCTTGGGCGACCCACCACGTCACGTTGCACGCCTGGCCGCCGCCGGACATGGCAACCGAGAAGCCGGTGCCCGTGAGCGCGCCGACTCCACCGGTCCCGATGCTGAAGTTCCAGACCCCGTCGGAGGGGCCGTCGAGCGTCAACACGCCCGTCACTGTAGCAGCGGCATCGAAACAGTAGGATCCGGGGGAAAGCGTCCGGGCAGCGAGTGTGCCGGTCAATGTCGTGCAGACGTCCTCCGGCTTGGGCGCGCGCGCCGCGTACGTGCTGAGGAAGTTATTGAAAGCCGGGTTGGCGACTTCATCGCCCACGCGAACCTGCCCCGTAATTGGGCAACCGGTCTGCGTGACAGAGCCGGTCGGTGCGGCGACGAAGGTGCCCACGTCTCCAGCAATGGTTCCGCCGGTGCAGGTCACCGCCGTGTTGGCGAGTACGAGGAAATTCGACGCCGCGGCCGACAGCTCGACGCTCGAGCGAGAGACGTGCGGTGCCGAGTTGATGGGGGCGGTGGGTTCGCTGCACGCCGCGGAAAGCAGGGCTGCCAATGCGACGAGGGCGGTTGCGGCAAATCTGGGCGGAGTGAGCGCCCGTACTAGATGTATCGGGAAATTGCGCGCGTACATTTGATGAAACTCCGTTGAGTTCTAGTGATTTTCGACGAGCCAATGGCTGAAGTGAGCCGGGCGCGGAATTTTGCACCGAGTCAATTCTCTTGGCATTTTCAGTTGTTGGTTTTTTCGGCGCGAAGCGAGATGGGCCGGCGATCAGGAGCCGGAAACTGGGCGCGCTTTGACACTCACATTGCGTGATCCGTCGTGAGCGGCCGATTGTTCCTTGAATCGGCCGTAGGTCCGAGAATTTCTCGCGCGGGCGCCTGACTGAAGAGGCAATGCGTCGATTCTCCCGCGCTGCAAAAAGCAGAATCTACAAGGCAACACCATAGCAAAAAACACACCGATGACGGCGGTTGTTCTAAAATGTTCTAAAACAATTCTCCAGCTGTTTGTCTACACGATCAATCTTGAAAATCCAACCGACTCGCCCCACTAGGTAACAAAAAGAACCGCCACTCGCCAAGGCCAGTGGCGGGTTCACAAGTCGTGTTCGTTGGCACACTTACATGATAAAAAAAACGCCCCGCCGGACAAACCGGACGGGGCGTTTTCGCTTCAGGAGCTTTACATGCCCGACGTGATCACGAACTCGTCGCGCCGGTTCTTCGCGCGGCAGTCGTCGTCGCGTGAAATCTTGCAGGCGGGTTTCTCTTCGCCGTAGCTCACGATCTGAAGTCTCGACGCATCGACTCCACGATCCGTCAGATAACGGTTGACAATCGCGGCACGACGCTGGCTCAGCGCCATGTTGTACTCGTCGGAGCCGCTGTCGTCAGCGTTGCCTTCGACGCGGACGCGAACAGATGGGTTCCTCTGAAGCGCGTCCACCTTCTGATCGAGGAGGCGAATTCCTTCATCCGTGATCGTCGATTGATCGAACTGGAAGAAAACGGGCGTGGTGATCGCGCTCTGATCGGTCGCCCGGGTCTTCGCGGCTTCCTCACGCTCACTCGCGGCACGATCTGCATCGGCACGGAGCTTCGCGTTTTCGCGATCGGCCGCATCGCTGGCGGCACGATCAGCAGACACGGTAGGAGTAGGTGCGGCCGCAACCTTGTGGCGCGAGCACGCGCTGCTCAAGGCAGCGAACGACAGTAAAGAAATGGATAGTATGGTTTTGGTTCTCATGGGTCCCCAGTGTCTGTGAAGATTCTCTTTCAAGACGATTATGTCTGCAAAATGGCTACCCATCGTTTAATCAGAATTTCTGCACCCGAATGCGCTCTGCTGGGGTTAACGTCGCATCGCGGCCACTTAGCGCTCGTATCATCGGGCCAACGCGTTCAAACAGTCTCGGCCGATCCGTTGACTTGCAGAGCATTGGTTCGGGCGTAAGGTCTTTTCGCGGTCCGCGATATCCTCCCGGCTTAACGTTCTTCGCGGTCCGCGATATCTCTTCCAGCGCAGCGTCTTTTCACGGTCTGTGATATCCCTCCCAATAGACGAGGTGTTATGCGACGCTCCCCCCGGCAGCTGCTGGTCCTTTTCGCCCTCCCCGTCCTCGCCCTCATCTTCACCCCGCAAACAACGGCGGCGCAGGGCGGCACGATTCGCGGTCGCCCGCTTCGCCGTTCGGATAAACGGACGCTACCTGTACACTCGGCTGGAGCTGACTGGACGATGAGTGGATTGCGGGAGGGGAGACTCTTCCCGGGGACTCCCTTACCGCACACCCACATTCTTCAGCTTGATTGCGGAGCGAGAGCCGGCTCTCCATACTAGCTGCACTCTCACCCCAGTCATGTGACACTACACACCCGCCGCACATTCCTCGCTACGCTCGGCGTCGCCGCCATCGGGATCGCAAGCCGAGATGCCCTGGCCGATGGAGTTCTCCTGGCGCCGCATCGAAAGCTCAAGAAAGTCGGTCTCCAGCTTTACACCGTTCGCGACCTGATGAAAGCGGATCTTCCGGGCACACTCCGCAAGGTCGCGCAGATCGGGTACAAGGAAGTCGAATTCGC
>DHJM01000037.1:70611-70904 GCA_002404335.1 Gemmatimonadales bacterium UBA4720
ATGCCGTATATCCCCGAGGAGCGGCGAAAAACCGTGGATGACTGGAACAAGATCATCGATCTCCTCAATCAGTTGGGCCCACAGGCAAAAGCAGAGGGACTTCGGCTCGCCTACCACAATCACGATTTCGAGATCAGGCCCGTCGATGGTGTGCGTCCGCTGGACATGATGCTCAGCAAGACGGACCCGGCGCTGGTCGACTTCGAGATGGATCTGTACTGGGTCGTGTTCGGCGGCGGCGATCCGCTTGACTTTTTCAATCGCTATCCGAAGCGTTTCGCACTGGTGCACGT
>DHJM01000016.1:0-9620 GCA_002404335.1 Gemmatimonadales bacterium UBA4720
CCCGCGCGGCGCCGCGCTCGTCTTATCGACGAGGGCCATAAGCCGGTAAAGGGCGATCAGAGACGGTCAACTCGTCCGTTTCCGGGAGCCCTCGCGGACAGCCTCCGGACCGCGTTTCCCGCACATATCGTCGCTCGTCAGACTCGAAGCAGTAATACGTGCCTTCTTCTGGTTTCCCACCAGGCCCCTATCCTCCCGCGCCATCAGCGGGAACGCTGGAACACCTCCACCGAGGTCGGTCATTATGTTCGAATCGTTTGCGCAACTATTCCCCGCGGATTGGCAAGGCGCGGTGCTCACATTGCTGGCGCCAATGCGCTGGCTCGCAGCGTGGCAGTCGACGATAGCCCTGGCGTGGGCGAGCGGAAATTCCGCCGGTCGCACGCTGGCATTCATCGTCCTGCTGATGCCTGCACTTCTAATCGCGGCCGGTATGTGGTGCACGGTCGCCTCCATCTACACCCTTCCTTTCCGGTCCGGTCGCGGTGCCTTCATCACATCAATGCTCATGGCGTGGTGGGATGCTGGCCGCTGCATTTGGCTTTTCTGGACAGGAATGCTTCGCGTCGGCGTCGCACTCGTTGGCTGGGTCATCGGCTCGGTGCGCTTCGCCTTCCTGATGGTCAAGAACATTCTGCTTGGCGTGCTGCGTTCGCCGCTCACTCTGCTCAATTGGACATCGGAACGTTACTTCCAGCCCGGTGTTCCCTGGATCGCATTCCTGGTCCTCACCGTCTGGTGCGCGATCGAAGCGACGATCTTCACGTTCACGCTGCAGCCGACACTCAATGAAGTGTTTGGCAGTCTCACCGGGTTCGATCCGAACCCGCGCGTGATGGCGCCGCTGCTCTGGATGTTCCTGTTCATGCTCGTGGCGGGAAGCTTCGCCTGCGTGCAGGTCGTCACTGAAGCGGTGAGGGCGAAGAAGACGGCTACTATAGTGCAGATGCTCGTCGTCGAGAGCGCGGTGATGTTCTTCGAGGTGATCTTCCTCTACCGCGAGCTGATCGACGCGATCACACCGTGGATCGCCCAGCAGTCGGGCGGCTCGGTGCAGCTCGGTATCGGCGCCACCCTCGCATTGGCCTCCTTCGGCTGGCTGGGCGTGCGCGGGATGTCATGGTTCCTGTTCGGTCGTTTCGGAACACCAGCGTTGCTCGCGATCCTGTCGCGGCAGGCTGTCCCGCATGAAGGTGCAACGCGCCCCATCGAGAGAGCGATCGAGCCAGGACTCTGGCGAGAGCCGGTCAATGCACTCAAGGCGGAGACCGCATGGTTCCACGAGGAAGCAAAGCGCATGTTCGAGCTGCTTTCGCTCCCCGTTCTTCAGCTCCTGGCATCCGCAATCAACTTCGCGGTTGTCACCATCAAAACTCGGCCGATGTTCTCACTTCCTTTCAAGTCGCTCGAGGAAGTCCTCGCCGCCACGCCGTTGGTGCATTCGCGCCAGACGTTGGAGTCGGTTGCGAGGAAGCTCACCCCGCACGATCCAAGGCCGAGGGTAGCGTGATGAGGCTATCGCACATGTCCACAGCTCGCGGCGCTGCACTGGCGCTCGTACTGAGCGTAGGGGTGGCGTGCGCGCCACCAGCGGATGGCGCACGGGTCGCTCGGTCGACGCTCGTCATCGGGATCGATGTCAGCGGCTCATTCAAGGGTAAAGCCCACTACGAGAGCGCGATCGACTTCGCGGCCAATTATCTCTACGCCCACATTCACGGGCTGGGTGGACTGAAGCAGCCGACGGCCGTGTTCGTCGGCTCATTCGGCGGGGAAAAGCCGGGAGAGACGAAGTCTTTCCAGCCGATTGACACATTTCGGAACATGAGCGTCGCGCAGATCGCCGCGTTTCTCAGGAAGGAGTATCCGTCGAATGATGGGCTCACCGATTTCAACCCGTTCTTCGAACGCGTAGGGACGCTCGTGAAGCGGCAGAATCTGGTGCTCTCACCGCTCAACATCGTGATGCTCACCGACGGATTGCCGGACACGCCGTCGGAAAAGAACGACAGCCTGAGCAAGTACAAGAACATCAACGTGAGTGGTCTCGAGTACCTCTCGAAGAACACCACGATTCGCCTTCTGTATCCGCGCCCCACGGTGGCGGTGCACTGGGAGAAGAAGGTTCCCCGCCGCAGAGTGCGGATGTGGACCGTCGACGACGAAGTGATGGCCACCTGGCGCTCGCACTATCACGCGGGCACGAAGCCGGAGACTCAGCCAGAGCTCTGGAAATGGATGGCGGACAACGTCGACTTCCGCGTACGGAGTGGCGGCATCCTGTAACTAGTGGCCCTGAACTCCCGCACAGTGACAAGGAAAAACCCCGCAAACGTGTAACTCGTTTGCGGGGTCTTGCTTTCTATGCATGGGCCTGTGCTGTCCCAGGCAGGCTCGCCATCAGTGACTGATGGCGAAGAACCATGCGCCGATCACCGGTCCGCGGGGAGGCCAGCGCCCCGGCACTGGTGCGGGCGCTCCCGGCGCCGGCGCCGGCGCCGGTCCGTACTCAGGTTGAAAGAGATACGTCATGTGCTTCACCGGATCGACGGCGATCGTCTTGGCGCCACGCATGGTCGGCACGGTGGCTACCACGGTATACTTGTCCGGGGAATCCTGGTGCACGACGGTGACGTTGCCGTCTCGCCCGGCCGGGATGTAGATCAGTTTTTCCGCGGCGTCCCAACCCAGCGCGTCGACTCCGTCACCGTTCGCGATCGTCGCCACGACCCGACCAGAGCTGGGGTCGATGACCACTGATGTCTTCCCACAGCCCGAGAAAATTCGATTGGACGAGCGGTCGAACGCGATTCCGGTCGGGCCGTCGCAGGGCGCGAGGGGCCAAGATGAAAGCACCTTCATCGTCTTTACATCGATCACCTGCATCGTGTTCTTGCTCTCATTGTTGACGAAAATCCTGCCCTTGCCATCACTGGCGGCGCCTTCCGGGGCGTCGTCCTCGAGCTGGGCCTCGCCTACGATGTCTCCGGTCGCGGCATCGATCGCCGTGGCGGTTCCGATCGGACGGCTGTGATTCGTGAGGATGATCCGATCAGAGAAGTCATCGTACATGATTCCATCGAGGCCGCCGCTGGGCACGTGGGTCTTCTTGATCACGGCCAGGGTTTTGAGATCGAACATCGTGACGGTCGAATCGCCGCCGTTGGTTGTGAAACCGTGATTTGACCTGGGCGCCAGCGCGATGCCGTGCGTACGCGGGGTGTCAGGAATGTCCCCAATCACCTTGCCAGTACGACCGTCGATCACCATGACGTGGGTACCACGTGACACGAAGACACGGCCTGTGCCGGGTTCGGCGGTCACATAGTCGGTGCCACCATCACCACCGATGCTGAACCTGGCGACTTTGAACGTTTGCGCGCTGGCTGAGTGCGGCGCGGTGAAGCTGACAGCCAGAAGAACGGCTGGGATTGAAAGCGAGTATTTGGTCATGAGGTCCCCGTGGTGGGTGCAGGTTGCTCGGTGCCGAAGCTCGCTATGGGGCAGCGGAGTCAGTCGGCGGGTCACGAAATATACGTTTCGCGCGCCTCAGACGTTGATCGTGCGTCAGGCGCGCGCGACCACTCGCCGAGGAAGTCAGCTCCGTGACAGGTTGCTGCCATGACTACTGGCAAGCCCGACTGGCCCTGAGGACTCAATAGAAGTCACTCGCGGGAATAATCCTCCCGCTCGGAATGCGAGCAAAACGAAAACAAGTCGATGCAGGTGGGACTAGCGCTGGATGGTCGAGTGCACCGCTGTCCCGCCGCCTCCCATGATAAGGCGAGCGACAACAGCAACGTGCTGCACCTCCAAATCATTCCCAGCGGAAGACCTTGGTCGAGAGGGCTGTGTACCCAGCGAACAGCGCGAGCAACGCCGCGGCGCTCACCCAGTGCGCGCCCCAGCCCGATCCATCCCACACCCCCTCGAGGAGCGCCACGGCGTGTGTGGTCGGGAGCAGATACGCGAGCGCCTCGAGCGCGCGCGGAAACCGCTCGACTGGAAAGAACAGCCCCGACAGGGCCAGCATCGGATAGAGCACGGCAGCGCTGATGGGCTGGGCGAATCGCGCCGTCGGCACGAGGCTGGCGATCACGAAGCCGAGCGAGAGGATGCTGAAAGTGCTGAGGAGCACGGCCAGGGTAAAGCTGAACACGTTCACCTTCATGACTCCCGGAAAAAGCCGCCGCCCGGCGAGCATGAGCAGCGTGAGACTGATCACCGTGAAAACGAGCTTTACGGCGACCTGCGCACCCATGATCGTCACTGGCGAAAGCGGCGTCGAGCGGAGGCGTTTGAGGATGCCTCCTTCCCTGTAGATGGAGATGATCGCCACGAGCGATTGCACTGCGCTGATTGCGATCAATACAGCCGCGAGGATGGCCACGTTGAAGGGAATGTCGACTTTCGGCGCAGCCACGGGTTTACCGGCGCCGAACGCGCGCCCCAATACGATGAACACAAGCAGCGGCATCACGAGCGCCCCGACGAACCCCATCGGTTCGCGGACAAAGATCTTGGTCTCGAGCCAGGTGAGCTTCCAGAATCCCCGCAGGAACTGAGGTCGCATTCAGTCCCTTATCCCGTGGCCGGTCAGCTTCAGAAACACATCCTCGAGCGTCGGGATCTCGGTACGGAAGCCGCGCACGCGAATGCCCTCGCGCGCAATGATGTTGATCACATCGGTCACGAAGTCGTCGCCCGCCCCGCGAATCGTGTACGTCGCCCCGCCCCCCTCGGCGCGCTCGACGGCGCCCAGCCCCTGAAGCCGCTCAGCGACACTGGTATCATCGCTCGTGAATACCACAGTCCGCTCGGGGCAGTGCTTTTGAACCAGATCGGCGGGCGTGCCCAACTCGATGATGCGCCCGTGCTCGATGATGGCCACGCGATCGCAGAGTTTTTCGGCCTCTTCCATCAGGTGCGTCGTGAGGAACACCGTCGTGCCCCGATCTCTGATGCCGGTCACGAGGCTCCAGATCGCGCGACGCGCCTGCGGGTCGAGGCCGGTGGTGAGCTCGTCGAGGAACACGACCTCGGGTTCGTGAATGAGCGCCAGCGCGATGAAGAGGCGCTGCTTCTGGCCGCCCGAGAGCGTCATGAACCATGCGTCGCGCTTGGCTTCGAGCCCAAGCCGCGCGAGGAGCGTGTCAGAATCTACGACACGGGGGTAGAGCGACCGCCAAAGGTCCACCGCCTCCCAGACCTTGATCCGCTTCTGGAGCTGCGCCTCCTGGTGCTGCACACCGATCCGCTGTCTGAGCGCGTTGGCATCGCGCTTTGGACTTAGGCCGAGCACCGAAATCGTTCCCTTGTCGGGAACGCGGTTACCCTCTACACACTCCATCGTGGTCGTCTTGCCGGCGCCGTTCGGCCCTATCAGCCCGAAGATCTCGCCTTCGAACACTTCGAGCGAGACGTCGTCAACGGCAACGGTGCGGCCGTAACGCTTGCCCAGGTTTGATACGGAGATGACAGGGATCACGACGAATGTTACCGACAGCGTTCACGGCGGCACAGGCTTCCTGTGCCACCTTGGCCTTTGTCTGTCGATGTCTGCGCCCAACTGAGGCGAGAGCAAGACTCGTCGCGTACGGCGCCGCCGAGCGCCAGGATGAGAAGGCCCGCTCGATCGCGCGGCGTTTGTAGAAACGTCATCCCTTATTGGGCATTCGGTGGGCCCGACGCACCAACATCTTTAATATTTCCCTCAACCAGAGCACCACGCTCGCCGCCGCGAGACAACGAAGCCAATCACTCGCCCGCAACCCGACCGTGCCGAACGCCTGTTGCATCGCCGGCGCGTAGAGCACCACGGCCTGGAGAATGAGCGAAAGACCGACAGCCCCCCACACCCAACGATTCGAGAAAAGCCGCGCAAACGCGCTTTGGTGGTCAGAGCGTGAGTTGAATACGTTGAACAGCTGCGCGAGAGTGAGAGTGTTGAATGCCATTGTCTGCGCGTAACGAAGGTTGCCGTCGCCGTCCACCAGGCCTCCCGGAAGCGACGCGTCAAGCACCAGGAGCGTCAACGCGGCCATCATGATCCCTGTGAAAAAGATGCCACGCCACATCTCGGCGGTGATGACGGGCTCGCCGTTTGGTCGGGGCGGCTGTCGCATCAGATCCGCCTCGGCCGGGTCGACGCCGAGGGCGAGCGCGGGTGCGCCGTCGGTGACGAGATTGATCCAGAGAAGCTGCGTCGCGAGCAGTGGAAGAACAACGACGCCGCTTTCCGACGGCAGGCCGATGCGGGCGGCAAACACGACGCCGAAGAACATCGTCAGCACTTCTCCGATATTGGACGACAGCAGATAGCGCAGGAAGCTTCGGATGTTCGCGAAAATTGCGCGCCCCTCGTCCACCGCCGCGACGATCGACGCAAAGTTGTCGTCGGCTAGTACGATGTCGGCCGCCTCTCTCGACACGTCCGTGCCCATGATGCCCATCGCGATGCCGATGTCGGCAGCCTTGAGGGCCGGCGCGTCGTTGACGCCATCCCCCGTCATCGCGACAATCGCACGATCAGCCTGCAGCGCCTTGACGATTCGCAGTTTGTGATTCGGATTGACGCGCGCGTAGACCGAGATGTCGGCAACGGTGCGTGTCAGCGCCTCGTCGCTCAGCAGGTCGAGCTCGGTCCCGGTGATCGTGCGGCCGTCCATGGAGATTCCAAGCTCACGCGCGATCACTGCTGCGGTGCGCGGATGATCGCCGGTGATCATCAGGGGTCGAATTCCCGCTCGTTTCGCTCGCGCGACAGCGTCGCTCGCCTCGGGGCGAGGAGGGTCGATCATGCCGATCAGTCCCGCAAATACCAGGTCCTGCTCCACGGACGCTTCGACGCCGCTCGCACGCGTGATCCGTACGTCCTCTGCCAGATACCGGATCGCAACGCCCAGCGTTCGGAGCGCCTGGTCGGCCAACGCTTCGTTGGTTTGCTTGATGGCGGCGCGGCGCTCCGGCGTGAGCGGCCTCGGCTCTGCTCCGACCAGCTCGCGCGAGCAGCGCGCGAGCACCACGTCGGGCGCCCCTTTCGTGAAGACTACCTGCTTGTCGCCTCGCTCCTTGTCGATGTGCAGCGTCGACATCAGCTTTCGCTCCGAGGAGAACGGGACTTCGGCGAGACGAGGAAGCCGGGCCTCCAACGCGTCGGCGCGCAGTCCCGCTTTACGCGCGGCAACGAGCAGCGCGCCTTCGGTAGGATCTCCCTCGACGATCCAGTGGCCGTTCTCCTCTCGCACGCTGGCGTTGCTCGCGCGGTCTGCCGCCGCGAGCGCGCGTTCCAGCTCCGAGCGGAGCGGGCCATCGATCGCCCCACCGTCTTCGCTGCGGACGTCTCCCTCGGGCGCGTAGCCGGATCCGCCGAACGACACGCGGCCGCTCGCGGTGACCACGACGCGCACTGTCATTTCGTTCCGGGTGAGCGTTCCTGTCTTGTCCGATGCGATGACGCTCGCCGAACCAAGGGTCTCGACGGCTGCCAGATGGCGCACAATTGCGTTTCGACGCGCCATCCGCTGAACGCCAATAGAGAGCACCGCGGTTACGACCGTGGGCAATCCCTCTGGAACAGCCGCGACCGCGAGCGCAACGCCGAGGATGAGAACATCGACGATCCCGGCAAACCCGCGCACTCCTTCGACCAGGATGATCGTCACGATCATGATCACGGCAATGATGACTACAACGAGTCCAAGCAACTTGCCGGTGCGATCGAGCTCGCGCTGCAATGGCGTGACTTCCGCGGGGGCTTCCCTCAATAACCCCGCGACGTGTCCCATCTCGGTACGCATCCCCGTCGCGGTAACCACCACGGTCCCTCGCCCGTAGGTCGCGGTGGTACCACTGAAGACCATGTTGTCGCGATCGCCCAGAGATGCATTGGCGCTGATCGGCGCGGGGTCCTTCGAGACGGGCAGGCTCTCGCCCGTCAGCGCCGCCTCAGCCGTCTGAAGCGCCGTCGCGTTCACAACCCGCGCGTCGGCGGGGATGGTGTCACCTTGCTCGACCAGCACCACGTCTCCCGGCACGAGATCCGCGGCAGGAACGCTGCGCCGCGCACCGCTGCGAATCACTTGGGCCTCGTTCGCCGACATCGCGCGCAACGCAGTGACGGCAGCTTCGGCGCGCCACTCCTGCACGAAACCCATCGTCGCGTTGAGCAGCACGATGGCGAAGATCGCTATCGACTCGTAGGGCAGCGCCGTATCGCGCTCGTAAACCCAGAGCACGACTGATATGGCAGTGGCGACCAGGAGCAGGATGACAAGGACATCCTTGAACTGGGCCAGAAACCGGCGCCAGGCAGGAATCGTCGCCTCGGCCGCGACCTCGTTGTGTCCATAAGTAGAGAGCCTCGCCGCCGCTTCCTCGTGCGTCAGTCCGCGGTGCAGATCCGCGCCGAGGGCAGTCAGCACCTCATCGGCCGAGAGCCGGTACGCGTCTGACAGCTCGTGGGTCACACGAGGGTGCCGAACAGCCTTCCGACCAGATCAGTAAGCGCCATCGCCAGCGCGCCCCAAAACGTCACCCTCACCGCACCACGGAGAATTTTCGCGCCGCCCGCCCGCGCCGCCAACATCCCCAGCCCGGCGAGAAACACCAGTGACAGAATCGACACCGCGGGAAGCACGCGCTCGATCGGAACCAGCACAGTCGTAACGAGTGGCAAGGCGGCGCCCACAGAAAACGTGGCGGCCGACGCCAGCGCTGCCTGAATCGGGCGCGCCGCGGTCATGTCGGAGATGCCCAATTCGTCGCGCGCGTGCGCCGAGAGCGCGCTGTGGGCCGTGAGCTGCTTCGCTACCTCCAACGCGAGTCCGGCGTCGAGCCCTCGAGTCACGTAGACGCTCTGCAGCTCGGCCAGCTCCCGATCGGGCATCGTTGCGAGCTCCTGCCTCTCGAGCTCGAGGTCGGCATTCTCGGTATCCGACTGTGAGCTGACCGAGACGTACTCTCCCGCGGCCATGGAGATCGCACCGGATACGAGGCCGGCGACGCCGGCGATCAGGACGTTGCTTCTACCCGTTCCCGCGGCCGCGACACCGACAATGAGGCTCGCGGTTGAGACAATACCGTCATTGGCGCCCAGCACGGCCGCTCTGAGCCATCCGATTCTGTGGGTCCGGTGCCGCTCGGGTGGTGAGGATGGTGCGCTCATTCTGGATAGTCTATCATTTTGGGGAATCTATGGAATGGCGGTATTGGCGCGTGTCCGGCCTCGTCACGGCAGGATGACCTCATTGATGCTTGACGTCACTAAGTCGCCGTCTTGAACGTGATCCGAACCGGCGCCACACTCAAGCGATCGAACAGTTTTCGTTCCGCCAGAATCGGCCACCAGTCGTAAAGAAAGATCTCGAGTGGGCGCCACATCGCCACCCAGCCACCAATTACCATGCTTTCGCGAATCAGGGCGCTCATCTGACTCCCGCCCAGGGCGCGGTCCACCAGGCCGGCGAGGGTGATGGCTACAGTGAGGAAGACGACGCCAATCAAGAGGCTCGTCCGTCCCACTCGAAAGAGCTGGCTCAGACGTCGACTCGCACTCAGTGAGCGCTGCCTGAAGAACTCGTGGATTGCGTCGCGAACCATCGCCACCTGATCGGAGACGC
>DHJM01000016.1:9765-15950 GCA_002404335.1 Gemmatimonadales bacterium UBA4720
CGCGGCGCAAGTTTCGCGAAAGATTGATGAGCAGCGCTTCGCGTGGTCTCGCCCCGGAAAGGATGGTGCACGATGGATATCGGGTTCATTGGCCTCGGCACGATGGGTTCACGGATCGCGGAGAGCCTGATCAAGGCCGGCAACCAAGTGCGGGCGTGGAATCGCTCGCGTGCGCCAGTCGATGCGCTAGCACGATTGGGTGCGCTACCAGTCGCGACCGCGCGCGAAGCGTTCAGTGGCGACGCCGTGTTCTCGATGCTTGCCGACGACGCCGCGGTGCGCGCCGTGATCGACCCACTGCTCGACAGTGCACCGAAGGGAATTGTGCACGTGAACATGGCCACGATCTCTGTCTCTCTGGCGCGCGATCTCGCCGCAGGGATGAAGCCAGTCACACGCGAGCCTGACCCACCTTCGGCAGGAGGAGAGCGGCGTGCCTGAGAACGCGATCGACGCCATCACTCAATACCGTTCTCTCGGAAAGACCGGTGAGCGAGTATCTCCGATCGGACTCGGAGGCTGGCACCTCGGCCTGCCGAATGTCGACGAGCAACTCGGCTTTCGTATCGTTCGTAGCGCGATCGATCATGGTATCACCTTCATGGACAACTCGTGGGATTACAACGAGGGGGCGAGCGAGATCCGAATGGGAAGGGCCCTTCGCGACGGATACCGGGACAGGGCGTTCCTGATGACCAAGATCGACGGCCGCTCCAAACGGGAGGCGACGCGACAACTCGACGAGTCGCTACGCCGCCTGCAGACCGATCGGATCGATCTGATCCAGCATCACGAGGTTATCCGCTTCGACGATCCACATAGAATCTTCCATGCAGAAGGTGCGAACGCCGCGCTACTGGAGGCGCGCAAGGCCGGCAAGGTTCGATACATCGGCTTCACCGGACACAAGGATCCACGCATCCACCTTCACACGCTCGAGGTCGCGAAGGAAAACGGATTCTCCTTCGACACGGTTCAAATGCCGCTCAACGTGATGGATGCGCACTACCGCAGCTTCGAGAAGCTCGTGCTCCCTGAGCTGGTAAAGCGGAACATCGGCGTGCTTGGCATGAAGAGCATGGGCAACGGGATCATTCTGAAGTCGGGCACAGTGACTCCGGTTGAGTGCCTGCACTACGCGCTGAGCCTGCCGACGTCCGTCGTCATCACCGGGTGTGACAGCATGGAGGTGCTGGATCAGGCATTGGATGCGGTGCGCACGTTCCACCCGTTGACCGTGCCGCAAAGGGAGGCGCTTCTCTCCAGGACAAAGGCGGCGGCCGCGCACGGCAAGTTCGAGCCGTTCAAGACCAGCTCAATCTTCGATTCGACCGCCAAGCACCCGGACTGGCTTGGCGAGGAGCCGCAGTCTCTTCGAGAGATGATGCCTACGTAGGGCGGACCCATCCGGCACAGTGGCGACTCGGGAAAGCGCGATGAACCCGATGGCCACTGGGACGGTGCACGGGTCGGCGGCCGACTCGCTCGTTCTTCCAGCCAAATCGGGAGTAATATTCACGGTTGCCGACTGTGGGATCGCTGGTTCTGGCAATGTCCTTCTCTCAACCACTTTGCAACTGACACTCCGGCAGGCCGCAAGTTATCTGGGAGTCAATGACACGACGATTCGCCGCTGGATCAACCAGCGAGCACTGCCGGCACATTCCGTCGACGAACGGCTGTACTTCAATCCGATCGAGCTGTGGGAGTGGGCCGTCGAAGCCGGAGTTCCAGTTTCCCGCGCGCTGCTCGAAGATGCTCGTCGATCTCCCGACGAAGTCCCTCCGCTGGCGGAGCTGCTGAGAGAGGGTGGGATCTTTCAGGATGTGGAAGGCAGCACAAAGCACCAAATCCTTGCCGCGTTTGTGGAACGGCTGCCGCTTCCGCCGGAACAGGACCGCCGATTCCTGCTGGAAGTTCTCGAAGCCCGCGAGGCGCTGGGCTCAACTGGGATAGGCGACGGCATCGCCATTCCGCATGTACGCAACCCGATCGTACTCCACGTCGCTCGCCCATTCCTGACGCTTTGCCTGTTGCGAAATCCGGTGGAATTCGAGGCTCTGGACGGTAAACCGGTGCATGCGCTGTTCATGGTGGTCAGTCCCACCGTGCCCATGCACCTGCGAATACTTGCTCGTCTCGGCTTTGTCCTGCGCGATAGCACTCTCCGGCAAATGCTTGGCTTGGGCGCTGACGCAGGTGAAATCCTCGATCGTCTCGACTTCATCGAAACGTCGCGCAACACTGGCTCGTTCCAGGTCCAGCCTCGGGAGCCGGCGGAATGATTCTCCTGTTCGGCGGACTTTCACTTCTCGTTGCTGCCGCCCTGGCGGTGATCGGCATGCGCAACCAGCCGCGCCGCAACGCGGTGTTCGCCACATTGGTGGTGGCGGGATGTGGTCTCGGCGTGGTGCCAGCGGTCCAGGTCCTCCATTCCGGAACGGCAAGGACCGCCGTATTCGGGAGCGCCCTTCCCGGGGGCGACTGGATCTTCGGCATCGATCCCCTTTCGGCGGTGTTCCTGGTCGCGTTGCTCGGAGTTGGTGCCGCGGCCGCGGTGTACGGAGTCGGCTACATGGCGTTCGATTCACGCACTCCGGGGTGGCCGTGTCACGCGCTCTTCGCCTTGGAGCTGGTCGCACTGGCGCTAGTGGTGTGCGCACAGGCGATCATGCCGTTCATGGGTGCCTGGGAGCTCATGGCAATCGGCTCGCTGCTCCTCATCCTCACGGAATACGAACACGCCGAAACGCGGCGAGCGGGATTGATCTACATCTTCGCGACCCACGTGGGAACGCTGGCCTTGTTCGCGATGTTTGCGGTGCTGGCGCGGGCAGGCAGTGACTGGTCCTTCAGCGCGCTCGCGACGGGCACAACGAACCCGAGTGGCGCCCGGACAGCGGTGCTTGCTCTTGCACTTGTCGGGTTTGGCGTCAAGGCCGGGTTTTTTCCATTCCATTTCTGGCTGCCGCCGGCCCATGCCGCGGCGCCATCTCACGTATCCGCTCTTCTGTCCGGCGTCGTCATCAAGGTCGGGGTTTACGGGCTGCTGCGGGTGATCTCGCTCGTTGGGCCTCCGCCCGCCTGGTGGGGATGGCTAGTGCTCGGACTCGGTCTGTCCTCCGCGGTGCTCGGCGTGCTGTGGGCGCTGGCACAACACGATATCAAACGCTTGCTCGCGTATCACAGCGTCGAAAACATCGGCATCATCCTGATGGGAATGGGCGCTGGTGCGCTGGGAGCCGCATACGGTCACCCAACGCTCGCGATCCTCGGGTATGGCGCGGCGCTACTGCATACGCTCAATCACGCGCTCTTCAAGAGTATTCTGTTCCTTGCTGCTGGCGCTGTGTACCGGTTGACAGGCACGCGCAATATGGAGGAGCTTGGCGGGTTGGCGCGGCGAATGCCGCTGACATGGCTGGCGTTCGCGTTGGGATCAGCGGCGATCATCGGCGTGCCACCGCTCAATGGCTTCGTGAGCGAATGGCTTGTATTTCAGACCCTTTTGCGCGCCGGTTTTTCGACAGATGCGCTACGCATCGCCGTGATCGCAGTGCCAGGTTTGGCGCTGGTGGGTGGATTGGCGCTCGCTTGCTTTGTCAAGGTTGGCGGAGTTGTCTTTCTCGGAACGCCTCGAACCTCGCGGGCCCTCACCGCATCGAGGCCCGGTCTACTGCTGGATGGTCCGCCGCTCGTGCTCGCCGCGGTTTGCGTGTTCATCGGGTGCCTGCCCGTGCTGGTACTTCCGCCCATGCTGATCGCGGGAGCATTCGTGGCGGGGGTGCCACTGCCGCCACCGGATGCCGGAGCCATGGCAGCAGCGGTAGGCGCGAAGGAGATATCCATACTGGCAGCCGTTCTGGCGCTTGCGGCCGCTGGTATCTGGCTGATCGCGCAGCGACTGCACAGAATCGCTCCGGTGCGGCAGTCGGAAACCTGGAGTGGTGCATATCCGCTGCCGAACGCGCGCATGCAGTACACAGCTTCTTCGTTCGCTGCGCCGCTGCTCGAGATCTTCGGCAGATTGAGCGGCGTTCGGACACACAGAGGCACCAGCGTCTTTCATTCCGAATCAGTTGATCTGATTCTGGACGGCGCGGTGGTGCCGTGGTGGGCAGCCATCGAGCGCACCGCGCTCCGGCTCCGGCCGCTGCAGCAAGGTCGGCTGAGCCGCTACTTGATGTACGTGATCAGTACAGTCGTAGCTCTACTCGCATACCTGCTCGTGCGCGGGGGCGGCCGCTGATGCCGGCGCCGGAGTTCACAATGCGCGCAGCAACGCTCGTCTTCGTCATGATGCTCGCGCCTCTCATCCCGGGGATCGCCAGCAGGACCAGGTCGATTCTGACGGCACGGCGAGGCGCGCCCGTGTGGCAGCTCTATTCAGATCTGTGGAAGCTTCTTCGGCGCGGCACCGTGTATTCCCGCACGACGACCGTGGTTTTCCGTCTGGTGCCTATTGCCCTGTTGGCTTGCGTTGTTGTCGCCGCCTTGATGCTCCCTCTGGATGGCCGCTCTGCCATGCTCCGATTTTCCGGCGACGTCGTTGCCTTTGCATACGTGTTGGCACTCGGACGATTTGTGCTCGTGCTCGGCGCGCTCGATACGGGCTCGAGTTTCGAGGGAATGGGTGCGAGCCGCGAGGTGACGTTTGCGGCGCTCGTCGAGTTTGGCTTCTTCATCGCGCTGGCGTCACTCAGTGTCGCGACGCACCAACTGTCGCTCAGTGGCATGCTCGGTTCGCCGGCGCTGGCTGACACGTGGTCGTCCTCGGCACCGGCCGTCATCATGATCGTCGCCGGTCTCTTCGTGCTGCTGCTGGCGGAATGCTCCCGCTCACCAGTGGACGATCCAACCACGCATCTCGAGCTCACGATGATTCACGAAGTGATCGTGCTCGATCACAGCGGACCCGACCTCGCGATGATTCTTTACGCCAACGCGTTGAAGCTCTCAGTCATCGGCGCGCTGCTGGCGCGCATCGCGATGCCGACCATGGACCTTTCGTACGCGATGCGTCTGGGTGTTCTGGTTACGGGCCTGTTCGCGGTCGGCATTGGTATTGGAGTCGTAGAGTCCACGATGGCTCGTCTGCGGCTGCCAAAAGTGCCGCTGTACATCGCAGGCGGATCAGCTCTCTCCGCGTTCGCCCTCATACTCCTCTTGCAGTAATGAACATCGGAAAGTTCGCGGAACTACTGCTGCTCCTGATCGTGCTGACGGACTTCGCCGTTCTGGGATCCTCACGTCTCAGCGCTTGCATCCGCGCGATCGCAATTCAGGGGGTGCTTCTGGGCGTGCTGTCATTGGTGATCGATGATCCCCGATCGGTGCACGCAATGGCACTTGCCGCTGGGACTGTCGCAATCAAGGGCATCGTTCTGCCGTTCTTCCTGCGGTGGGCCATGCGCGAAGCGGCGGTCCGGCGGGAAGTGGAACCGGCAATTGGCTACATGGCCTCGCTGTGCCTCGGGGCGCTCGCGGTCGGAGCTTCGTTCGCACTGGCAAACCGCCTGCCAGTTATCACGACGGTTGAACTACTCGTGCCGATCGCGTTCGCGACTCTGATTATTGGTCTTCTCGTCCTCGTCACGCGCAGCAAGGCAATCACTCAGGTCGTGGGATATCTGATACTGGAAAACGGTGTGTACCTCTTCGGGCTGACGCAGTTGAGCCGGGTTCCATTCCTGGTGGAAATCGGAGTCCTGCTGGACGTGTTCGTCGCCGTCTTTGTCATGGGGATCGTCGTGTTCCACATCAATCGCGAGTTCGACTCCATTTCCGCGGCGAATCTCGTGGAGCTTCGAGAGTCGTGATCACGATGACCGCTGCCGACTGACGAGGCGCACGATGCTTCTTCTTGCGATCCTGCTCATTCCGGCGGTTGCCGCCGGGCTCGCATACGCGCTGCCACGGCGCGGGCTGCGGCTGTCACTGCTGGTGCTGACGAGCGTTATCCACCTTGCGCTCGTCGCGGTTCTTTGGACGACCCCCGACGTCACAGCGCTCCGCGGTTGGCTGGTGGCCGATCCACTGGGGCTGATCGTCCTGACGTTGGTGAGCATGCTGTTCCTCGCTGCGTCAATCTACGCCGTAGGGTTGCTGCGCGAAGAGAGTCCGCGGGGCGGACGACTGTTCGTGACGTGCCTTCTTGGGTTCCTCGCGGCGACCTCGCTGGTCTG
>DHJM01000001.1:0-4787 GCA_002404335.1 Gemmatimonadales bacterium UBA4720
TCGCGCCGAATGAGGTCCTCGAACTCACCGCCGCGATCGGTCTCAGCGGTTTCAGCGGTTTCATCATCCTCAGAAGCGCGAACCAGTCGTGTTGCCATTGGTCAGGCCTCCGTCGCTTCGAGCGTGACAGCCGGCGGCGGTTTGAGCAATAGCTCGGTTTCCAGTTGCACTTCCGTCTCCAGATTCTTTCGATCGCGATTAATCGTCGCCATTGCCCGGCGCCTGCCCCCAACCATGTAGGAGACCGCACAGTCCATCTTCATCACATCTCCTTCGATTCTGGTTTCATCCCAACGCTCGACGTGACCGATGTACTGGATCGACAACTTGTCGTAGTGGGCGCTCCAGAAGAATGGAATGTCGTCGAAGCAATCCCGGGCGCCGAGCATGTTGCGAGCGACGACCTGTCCCTGACGTTCGGCCACGACCCAGTGCTCGATGCGAAGACGGAGATCAGAGTACGCGTCAGGCCAGCGTGCCACGTCACCGGCGGCAAAGACTCCGCTGGCGCTGGTCTCGAGAAACTCGTTGACGGCGAGCCCGTTATCGAGTGTGAGGCCCGCTGATTCGGCGAGCTGCAGGTTTGGTCGAACCCCAACTCCGGCAACGACCAGGTCCGCGTCGACCCGGGATCCGTCGTCGAGAACCACCTTCTTCTCCTCGATGGCTGTCACCGTGCGCCCGAGGCAAAACGTGACGCCCTGCTGCTCGTGAACAGTCTTGACGAGAGTTCCCAGCTCGGTACCGAGCACACGCTCGAGGGGAAGCGTCTCCGGAGCGACGACGCTCACCTTCAGTCCGCGGCTGACGAGAGAGGCGGCGACTTCCAATCCGATGAAGCTCGCACCAATGACCACCGCTGTCTTCGCGGCGCCGAACTTCGCGATGATCGCGCGGCAGTCTCCGAGAGTGCGCAGGTAGGCGATCCGATCGCCGCCCGGAACGTCCAGACGGATGGGAGTCGCGCCCGTCGCGATGAGCAGGCAGCCGTAGTTCCGACTACTGCCATCGCTCAGATGCACCGCTCTGGACTGGAGGTCGATTGCCGTGACCTTCAGCCCCGAGAGAATCTCGATGTGCTGCGCGACGTAAAACTCTCGGGGATGAAGTGGAAGCCACTCTTCCGGCGCGTTTCCGGCGAGATAGTCCTTCGAGAGATTGGGCCGGTCGTAGGGCACATCGGGATCAGGGTCAATGATGGTGACCGGGCCTCTATATGCCTCACGCCGCAGCATCTCGGCGCACGCATTCCCGGCGGCGCCGCCGCCGATGATCACGACCGACTCCGGGCCGGTCGTAGGCTTTTCCTCGAACAGAACACGTTCCGGCGCAGGCGACCCGCGAGCCCGGTGACCCTCAGCCTTTAGCTGTCCGCGATCTCGTTTGCGGGTGACTCGTACAACGTTGTTCTCGACTGCGACATCGTACGAAGGCAGATCGTTGAGCGCCGGCGCGCGGGATGCCGCCCCGTCGCGGAGCTCGAAGCAGGCGTGGTGCCAGGGGCAGCGGATGGTTTCGCTGACGAGAATACCCTGGTCGAGCGGAGCGCCGTAGTGCGTGCACTTGCCGCCCACGGCGAACCAGTTTGGCTCGACATGAACGAGCAGCACCGGCTCGCCAAATGCGTGACCGGCGATGAGCTGACTCGCGTGAATACTGCTGACCTCGAGACCCTGCGTCAGGTCAGGGCCGATCAGCTCATCGGAATGCTCGGTCACTTCTGCTCGTTGAGCAGTCTCTGGGCCAGATCGCGGTGGGCCACGAAAGCCGGCGCAACCTTGGTCTCCAGATCTTTTACCTGCGCATTTTGAGTCGCCGGCAGCAGCGTGTTTGTCACGGCATCGATCACCGCGTTATGAAAATCAACTTCGTGCTTGAGGAAGGCGCGGTCGAATGCGCTTCCATGGAGGCCGCGGAGATTCCGTATGGCCGCTACGTGCGCCTTGGCCAAGGGGAAGTCCCGGGCTGGAGTGGGAGTCACCTTGAGCGATTTTGCCAAATCGCGGCCCTGCTGCCGGACGTTCCGGTGGTCTCGAACGAGCATTGCTCCAAAATCACGAACCGCCTTTGAATGGCCTTTGTTTACGGCGAGCGATCCCGTCTCCATATCATACGTATTGGCGGCATCGAATATGGCGACGATCGTGGGATCGTCGAGCTTGGGGGCGCCGGACTGGGATCGCGCCGCCACGACCGGCAATCCAAAAGCGCCGGCCAATGCTGCCATGGTGCCATATCTGATAATGCGGTTCTGCGAAATCATTCAAAACCTCCGAGAGAGAAACCAAGCGTGAGATTCCTTGCAGCCGCACACTATTCAGTCCATGCAGATAAGTCAAGTTTTTCTTTGACTTATTCGGCGGATGGCGGTAAATTGGAGGGCAAATGACTGAAACGCGCCGCCAATCTCCGAAGCTCCGCGCCGACCCGACGCGAGATCGACTCCTCGCCCTCTTGCGAGAGAGCGCGTGGACCGTAGACGATCTCGCCGAACGCCTCGGTGTCACCGACAACGCGGTGCGCTTTCATCTGGACGCGCTCGAGCGCTCGGGAACCGTGCGCAAGGAACGAGTGCGGAAGATCGGCGTCGTGGGACAACCCGCGTCGGTCTACTCGCTCAGCCCGGGCGGAGAGGAAGCCTTTTCGCGGGCGTACGCGCCGGTGTTGATCGCGTGCCTCGAGGAGCTCCGCGACCGGACCTCGACGCCGCAGGTCGTCGCTTTTCTCAAGCGCGTCGGTAAGCGGCTCGCGCGGGGATTCAGTCAATCGGAGGGCCCACTTTCATCGCGTGTGAACCGCGCTTCGGATTTGCTCAACGCCCTTGGCGGAATAACGTCGGTCGAGAAATCAGGCCGGACGTACCGTATTGTCGGACGCGCGTGTCCGCTGTCGCGGGCTGTGGAGGCGGATCATTGCGTTTGTGCGGCCGTCACTACCCTGGTGGCCGAAGTGGTCGGCGCGGAAGTGACGGAGCGGTGCGATCGTTCGGGACGTCCAAAGTGCTGCTTCGAGATTTCTTCAGACCACAGAGCCCGAACGACCGCTCACGGCTGACCAGTCGGCGATTACTGGACCGTGATGCTTCCCGTCATCGCTGCCCCGTGCACGGAACAGTGATAGGTGAAAGTTCCCGCGGTGTTGAATGTCTTGTTGAACGTTCCCTGATCCTGCAGCGCCGACGAAGCGGATCCGTCGTCAAAGGTTACGCTGTGCTGGACGCAAGTCTGGCCGTTGTAGGCATCACCCGTGCACGTGTTCCACGCCCATTGAACACTGGCTCCGACAGCCACGGTCTTCGTGCCGGGGCTAAACATGTTGTTGGTGACCGAAAT
This sequence comes from Gemmatimonadales bacterium UBA4720, assembly GCA_002404335.1. Lineage (GTDB taxonomy): Bacteria > Gemmatimonadota > Gemmatimonadetes > Gemmatimonadales > Gemmatimonadaceae > UBA4720. The sequence continues at coordinate 3,333 of DHJM01000001.1, forward strand.
TCCCCCGATGGGCGGAGGAGTGTTGACGCCGTTGTTCATTGGAGCGGTGGTGGTTCCACCGCCACCTCCTCCGCACCCACACAGTGAAGCTACTGCCAGCATTACAAAAACACCTTTCATGGTGAAACGCCTCCCGACGCATCTGGTTTCTGAGGAGACGCTACCCAAGCGCGCATGACGCAACAAGCACTTTGAGTTCGCGCGACGGTGGACGACCGCAAATAGGCGGTGAGCGATGGCTACGAGTCGCCCCCGCGACTACTCACGCCGCGTCGTGAATGGTCTTCAGCTGGATGATCTTCAGGCGACGCGTGGTTGCCGGAAGCTTGAGCACGACCGTTTCGCCGACGCTTCTTCCCACCAGCGTCTTGCCGATCGGCGACGACATGCTCACGTGCCCCTCCTCGAACTCCACCGAGTCGCCGAAGACGAGGCTATAGCTCTCGCGCTCACCGGTCTTCTCGTCCTGCACCACCACCTGTGAGCCGAGTCCGATCTTGTCCGACGGAATCTGTGACACGTCGATCTGCGACAGCTTGCTCAGCCGCTGGCGCAGCTGGCCCAGCCGAGCCTGTACGAACTGCTGTCGCTCGAGCGCAGCCTTGTACTCGCTGTTCTCGCGGAGATCGCCGAGCTCGACGGCTTTGCGAATCTCCTGCGGCAGCACGACGCTCAGCTCGTGCTGGAGGCGTTGGGCCTCCTCTCCAAGTTTTATCTTGAGTTGTTCGATCATGGGACTCGAGCCTTCCAGAGGGTGCTGCGCCTTTACCGAAAAACGAGCGCCCGACTGCGATGAAAGGCCGGGCGCCCGCTAATCCAAGCTAGAGAGTCCGTCACCGGGAGGCAATCACCCGGCCATGCGAAGCGCATCGATAGAGGGGAGCTCCGGAACATGACGCCGACCGCCCCGATCTATCGGTGCTGCGGAAGCTTCGAATCCGTGTGATCGATGGCTGCCGGCAGGGCCGACGACTTCTCGTACTCCTGCCTCAGCTTCGACATCATCGCTTCCCGTCGGTCGAACAGCCTCTTCAACGGCCGCGGCTCGTGCCGCGCAAAAGCGTAGGACGTGAGCAGTGGCAGCGCGACCGTCGAATCCAGGTAGCAAACCACCGCATCCGGAAGTCGGTCAGGATCGATCTTGCCCCAACTCACCGCTTCCGCCGGCGTCGCCCCGGAAAGACCGCCCGTGTCCGGGCGCGCGTCCGTGATCTGGAGGAAGAAGTCGTGTCCCTTTTCGTCGATTCCGAGAACCTCCTGGATCTGCGGCTCGGTCTGCAGCATGAAATTCTTGGGGCTACCCCCACCGAGAATCATGACGCCGCTCTTCCCTCCACCGCGCTTCGCATCGAGAACGATCGAAGCCGTTTCGTTTACATCGCGGTTGGGATCCAGCAGCAGCTTGTTCCCGTCGAGCGCCAGCGCCGCGATGTTCATTCCGATCGAGCTGTCGCC
>DHJM01000001.1:4884-21936 GCA_002404335.1 Gemmatimonadales bacterium UBA4720
TGCGCGTTGCCGCGATGCATCGCGAGCCCCAGCCCGAAGTGCGTGTCGTGGTAGAGATTCGCGCCGGTCGAAATGATCCAGTCGACGAATCCTCCTTCTATGAGCGGAATGAGCGCCGACATTCCCAGCCCCGCCGGAGTGAGCGCGCCGGTGATCGAGAGCCCGACCGTGACATCGGGTTCGAGCATCTTGCCGGTGAAGAGCTGGCAAGCCTCGCGAAGTCGCGCGGCGTTGTAGGCGAGGTACGTTCCGTCGATCAGCTCGGCGACTGTTTCCTTGCCATCGATGCGGCGAGGATCGATGCGCTGTCCCTTGAGAAAGCGGCTGGTCTCGTGCGCGGTGTGCTGTACTCCCTTCTTCTCCCGCTCTTCCGCCGCGAGCTTCTGCTGCGCCTTGGGTCCGGCCGCCGATGCCTTGCCGTGCCGCGACGACTTGAAGCCGCCGCGCTCTCGTCCCTCTCCGTTGCCCTTACTTCCTTTTGCCATCTGGTCCTTCCACGACTTCCTCGAATTGTTGTCCGGCCGTCTTGCCCAGCGACTTGTACGCCGAGATGATCGCATTTGCCGCTTCCGCCGGATCATCCGTCACGAGCATGAGGTCCAGATCTCCATCCGAAATCTTGCCCTCGCTCAGGACTCGAGCCTGCAACCACCGCAGCAATCCCGCCCAGTAGTAGCGGCCGAAGAGAATGACGGGAAACCTGTAGATCTTCCCCGTCTGAATGAGTGTGAGTGCCTCGAACAACTCGTCGAGCGTGCCGAAACCGCCGGGGAAGATGACGAACGCCACCGAGTACTTGATGAACATCGTCTTCCGGACGAAGAAATACTTGAAGTGGATGAGCGTGTCGACGTACGGGTTCGCGCCCTGCTCGAACGGCAGCTCGATGTTGCAGCCGATGGACCGGCCGCCACCCAGCCGCGCACCCTTGTTTCCGGCTTCCATGATGCCGGGTCCGGCGCCCGTGATGATGTCGAAGCCCGCCACCGCCAGGAGGCGCGCCGTCTCCACCGCCGCATCGTAGTGGGGGTCGTCGGGCCCGATGCGCGCCGAACCGAAGATCGTAACCGCTTTCTCGACGGACGCGAGCGTGTCGAATCCATCGATGAACTCACCCATGATGCGCAGCACGCGCCACGGGTCCGTTCTCGTGAAATCAGTGCGCGGCCCCGACTGCTGCAGGAGCTTTTCGTCTTCGGTGACGGGCGAGGAGTCGCGAATGGCCTCATCGACCGTGCGCGTCTTGGCCGCCAGTTTTCCCGCGCCTTGTTGTGACGGTGGAGTTCTGCCCGCTTTGAGATGCCCTTCCTCTGTCCTCTGCTTGAGTCCCTCGAGCGCCTTTTGCTCGGCGGAGGCCATCACCTCGGGATTGAGCTTCTTGCCGCCGGCGGTGCGCGCCCGCGTTGACCGCGTGCCACCCGAATTCGTCGGGCGGTCGTTGGATTTATCTTTTCTTTTCTTCATCGTTGGGCCGCTGACGCGGGCTTGGCGAACCGTCTTGAACCGACAGTGAAAGAGCCTGCCGAACCATCTTCAATCCAGCAGAGACGGTCCTGTAGAACCATCTTCAATCCAACAGAGAACGATCCTTCGGGCTCTCTTCACAGGGAAACTAAAGTTGCGTGGGTCTGCACAAAGCCCGCCAGGTGATGGCGCGCAAGTCGTCGTGATCATAGCGGATGGGGTGAGACCCGATGCGCTGACTCGCTCCATCGACGGCGGTCATTCGCCGGCGCTCGCGGCACTTCGGGAAGAAGGACAGCTCTCCACGATCACGTCGGCGTTTCCGTCCGTCACGGGTCCGGCGTACGCGCCATTCCTGATGGGAAGATATCCGGGGAGCATCGGACTTCCCGGACTGCGCTGGTACGATCGCTCGCGGCGCATCGCGAGACTGTCGGGACACGCGCGCAGTTACGTCGGCCCCGAGATGCGGTTCGTGGATCGCGACATCGACCGCGCGTCGCCGACCATCTTCGAGCTCGCCAAGCCTAGCCTCGGCGCGCTGAGCGTGATCGGGCGGGGCCTTCGGCGCCGTGAGCGCATCGGTCAGAGCGCGGCATTCGTCGCGCGCGCGGCCGCAACGCACTTTCGCGGCAACGTGCGCGGTTGGCTGGCGATCGACCGGCTGGTGGGAGAGGAAGCGGCCCTGCGCCTGCGCAAGCAGCGAACGAGGTTCGCTTTCATCGCCCTGACCGGAATAGACAAGACGTCCCACGCCGAGGGTCAAGATGCGCAGATCGTCAGCGATGCGATGCGGATCGTGAATGACACTGTCGCGGAGATCCGCTCCGATGCGGAGCGCGATGGACGGTGGAACAAAATGAGCCTGTGGGTAGGAAGCGATCACGGACATTCGTCGGTGCGCGAGCACGAGGATCTCGTCGCGCTGTTCGCCGAGTGGGGATACAGCACACTCGCCCACCCGTGGGCATTTAATACGTCCGCCGACATCGCCGTGATGGTGAGCGGCAACGCGATGGCGCACCTGTACCTGGACATTGATCAAAAAATCCGCCCGTGGTGGCCGGCGCTCGGCGGCAGATGGAACGATCTGTCGGAGAGACTCCTCGCCCGCCAATCGGTCGATCTGTTGATTCTCCCCACCGGTCCGGGCTCGTGCGAGATTCGCGGGCGGGGCCGGGGGGCCGCGATGCTTGCATGGAGCGAGGCAAGGTATTCCTACACGCCCCGCACCGGTGATCCGCTCGGAATCGGAGAGCAGAAATCCATTGGCGACGACGAAGCCTACGATCGCACGTTCGACAGTGACTATCCCGATGCGATCGTGCAGATCGCGCACCTGGTCGCGTCTCCGCGGAGCGGCGACATCATTCTTTCAGCCGCGAGGGACTGGGATTACCGAGCCAGATACGAGCCGATTCCACACGTCTCTTCGCATGGAGCGCTGCATCGGGAGCACATGCTCGTGCCGCTGCTGTTGAACCGCCCGCCGGCCGGCATACCCAGGCGCACAGTGGATGTGATGCCGAGCGCTCTTGCCGCGCTCGGCATCACGGCTCCGAAGACCCTGGACGGAGTCTCTTTCTTCTAGACGGGATTACTGGACGGTGAGTGTGCCGTTCATCCCCGGATGGATGCTACAGTGAAATGCGTAGGTGCCAGCAGTGTTGAACAGTCGCGTGTGCGTGCCGGCGTTGAAGATGTCACTGATACCGATGTCACCGGTGCCATCACCCGCAAGTGCGGCGTTCCGCCCGGCTGCATCGATCCAGGTGACGTTGTGCTGCTGGCCACTGTCGTTCTGCCATGTGACCGTCGTGCCGACCCCAACCGTCAGCGTCGTCGGCGAGAATGTGTTGCTGATGGTCATGCAGAAGGTGTTCAGTGCGCAGACGCCGCCACCGCCGCCGCCACCGCCACCGCCGCCAGGACCGGTAGAGCCACCGCATGAAACCGTAGTGAGCACAAGAATCAGCGCACCAAACAAACCGGAAATCTTCCGCATCCTACCTCCTCGTCGAGTTCGATCCAGGTCGGAGCCGCAACCGGTTCCGTGCCACCGTCCCCTGTGTCAGGCATCCAATTAAGTTGGCTGCACCAGGGGAGCGCAAAGGCGGCTAGGTAACGGTATGGCAAGGCCCTGCCGGGGACAGGTTATTTCGGGCGAACGCTTTCGCGCCAGCTAGTCCTTCATGGCGCAGGTGTAGAGCCGCCAGTCGGATTCGGGAGCCGCGATCGCGGCGATGTAGCGGGGGCGCGGCGCGAAAAGCTTGTGGGTCAGGCTCGGGCGTGGGTTGATGTGTTCCGATCCCGACCAGACGCCTTTCCCTTCCGCCTTGAGACGCGCCTCGCGCACGACCCACGATTTCAGAAACGCCGCATCTCGCTCGTCGGGCGACGTGTCGACGAGGGAGCGGAGCTCGTCGTCGGACATGAAACGCTGGGCCACGTCGAGCAGGCGTCTCACCGGCCGCTCGTGCTCCACATCCACGCCGACGGGACGATCCGGCGCGAACGCGAACAGGCCGAGATCGGCCGAGTGCGAGATGTTGAAGTGGATGTCGTCGCGATCGATGAGCGAAGGCTTTCCCGAATTCCCATAGCTGAAGCGCAGCTTTGCCGCGGACGTGCCCGTAAAGCCGGACAGGAGAGTGCGCAGAATGCCGCGCGCGACCACGAACCGTCGCGCCGCAATCGGCGTGAGGCTCGCGGCACGGTCCTTTTCCTCGGAGGGCAGCACGCGCGCGAGGGTGTCGTACCGCTCGTCAGTCACGTCGAGCGACGCCACCCACACCTGCACTTCTTCCGTCATCAGCTCAAGGGATGTCAATGATCTCAATCTCCGCTTTCCCGTTCGCGACGGTTAGCTTCCCGACGCTTGGGGAAATATTGAATCGCTTCGCGCCCGCCGCTCCAGGATTGACGAACAGTCTGCCATCGTGCTGCGTGACGAGCGGCCGGTGTGTGTGGCCATAGACGACAACATCAGCATCATACCGCACTGCCAGCTTCGCCGGCGTGGGACTCCCGACCTCGTGACCGTGGCTGACGTGCACGCGCAATCCGCCGACCTCGAGGACGATCTCCTCGGCCAGCCCGGGCTCGCCAGGCGGGTCGGTGTTGCCGAGCACAGCCTTGACCGGCGCGATCAGGCGCAGCTCGTCTAGAATCGCTGAGCCACCCACATCACCGGCGTGAAGGATCAGCTCTACTCCCGTCAGGGCGGCGTGAACGCCCGGGCGAATCAGCCCGTGCGTGTCTGAGATGAGGCCCAGCACGTGTGCGTCGGAGTGTGGCATGACCTCTTCTATATATTACGAGGCACATGCCGTGGCTACGACTCGCGTTCCGATTGGCGTTGCGTACAACACGCCGTCCGCGACTTGCGCTCGATCTGATCCGGATCACCTGGCGATTCAGGTCAAACATCTGGTACCGTCACTTTCCCTTTCTTCCGCTGCCCGATCCCACCTATCTCCGCTGGCGTATGTACACCGCATATGGGGACTACGATGCCGTCCCTTCGGTCACTGATGTCGAGCGTTATGCCCGCTGGGCGAGTGTAAGCGAGTGAGTGCCGCCATCGCCGAGGCATTGTCCCTCGAAAATCTGCTCAAGGCGCAAGCGTACGGGCTGGGATTCGACCTCGTCGGCATCACATCGCTCGGCCCAATGGAGACGGCCGACGCGTTCGACTCCTGGGTCGAGAGCGGATACGCGGGCGAGATGGACTATCTCCCGCGCGGCTCGGCGAAGCGCCGCGACTCCAGTCTGCCCGTCCCCGGGGCCACGAGCGCGATCGTCGTTGGTCTGAATTACGGCGGTCGCGAGCCGACCGGAGCTGTCGCGCGTTATGCCCGGGGCGACGACTACCACGAGGTCATGACCGCGAGACTCGACGAGCTCCATCGATGGCTCGAGTCGGAGGCGTTCCATCTGATCCGCGGAAAGGCTTACGTCGACACCGGTCCCATTCTCGAGCGCGATCTCGCGCGTCGCGCCGGGCTCGGGTGGTTCGGGAAGAACACCAACCTTATCAGTCCTCGCATTGGATCGTTCTTCTTCATCGGCGTCCTGCTTGTTGATTTGGATCTCGCGCCCGATGCGCCATTCGAGGCGGATCGATGCGGCACCTGCACTCGCTGCCTGGATGCTTGTCCAACCGATGCCTTCGTCGAGCCGCGGGTGCTCGACGCCACGAAGTGCATTTCCTACCTCACAATCGAGGCAAAAGGCGCGATTCCGCCGGAACAGCGCGAGAAGATCGGCGACCTCATCTATGGTTGCGACATCTGCCAGGACGTTTGTCCGTGGAACGTGCGATTCTCCCGGGATATTCGCGAAGAGTCGTTCCTCCCGCGCGACATTCTCGACGGCGATGCGCGGAAAGTGGCGAGGAGGATTCTGTCGATGGACGACGACACATTCCGCCGGGAGTTCAAGGGGTCACCGATGAAACGCGCGAAGCGGCGGGGACTCGCGCGCAACGCGGCGACATGCCTCGGCAACGTTGGGACAGTTGACGACGTCGCGACGCTTGTCGCGGCACTCGACGACCCGGAGTCGCTCGTGGCAGAGCATGCGGAGTGGGCGCTCGAACGAATCAGACACAACAATCCCGGTCGCTGACGTCCGGATTACAGCGACGTCGCGAGCTTGCAACAAACCGGCGGGACCATACGTTCAATCCACAAGCTCATGAATAAATCGTTCAGAGATCGCCTGTTCGTTGTCGTACTCGCGCTCATATCGATCGCATCCGCGTCAGCGCAGGACGCGCCGCGCTACACGGCGGCGGACGTGCGTTTCATGCAGGGGATGATCGGGCATCACGCGCAGGCGCTGGCGATGACCGCGCTCATACCGGACCGCACAACCCGGCAGGACATCCGACTCCTCGGCCAACGCATACAGGTTTCCCAAAAGGACGAGATCGCGATGATGAAGCAGTGGCTCAAGGACCGCCACCAGCAGGTTCCCGCCAGTGACGCGCTACACGATCAACAGGCCGCGGCCGTTCACATGGACATGCGTGGCATGGCAATGTCGGACACGCTCATGCCGGGCATGCTCACGACCGAACAGCTGGCAGCGCTGGCCAGGACGAACGGCGACGAGTTCGCCAAACTCTTCCTCACGGACATGATCCACCATCATGAGGGCGCTCTGGTGATGGTTGCCAGCCTGCTCGGCACCACCGGTTCCGCCCAGGAGGCTGAGGTTTTTCGTTTCGCGTCCGAAGTGGATTCTGACCAGCGCGCCGAGATTGCGCGTATGAGCGCCCTTCTCGCTGCGCTAGGTCCTACTGGCGCAAAGTCGCACCGTTGAGCAACTCAAGTCTGAAGTCCGACACCCCCACCCAGAGAGAACGTAAATGACGCCGAGATCCACGGTCCCGCCTTCGCCCTCCCCCAACGGTATTCGTCGCGTCCGACATCTACTCATTCTTGCGGGGTCGCTTATTGCGGCGACCGCCGGAGCGCAGGGCGATAGCGTCGCCATCAGCCACGACGACCCGCGAATTGGTCTCCGCGCCGGCTATAACGATGCGGCCGAAGTCGCCCGCAACATGGAGCTGGTCGGCCACGGCGCGCGACCGCAGAACTTCGGGAACGCCCAGAACCTGGGTGATTTCGCCTTCCTGAACGGCGATCTCGCGTTCAAGGGGAACCTGGCGTTCCAGGGGGGATTCAACGGCTTTCAGGTCTGGGACATCTCCAATCCGAAGAGCCCGACTCTCCGCACGTCATTCGTCTGCCCCGGCGGTCAGGGCGATCCTTCGATTTACAAGAATCTATTGTTCTTCTCTGTGGAAGAGACCCGCGGTCGCGTGGACTGCGGCGGTCAGGGCGTGACCGATACGGTCAGCGCTGAGCGTTTTCGCGGCGTCCGCATCTTCGACATCAGCGACCTCGATCATCCGAAGCAGGTGGCCGCGGTGCAGACCTGCCGTGGATCGCACACGCACACGCTGGTGATCGATCCGAATGATCCGGAGAACGTTTACATCTACGTGTCCGGTACGAGTGTGGTTCGGTCGGGTGCCGAGCTGGCCGGGTGTTCGCGCGGCGCATCGTTGACAGATACTACCACCTCCCTGTTCCGGATCGATATCATCCAGGTGCCGGTGGCCGCGCCCCAGAACGCGCGGGTGGTCAACTCTCCTCGCATCTTCGCGGATTCCGCGGGCGCAATCGCGGGATTGTGGCAGGGTGGCGCGCATGGTGAGGGTACGCAGACTACCTCGCAGACGAATCAGTGCCACGACATCACCGTCTATAGCGCGATCGGGCTGGCGGCCGGTGCATGCTCGGGGAATGGCATCCTGCTCGACATCCACGACCCGGTGCATCCGAAGCGAATCGCCGCCGTGATCGATCCGAATTTTGCGTACTGGCACTCGGCGACCTTCAACAATGATGGGACGAAGGTGCTGTTCAGCGACGAATGGGGCGGCGGAATGGCGCCCCGGTGCCGTGCAACCGACAAGCTCACGTGGGGCGCGGATGCGATTTTCTACCGCACCGGCGACAAACTGACTCCGGCCGGCCACTACAAGCTTCCGGTGGTACAGACGGACCAGGAGAATTGCGTCGCCCACAACGGCTCGCTCATTCCCGTCCCGGGCCGCGACATCATGACCCAGGCCTGGTACCAGGGCGGTGTCTCCGTATTCGATTTCACCGATGCCGCGCATCCGAAGGAGATCGCATTCTTCGACCGTGGACCCATGGATGCGACCAAGCTGCTGCTGGGTGGCGAATGGGGGACGTACTGGTACAACGGCTACATCTACGCCTCCGAGATCGACCGCGGGCTGGATGTGCTCGATCTCAAGCCGAGCGACCTGCTGTCGCAGAACGAAATCGATGCGGCGAAGCTGATTCGCTTCGATGTGTTCAATCCGCAGAACCAGCCGAAGCTGGTGTGGCCGGCTAGCTACGTCGTAGCGCGCGCGTATCTCGATCAGCTCGTTCGCGATAACGGAATTCCGCGCGATCGGTCAACCAGCATCGCGCGCGATCTCGGTCGCGCCGAGAAGCTGAAGGGCGCGAGCGAGCGAGCGGCACTGACACAGCTGGCAACCCGGCTCGACCGTGACGCCCGTACTGCTTCGGATCCAACGCGGGTGCAGGCGCTGGCGGGAACGGTAAGAGATCTTTCCAAGAAGTAGCGCTTCAGAGTATTCCAACTGCAACTGAACAAGAGGTCAGCTTGAGCCTAGCAGCTGACCTCTCGTTCAGTTGCAGTTTTTTGAATTCACCCCACGTGCCTCGCGTCCGGCACGAGATCTCGAACTGCCTTTCGAAGGTATGCCCCCGCGTCACCCTCACGCGTCGGATCCCACTCCTCGGCCAGCTCCGACAGATGCGCGCGCCGCGCCGAAACGAGACGCTCGAGCACCTGACACCCGGCAGCAGTGAGCTCAGAATGCGTGGTCGAACAGACGCGCGGGATGGTGACCAGTCCGCGCCTGCGCAGCTCCTCGAGAGCAGCCTGCGCGCGCTCGGCCGGGATTCCGCGGCGGCGCGCGAGCTCGAATGGTGACACCGTTTGCTCGCGCTCGACTTGAACCAGGAGCCACGCCGCGAGCGCGCTCAGAGTCTCTCCGGCCCGCTTCACGATCAGCTCGATGTGCGCGCGCTGCACATCACGATCGGCAAGCGAGGCGAGCGCAGCGTACAGATGCGCGGCCACCGAATCCTCGTCCGACGGGCGAGCGAAAGCCTCGCCGGCCTCCATTCCCGCATCGCGCGCCGAGGCCGCAACGGTTGCTCGAAGCGGCCGCTCGGGAAGAAACCAGGTGAGAATGAATCCAATCGCGCACACGATGGTAGCCACAAGGAACACTGTGTCGAGCGAGGCGGTGAACGCCTGCGCGTATGCCGCCCTGGCCGGAGCCGGGAGTTGCAGCAGCGCTTGTACGCTCATGTTGCGCGCCGCTCCATTCGCCACCGTGCCGGGAGGCAGCAGGCGGACGAGGTTCACGCTCAGCCGCGCCGCGAATATTGCTCCGAGAATCGCAGTGCCAAGGGATCCGCCGATGAGCCGGAACAGCGTCGCGCCGGAGGTCGCAACACCGAGATCGCGATAGTCGACGTCGTTCTGTACGGCGATCACGAGCACCTGCATTACCATCCCTAGTCCGACGCCAAGTATGAGCATCAGCAGTGAAGCTGTGGCGTCCGTGCTTTGCGGCGTGAGGCGCGACAGCAGAAAAAGCCCCACCGTCATGATCGCGGTGCCGAGCATTGGAAATATCTTGTAGCGGCCGGTGCGGCTGATCAGCTGGCCCGACAGGATCGACGTAACCAGCATGCCGCCCATCATCGGCAGCATCTGCATTCCCGACGCGGTCGGAGTTACGCCCTTCACGACCTGCAGGTAGAGCGGGAAGTAGGTGACGGATCCGAACAGGGCAAATCCGACGATCAGGCCAACCACGGAAGTGACCACGAACGTCTGCCGCTTGAAAAGATGCAATGGCAGCACGGGCTCGGCGGCTTTTCGCTCGACCAACGTGAAGAGGACCAGTGATAGCACCGAAACCGCGATCAGTCCGATCGAGACCGGCGATGACCACGGATAAGTCGTTCCGCTCAGGTCCGCCATAAGCGTGATGCTGCTCAGCACCACCGCGAGCAGCGAGGCGCCCGCGTAATCGATGGCTCGAGCGACCCGATGTGAGAGCGACGGGAGCGTCACGGCCAGCACTACCAGCGCGGCGACACCGACTGGCAGATTGACATAGAAGATCCACCGCCACGACAGGTGCGTGGTGAAATAACCACCCAGCAGCGGGCCGGCGATGCTGGAGAGGCCGAAGACGGCGCCAAAGATTCCCTGATAGCGTCCGCGGTCGCGCGGTGGCACGATGTCTCCCACCACCGCCTGGGTCGTGACGACGAGCCCGCCGCCGCCCAGACCCTGGATGGCGCGAAACACAATCAGCTGCGTCATGTTCTGGCTCAGTCCGCACAACGCCGAACCGACGAGAAAGAGCACGATCGCCGATTGCATCACGATCTTTCGCCCGTACAGGTCGCCGAGCTTTCCGTACACCGGCGTGACGATGGTTTGCGCCAGCAGATATCCGGTCACGACCCACGCCAGGTGCTCGAGTCCGCCCAGATCGCTCACGATCGTCGGGAGCGCGGTCGATACAATTGTGGAGTCTAGGGCGGCGAGCAGCATTGCCAGAACGAGACCGCTGAACGCGATCAGTATCTGGCGGTGACTGAGCGCCGCGGGCGGCGTTGCGATCTCAGTCGATGCCGTCATCTAGCGCATGCCCCTGGCGCGCAGCGTCTCAAACTGTCGGTGTCGTCGGCCTTTTCCTGAGAAGGAGGTTAGCAAAGCCGCCAATCACGCCGACGGCCAGCACCAGCCATATCAGTCCCGGCGTCCACAACGCGGCGAGTCCGAGAGCAGCATCGAGCGAGTAGGTCCCAAATCCAATTAACGCTACCCCAACCACCCCGGTCGCAATGAGGAGTGGCACTTCGACTCCGTTCGTCGTCGCGAATAGTCCATTGCGCCAGTGGACACTGATTGATGCGACGAGCATCACCGCGAGAATGAGCGCCGATCCAACAGGCCCGAAAAGACCAAGCGTGAATAACCAGCCGCCCACGAACTCACTGAGCGCAGCGGCGGCAGCGAACGTCTTTCCAGGACGAAAGCCGAGCGATTCGAAAAAACCGCCAGTACCCGCCAATCCGTAGCCGCCGAACCATCCGAAGAGCTTTTGAGCGCCGTGAGCGGCCATTATCAGGCCGAAGATCAGACGAATCAGCAACAATCCGAGATTTAGCAGCTGCGGGTCACCGTATGCGATAGCCATGAGCACACTCGCGGCAAAGGTTACCAGTCATTCAGCACTGTCCATTCCACTCCAGCGAGCGAGCGCGAAGCAAGGGCTCGCCGGCTCACCAGGAAGGCCGGCCGTCGACCGCAGCACGCGCCATGACGAGCAGGCGGAGAACGAGCGCCTCTACGAAACGATGAGGGTTAATCGGGAGGATTGCAGCCGAGGATCTTGAGCGCCAGACACGCCGCGCCAAACCCGTTGTCGATGTTCACCACCGCCACGCCGGGACTGCAGCTGGCGAGCATCGTGTTGAGCGCGACCATTCCGCCCTGAGCAACACCGGTTCCCACTGAAGTGGGAACTCCGATTACCGGCGCATGGAGCAACCCGGCAATGACTGCGGGCAGCGCCCCATCCATCCCCGCGACGACGATGCACACGCGAGCTGCGGCGAGCTCCGGCAGAATGGATTGAAGGCGATGTATCCCCGCGACGCCGACATCGAAGTGAGTCGACGTCGGGATCCCCATCGCGTCGAGAGTAGTCGCCGCTTCCAGCGCAACCGGGATGTCAGCGGTTCCAGCTGTGACGATGGGCACCACCGGCATGCTCCTCTTTGCGCGAGGGTTGCGGACCGCCATGCGCGCTTCCGGATAGATCGTCGCCAGATCGCTGAGCACCTCCATCTGCTCGTCGCTCAGCCGCGACGCCATGCGAAGGTCGTTCGTATTCTCGAAAATCTGGCGTAGATGCGCTGGCTTCTTTCCGGGACCATAGACGACTTCCGGAACTCCCGTGCGCGATTCGCGATCCCGGTCCCAGCGAACTTGCGTCATGACGCCACCATGGGAAGCGAGAGACTTCCGCTCTGGAGTCCGCCCAGGTCGAGCGCGACGAACTTGAAGCCGGCCTTCCTGCATGCCCGCCGCAGCTCTTCCCGGAACGGATCGGTGACGACGCGCTCGAACATCTCGGGCGGTATCTCCAGGCGGACGACGGCCTCGTGCCAGCGCGCTCGCGCAGGCCAGACGTCGTGCCGACGCAGAAATTCTTCGACTGCTTCGATCTGCGCGAGCTTCTCCGGAGTCACTTCGATTCCGACCGGCAATCTGCTGGCTAGGCAAGGCGCCGCCGGCTTCTCGGCGTTCGACAGATTCCATTGCCGCGCGAGCGCGCGCACGTCCGACTTGTTGAATCCGGCGTCGACAAGGGGGGCGACGACTCCATGCTCCATCGCCGCCTGGAGCCCGGGACGGTGCTCACCCAGGTCATCGACGTGCGTTCCCACGAAGGTCACCTCTTTCGCGCTTCTCGTCGCGGCGAGCGCCTGAACCGTGTCGTACAGCGCGCTCTTGCAGAAATAGCAGCGATCACCGGCGTTCGCCCGATATCCGACGAGCTCCATTTCATTGGTCTCGACTTCCTCGACGCGCGCGCCGATCTCGCCGGCGATCCGATGCGCGTCGGCGCGCTCCGCGGCGGCGAGTGAAGGACTGACGCCGAGCAGAGCGATCGTTTCAATCCCCGCCCGCACCGAGGCGGCAAGTACGACGGTCGAGTCGACGCCGCCCGAGTAGCACACATAGGCGACGCGGTCACGAGCCGCCGCCCTGACCGCCGCGATGAGTCTCTCTTCCAGCTTCAACTCATCTCCCTCGCGACGCGGAGGAGCCCAGCTCGGCGTCGTTGAGCGCGCTCATGACTTCCGAACGGATCTCTGCCAGCGGTCGTGAAGTCTCTTCCGCGACGCGACGCAAATCGTCGAACTCGGGCTTCGCTCTCTGCGTGCCGTCCGGAAGTGTCGCGATCTTGACCCGGATGTCCCGTCCATCGAATCGAACGAGACGCGACTCGCGCTCGAGCGCATTCCGCACCACGTCGAACGTCTTCACTCCCAGCGTCGTGAACTGGAGGAAGATCTTCTCCTCGAGTCGGGCCAGATCCGATGTCTGTACCAGTGCTTCGACGCGGGTCCCGAGTCGCCCCTTTTTCATGGTCGTGTGCAGGAGCACCACGTCGAGCGCGCCTTCTGCCCGCAGGACATCGGCGGCGCCCGCGAGCTCCTCCGGCGACATGTCGTCGATGTCAGCGCTCAACACATGGAGATGCTCCGTGTGCACGTGCTCGCGGTGGTGGTCATGGTGGTGTTCGTGATGATCCACCGTGGCTTCGCCGAGAATTATGCGGAGCGCGTTGAGCTGCCCGTGGATGTCGCGAGTGCCGGCGCCGTAACCGCTCTGCCGGGGAGTGTATTCGTGCGGAGGCGCACCCTTCGACAGGACGCGTAGCAGCGCGGCTCCCGTCGGCGTCGTCAGTTCTCCCGATCCCGGCGGCCCGTGCCGCACGTTGAATCCCTCGAGCAGGCGTATCGTCGCCGGAGCCGGCACGGGCAGGACGCCATGCGCGGTTTTCACGGTGCCGTCGCCAAGGGCGACTTTCGTATTGTAAATGCGCTCGATGCCCAGCATCTCGACGCCCCAAATCGACCCGACGATGTCGAGAATCGCGTCGACCGCTCCGACTTCGTGCAGATGCAGCTCGTCGGGCGCGACACCGTGGATCGCGCTCTCGATCGCCGCGATCGCCTCGAACGCCGCGTGGGCCGACCGCGCGACTTTTTCCGGAATCTTTACCGCATCAATGAGTCGATGTATCTCGGAGACCGCTCTGCCGTGCGGTTGCGGCGGAATCTCGAAGTCCACTTTGACGCAGTGAACCTGTGAGCGCTGCACGTCGGTGATGCGAACATCGACTCCCGACAATCCCAGCGCGGATGGCAGTCGCTCGAGCCAGGCCTTGTCGAGCCCGACATCGACGAGAGCGCCGAGGAACATATCTCCGGCGATGCCGCTGGCCGGGTCGAGAACCGCGATTTTCATTGGCAGAAATCTAATCCCGAGTGGTGTAGGGAATCGAACTTGCACCCCCGCCCCGCATGCCCGCACAACGTTACGATGTTGCGGTAGTCGGCGGCGGGCCCGCCGGACTCTGTGCCGCGCTCTGGCTCGCCCGCTATCTCCACACAGTCGTGGTCGTCGACTCCGGTGATCCCCGCAACTGGGAGACTCGCGGCATCAACGGCTACCTCGGCCACCAGGGCATCCGCTCTCCCGAGCTGCGTTCGCTCGGTCGCGCCGAGTGCGCCGAGTACGGCGTAGAGTTCGTGAGCGGCATCGTCGATCAGGCGATCAATGAGACCGGTGAGCTGTTCGCCATCTGCCTTCGCGACGGATCGAAGATAGAGGCCCGCAGAGTTCTGCTCGCGATCGGCATTCAGGATTTTTGGCCCGACATTCCCGGGCTCGAGCGCTGTTACGGCGAGACCGTTCATGTCTGCCCCGACTGTGACGGTTACGAGACGCGTGACAAGAAGACCGTCGTCGTCGGCACGGGTCGGAAGGCAGTCGGAATGGCGCTGGCGCTAGCGACGTGGACGCGGCAGATAGTCATCTGCACGAATGGCGAGAAGGCGGAGATGAGCCAGATTCTGCTCGACAAGCTCAAGGCGCTCAACATCCCGGTCCTGGACGAACCGATCAACTGCGTCCTGTCGAGGGCCAGCGAGATTACAGGGCTGGAGCTGGAAGGCGCGATGTCGCTCGATTGCGAGCGACTCTACTTCGCGATCGGCCAATATCCTTCCGACGACCTCGGCGCGCAGCTCGGATGCAAGCGCGACGAGATGGGTCGGCTCATCATCGATGAGGGCAATCACACCTGGGTGAAAAACGTCTTCGCCGCGGGGGACATCGCGCCGGGTCCGCAGTTGGCGATCGTCGCCGCAGCGAGCGGGGCCGTCGCCGCCATCGCGATTCACGCATCGCTGCTCCCCGAAACGATGAAGCTTCCGCCTTTGTAGCGAGTTACCAGCGCAGCGTCAACGATTGCGCCTTCCGCTTGCGGACGATCTGGAGGTCGACCGTGCGGTCGGTCTCGTCAGCGATCCTGATCGCGCGCACGAGATCGATTGGGTTCTCGATCTTTATGCTGTCCGCCTTCACGATAACGTCGCCGCCGCGTAGTCCGGCCGTCCTCGCCGCCGAACCTTCGACCACGTTCGTCACGAACACGCCTTCGGGCTGCACTCCGAGCGCATCGGAGAGGTCCTGGTTCAGCGCCGTGAATTCGGCGCCCGCGAACGGATAGACTCCGCCTCCATATCCCAGCGCTGGACCAAGAACGGATGGCAATGGGTCAGTCGAGGGCATGCGGCGCAGTGTCCCCGCTCGCCGAATCAGGGGCCGGGCGATGGATCCGCTCTGCCGCTCCATGATTTCCGGCACCGAAAGCTCGACGGTCATCTTCTGCTCCCAGTTGTCGGGCCGCTTCTCGAGCGTTCCCCTGACGACGCGCGTCGCATCGTTGCGTCTGATTTTCAGCACGAACGGCGCGCCGGCCTTGAGCCACTTGCTTAGCTCCACCGAGCCGCCGCGCATATCGTGCGAGTTGAATGTGAGCAACACGTCACCCGGCCGTACACCGGCCTTCGCCGCGGGCGAGCTGGAGTCGACGCTGGTGACCACTGGATAAGAATCAAAGAATGCATTGCCGCGCTCATCGATCATTGCCTGGTCCGAGATCCTCACTCCAAACCAGCCCGTGGGCGGCTGCACCATCACGGCCGGCGCGCGCTGTGCCTGGGTTCCGAAAGGCAGAGCGAGCGATGCGATCAGGGCAAATGGAAGCCGCGACGCGTTTCTCGAAGTTGAGACCTTCATTTCCCTGACCATTGACTAGAACCCCCTCAGCCCAACCGGACGCGCGACCATCTGCTGCGTGGCCACGCGCGCACCCATCGTCGCCAGGTAGTACTGGTTGAGCACGGGATCATGCGGTGCCGTCCGCAGTGCGCTCACCGTCGCGTTTTCGATCTTGTCGAGTGCCGCCGCTCGCGCCGAGTACATCGCCACGCTGTCTCCGCTGCCCGCCGACGCATTGTTGACGGCGAGGAACTCTGACGCGCGCTGATACGCGTCGACTGCCTGATTGAGCGCGGCCGACGCCTCGTCCACGGACGCGAAGCTCGCGCTGCTCAGGGCCGAACCGGACGACTGGTTCGCGCTGGTCGCCGTCATCGCTGACGGCGTCGCGCTGACCGTCGAGCCTTCGACTGCGCTGGGCAACGCTATCGTCGCCCGGCCAATGGCGACTCCGCCTACGAGGAGCAGTACGGCCGCGGCGGACTGCAGCCATGGTTGGCTGGAAGCCCACCGTCGCGATGACTGTGAGTCGCGAATGAGTCCTTCCTCTCGAGCCCGCGCGGCGATCGTGCGCCACTCGTTGAGCGGGGCCTGCTCGCGCGAGCGCTCCGCGGCGATAATCTGGTCCAGCTGCTCTTCAGACAGGTGCGACATATCCCTTCCCCTTTACCGCGACGGTTGATGATTCATCCACCAAATGGGCGAGCAGCTTCTTCAGCTTGGCGCGCGCCTTGAACAATTGCGATTTCGACCCGCCCGACGTGATTCCGAGCTCTTCTCCGATTTCGCCATGGGTGTACCCTTCGATGTCATGAAGGACGAACACCGCCCTGGCCCCAGGCGACAGCTTGGTCATAGCGTGCTCGATCGACTCCGCCACGAATGTCCGGTCGCTGTCCTGCTCGGTAATCGCGGAGTCGTCCTCAATGTCTACTTCCAGTTTCGCGATACGCCTGATTTTGCGTAATGCATTCAGAGTGCGGTTCACCGCGATGCGGTGGGCCCATGTTCCGAACTGCGAGTCGCCCCGATAGCTCGGAAGTGCCCGGAAAATCTGCATCCAGACCTCCTGCGAGA
>DHJM01000001.1:22053-31438 GCA_002404335.1 Gemmatimonadales bacterium UBA4720
GCGCGCTTGAGGTCGAGCTGATCGAATGGCATCTCGGACTCTTGATTAGTCACTGCACTTGAGCCTATAGTTTCCTCGAAAACTGGTGACTTTCCCTCTATGCAATCGTTTGCAAGCGTACGCCTCGCCCTTCCCGCGAAGCGGCAGATCTCTATACCCGGCGGGGTTGGAACTTCGGCTCTCGCGGACAGTATAAATAACCGTAGTTCAAGGAGTTAGCGTTGCTTAGAGTCATTCTCACTGCCCTGACTATTACCCGAGCGGGCGATGGCCTGCCGGTCAAGTCACCGACTGAAGTCGGGATGTCCAGCACCCGTCTGGGCGCGATCGAGCGCGTAGTTGAGCGCGGAATCAAGGCTGGAGGCTACCCCGGCGCCTCGGTCATCGTGGGCAGAAAGGGAGCGGCTGTCTTCGAGAAAGGCTTTGGCAAGCTCTCCTGGAGCGAGAACAGCACGCCGGTCGATGCCCAGCGCACGATCTACGACATAGCATCTCTCAGCAAGGTCGTCGGCACCACTACGGCGATCATGATTCTCTACGACGAAAAGAAGATCGGGCTCGACGACCCGGTCGTTAACTACATCCCCACATTCGGTGGCGGCGACAAGGACAAAGTCACCATCCGCCAGCTTCTTACCCACACCTCCGGGCTCCCGGCGGGCAGGGATATCTGGCGTATCGCCCAGACCCCGCTCGAAGCGCGTGCCCTGGTTCTGAGCACTCCGCTGGAGGGCCGTCCCGGCGCCCAATACATCTACTCCGATCTGGGTGCCGATGTTCTGGGACTCCTGATCGAGGTCGTTTCCGGTGAGCCGCTGGACAAGTTCCTGACGCGCCGCGTATTCGAGCCGCTCGGCATGAACGAGACGATGTATCGCCCCGCCGATTCGTTGAAATATCGTATTGCTCCAACCGAAGTCACTCCGCCCCGCGGCTACCCGCTGAGAGGCGAGGTCCACGACGAAAACGCCTATGCACTGGGCGGCGTGGCGGGACACGCTGGCCTCTTCAGCACCGCGGCCGATCTTTCGGTGTTCGCGCAAATGATGCTCAATGGCGGCGAGTACAACGGCGTCCAGATCATCACCAAGCCGACCGTCGAGCTCTTCACCTCGCGGTCGTTCGGGCACCGTGCACTCGGCTGGGACACGGCTGAGGGAGACTACGGATCGGGCCGATACCTGGGACCGACCGCCTACGGCCACACTGGATTCACCGGCACCTCAATGTGGATTGATCCCGAGCGCGAGATGTTCGTGATCCTTCTCACCAACCGCGTGCACGCAGCGCGTGCGCTCAGACCGGCGAAGGTCATCTCCGATGTCCGCGCCGATCTGTCGGATGCGGCGGTTCTCTCGGTCCTCGACGGGCCGAAGCTCGCCTCCGGATCCAAGGCCTTCCGCGCCGACCGCGAAGTCGGCTGGAATCCGCCACCGCGAGCGTCGCGACGCCGTCACGGGTCATCCCGTCACCACACGATCGCCAGCGCCACTTCAAGAAGCCGCGCCAGCGCGGTGAAGAAGAGTGCCTCCAAGAAGACCTCCAAGAAGAGCCGTTAGGCCAGATTCGAACGGACAGAGAGCGGGCACCCGAAAGGGCGCCCGCTCTTGTTTCAGGGACGTCAAGCTGGTGATTATTCGGTAGCCAAAACGGAATCCTGAATGACCGACGAATCAGCCACTACCCCAACTCCGACTGAAGCCCCTGCCACGAGCGGGGTAGTGTCCGAGGACCAGGTCAAACTCGCGCTTCGACGGGTCAAGGATCCGGACCTCCAGCTCAACATCATTGATCTGGGTTTGGTCTACGGAATCGCCGTCGACGGCACGACCGTCAAGGTCGATATGACCCTCACGTCGCCTGCGTGCCCGTCGGGTCCGGAGCTGATGACGAACGCCGAGACGGAAGTGAAAAAGCTGCCCGGCGTGGAGAAGGTGGAAATGAATCTCGTCTGGATGCCCTTCTGGACGCCCGAGAAGATGGAGCCGCGAGTGAGGGCGTACCTCGGCTTCTAGTGACAGAGCGGTCACCCGATACAATTGAGCGGGTGCGCCCTGAAAGACCCGCGGGTTCGGCTCACCGCAACGGGGTTCTTCACTTCAGCGGTGTAACCCTCGCGGCGGTCGTGTTCGCTGTCGCCTGCGCGACGAATCCACAACCTCGGAACAGGACCGCGTCTGCCCACCGGTCGCCGGCCGACAGTGTCAACTGCCTCGACACCCTGCACGCAGCTGATTCGATCTCGACGATCGTAAAAATGACAGTTAGCCCGCAGGATCCGAAGGTCGAGCTGCCGCCCGACTTCGAGAACATATTCGTCGAGGAATTTCGCTTTCATTTCACGGTACCGGCGAAGCTGCCGCTGAGCGTCGTGATGGGCTCCCAGCCGTGCGACTCGCTCGGCTCACGATGTGTTGGCGGAGTACTGAGCCTGGGGGCGGTAGCGTACGCAACGGCGCACAACGACGGCCGGTTGTCGGACATAGTGGTGATCGATGCGGCGCAGACGCCGCGATTCGCCGACAGCGTGAATTCCGCGCTGCAATCGATGTCGCGCGCGCAGCTGGTGCCCCCCGTCGGCAATGTCGATTCGATTTTGGTCTTGCTGCAGATCGTCACAGAGGAGGAGCCGGACACGGTTCCGGCCGTTCGCCAGGTGTTCCGGGCGTTGGTGCCGCGGTACGCGTGGCCATTCAGTTATGCATCGATGCCGGCGGCGGGCGTGGATGCGAAGTATCCCTACACCGCGCGTCTGGCCGGTATCGAGGACAGCGTGATGCTCGCGTTCACCGTCGAGTCCGACGGCACGATCGCCGCCGAATCGATCGAGCTTGTGAGCGCCACGTATCGGGACTTCGTGACGTCGGTGCTCGATGCGTTGGGTCGGACGCGGTACCACCCGGCGCATCTGGGCGACTGCGCTGTGGCGACGAGGATGAGGCAACGATTTCTGTTCAGGGAGCCGGACTGACCGGCGGTGCTCTACGCCGGCTGCAACGCCCGAACAAAACCCTCCCCCATCTCCTCGATCTGCCATCGCCGTAGATCTGGAACCGCGACAAGGTCCTCGACCGTCTTTGCTCCGCTGCGCGCGACGTTCTCCAGTCTCTCCCGCGAGCATAGCACGCCCGGATCCAGCCCCAGCCTCGTCGCCGCGGCATCCCGCACCGCTTTGAGGCGATTGACCTTGTCGTCGAAATCGCGATCCTTGTTCCAGCGCTGACCCTTTGGAAATTTCGGGAGATCCGCCTCGGGCGCGCTCATCCCACGGCCAATCGCGGCGACAATCTCTGCTCCGGCGCGATCCATCATTCCCTTGGGCATCCCCTTGATTGCGCCCAGCTCCGAGGTGCTCTTCGGCGCTCGGCGAGCAATCTCGAGCAGGACCTCGTTGCCCATCACCCGGAACGTCGCGCGATCGAGCTGCGCCGCGACAGTGTTGCGCCAGTTGGCGACCTCACGCAGAACGGCGAGCTCGCGTCGGGAGAGGTCGCGCGCGCCCTTGATGCGCAGAAATCCCTCCATGCTGTCCTCGGCATCCCAGCGCGTTCCCTCGAGGCGTGCGAACTCTTCCTCGGCCCAGTGCATGCGGCCGCGATTCTTCAGCTCCCCCTTCATGAGATCCTTGAGCTGGAGCAGGTACCGGGTGTCCTCCGCGGCGTATGCAAGCATGTCACCCGTGAGGGGACGCATCGACCAGTCGGCGCGCTGGTGCTTCTTGTCCAGCTTCACCTGGAAGTACTGCTCGAGCAGCGCCGCGAGCCCGAACGATTTGATTCCCAGCAGCTGCGACGCGACCCGCGTATCGAAGATGTTGGTGACGTGCCAGCCGTAGTCCTGGTGCAGCAGCCGCAGGTCGTAGTCGGCGTCGTGGAAGACGACTTCTACGCTCTTGCCCTCGAGCAGCTGTCCGAGTTTCGCGGGCGATCCGATCGGTAGCGGGTCGATGATCGCGCTTTCCTCGCGGGTCGAAATCTGGAGCAGGTAGATGCGATCGAGAAAACGATGGAAGCTCGCTCCTTCGGTATCGAGGGCGAGCTCTTTCACGTTCGATATTTCGGTAAGAAAGCGGTCTACGTCGGGTATCTGGTCGAGATAGATAGCGCTCTCCGTTTTGGCGGGAGGCATCACCGAAATCTAGCGGTTTAATGGTGTCGCGGTCCTCGGGCGTTAACTTTCATCGCTCGCCACTCATTCGACAATCAGATGACGGAAAACCTCAAGATTCACATTTATCCAAGCGACTGCGACTCGGTGGGGCACGTCAATCACGCCCACATGCTGACGTTGCTGGAGCGGGCGCGCTGGTCGGCACTCGAAAGCCACATGTCGTACGACGAGTACATGAAGTCGAGCCTGTGGGCGGTGGTGCGAAAGGTCGAGGCGTCGTATCAGGCTCAGACCTTCCCCGGCGACGATCTAACCATCCGAACGGGACTCACTTCCGTCGGGAATACCAGCTTCGTCGTACGGCAGGAAGTACGGAATCAGCACGGCGCGGTGGTTTGCGATGCGTCGATCGTCTACGTGACCGTGTCACACGAGGGAAAGCCGATTCCCGTGCCCGATCAATGGCGGACGCTCTTCGCTCCGTGGGAAGAGGAAAAGGCCCGTTGAGCAATCCGGGGCGGGTGCCCGATGGCGTAAGCGCGACGGAGCAGTCGATTCCCGCCCAGATCGGCGCCGTATTGTTCCGTCACCGCGGCTGGCTGCCGCTTCTATTCCTGGGAATTCCGCTGGTGATGCCGGGATCCACTTCTCCATTTCGCTGGGAAGTGGGGCTCGCGCTGATCGTGATCGGCGAAGCGATCCGTCTGGCGGGTGTGGCGGCGGCGGGTACGGTGACGCGCCGCCGCTCGCGCAATGTGCAACGGCTGGTCACCTACGGAATCTTCGCGTGGGCGAGGAACCCCCTCTACATCGGCAACTTTCTGATCTGGCTGGGATTCGTCACCATCTCCGGCGTGCTCTGGTTCCTGCCGATCGCCGTGCTCCTGTTCGCGGTCGAGTACGAGCTGATTGTCCGCTACGAGGAAGGCGTGCTCGAATCGATCTTCGGCCGCGAGTACCTCGATTACAAGACCGAGACGCCGCGCTGGATTCCCCGTCCGCCGAAGGGGACGCAGCCAGTGGGAGAGTACCACTGGGCGGAGGCGTTCCGGAGCGAGATCAGCACTTTTCTCCAATACGCGGTGCTGATGCTCGCGTTCTGGGTAAAGAGCCGAGTCATGGATGGGGCCGGCGGAGTTTGGGCCGGAGGGATCCTCAAGAGGTTCTGAACGGGGACGAACTGCGAGACCCAAAAAGAACCGGATCCGAGATGTGAGAAGCGTAGATGCCAGTATGTAGTAACTGCGCGCTGCTGACGTGCTTCTGCGCAATCCCCTGGGTGTCACGGCTCGTGACCGGAATGCCTCCGGTGCGGTCCCGGCGCCTTCCACTAGCAACTCAGATCTACGCTTCTGAGATCTCGGATCGCGTTCTTCTCAGCAGTTTAGTTTGCCGCGCGGCACTCGACGCACACCACCCTCTCGCGCGAAAACCGCGCCCTCAACTTCTCGATAAACGATCCGTACAAGTGCCTATCACACAACGCTCGCTTGCACGACGTGCACACGCCCCCCGACCCCACCTTGAAAAACGCTTTGCATTTGTCGCACTGCCAGCTGAACGCGGACGGGCGGAAAATCGGCACTTACACGATCGCCAGGGTCTGAGAGCCGTTCCAGGACACGCCGGGCTTTAGCTCCACCGGCGAGCCAATCTGCGCCGCCTCGACGCAGACCATCCTCATGTAGTCTTCCGTGTCGAGGCCGATGAATCCCGTCACCTTCTCCGCCCACGGATTCCAGACGACCGCGTCCTTGAATCCCGCCGCGCGAATCTCGATCCGGCGCTCGTTCCCGCGATCTTCCACCTCCACCTTCTTCGGAGCCTTGAGGTAGACGCGATCGGTTTCGTCCGAGATCACGAGCTTCTTCGCCTCGTCCTTCGTTTCGTTTCCGCCCTGTGTCTTGTCGAGGTACCACTTGCCGGTGAAGCCGCGTATCGCCGTTTCGCGGATGTCGGCGACCGCAATGTAGGTGTGGAGCGCCGCGGTGAAACTGAACAGCTCGTCACCGGTGTTGAACGCCTCGAGCTTCACGTTGAGCGACTTGTCGTCGATCGTGACCGTGAGCTCGGTGCGGAAATGATACGGCCATTGCTCGCGCGTGCGATGATCGTCGGTCAGCACGAGCTTGACCGACGATGGATCGTCCGACGACTCGCCGTTCTCCGCCAGCTGCCACTCCGTCTTTCTGGCGAAGCCGTGCTGCGGCAAGGGCCCGGTGTTGGCGAACTGCGGCCACACGACCGGAATTCCGCCGCGAATCGGGTCTCCCGGCGCAAAGGTCGCCGTCTTCCCCATGAACAGAACTTCCTTGCCGCCGGCGGGAATCCACGACGTCACGTGCGCGCCATTGAGATACACATCAGCCGAGCTGCCCGAGGGATGCGAGAGCAGCACGGTGGACATTCCGTTCTTGCCGGGAACGATGGGAGGGGTCATGGGATCAGATATTGAGGGCCGAGGACCGGGTTCCGCCAGTCGCTCGCATTGGCGCGGCTACCGGTTGGGCCGTCCCGGGGGAGGTTCGTTCTTGAACACTTCGCGGTTGATCTGAACGTACTCCTTGAGGTTAGCGGGCACGTCCTCTTCCGGAAAGATCGCGGTTACCGGGCACTCGGGCTCGCACGCGCCGCAATCAATGCACTCGTCGGGATGGATGTAGAGCTGATCGGGACCTTCATAAATGCAGTCCACCGGACACACATCGACGCAGGCACGGTCCTTCGTATTTTTGCAGGCTTCAGTTATGACGTAAGGCATTTCGTCCCCGATAGGGCCGCGGCGACGCCAGCGTGGTGAGCTGCGCCGAAGATGATTCCTTTCCGAAAAATAGACTTGCCCGATTGAATAGCAACCACGCAGATCGTCACTTGATGGTCCCGACCAGGACGCCGATCAGAAAGAGGGCAAGGATCGCGAGAAAAACCATCCCGATCCGCCGCCGCGTGTTCTGTACGGCTGTCCATACCTCTTCGTCGAGGTAGTAAGTTCCCGGCGCCGCCTCGCGGATGACGGCGCGAACACGCAGTCGTCTAAGCCCCAGCGATTGTCCGAGCCCGATCGCAGTGTATGACTGCGCTGTCTCGCGCGAGGTGGCGCCGGCGGCGCGGAAGTCGTCCACGACTTCCCGCTCCCGTCTTCTCATTATCGCTGCAACTGCTGCTGCGCCCATGTCAGCTGCTCCGTTGACGAATCAATGCCAGGCTACCGACGCCATGGCGGAATGTCGCCCCGTTTTTTGTCGAGATCGGGATTCTCGCGAAAAAGCGTAGTCGTCCGTCCGATCACCTGCACCACCTCGGAACTGGTCGCCGCCGCCAGAGACGCAGCAAAATCCTTCGGCTTCACGTCATCCTTGTTCCCAAGCTTCACCTTCACCAGCTCGCGGGTGCGTAGCGCATCGTCGAGCGCGCTGATCAGAGATAGCGTCAGCCCGTGCTGTCCGACGTGCACCGTCGGACTGAGATGATGCGCCTCCGAGCGCAGCTCCGCCCGCTCCTTGCCCTTCAATTCTTCATCCTGCCCGGCTTCGTCATGAAGAGGCGCACATCGATCGGCGTGCCGTTCCAGTAGTTGGCGTCGCTCCGCATCACCTGAAAGTGCAGATGCGGCGCGTCAGGCGATGCGTTGCCAGTCGTTCCGACGAACCCGATCACATCGCCCTCCTCCACCTGGAGTCCTTCCTTCACGTTCGGCGCGTAGCCGGTGAGGTGCGCGTAGTACTCTAGGTACCGGCCGCTCGCATCGGCCACGTAAATCGTGATTCCGCCCGCACCGCCATTTGCCAGCTTGATGATGCGGCCCGGCGCGGCAGCGAGGACGGGAGTCCCGCGCATCGCGAGAATGTCCGTTGCCATGTGGATGCGCCCACCGCTACGTGCCTCGTGGAAGGTGTCCGTGAGCGCCGAGGGTGAGACACCTTCGACCGGAACCATCAGCGGGTGTTGGTGAAAGTACGAGGAGTCCGACGCTAGCATCGGGCGCATGTCCGGCCTTACATCTCCCTCCGGTCTCGTGACCACCACCGGCGGCATACGGGTCGTAGTCGCGTCATTCGTAGCCCGCAGATTGACGCAGGCGGTGGCGCCGATGACCGCGCAGAACAGCTCAACTCGCCGCAGCTTCCCGTTCCTCCAGCTCGCGCGCAAGCTGCGCGATTCCTTCCTCGATCGTTCTCGAGTGGTGCATGGAGCAGAACTTCGGCCCGCACATCCCGCAGAACTCGGCGCTCTTGAAGTACTCGGCCGGGAGCGTCTCGTCGTGGTACTCTTGCGCGCGATCCGGGTCCAGGCTCAGGCGGAACTGCTCCTTCCAGTCGAACGCGTAGCGCGCGCGTGACAGCGCATCGTCGCGATCGCGCGCGCCCTTTCTGCCCCGTGCGACATCAGCGGAGTGCGCCGCGATCTTGTAGGCGATCACTCCCTGTCGAACATCTTCCGCGTTGGGAAGCCCGAGGTGCTCCTTGGGCGTGACGTAGCAGAGCATGTCCGAGCCGAACCAGCCGATCATCGCCGCGCCGATTGCGCTCGAGATGTGGTCGTAACCGGGCGAGATGTCGGTGACGAGCGGACCGAGTGTGTAGAACGGCGCCTCGTTGCAGACCTCTTTCATGCGGCGAACGTTCATCTCGATCTGGTCCATCGGGATGTGTCCGGGTCCCTCAACCATAACTTGCACGTCGCGCTCCCACGCGCGGCGTGTCAGCTCGCCGAGCGTGTCGAGCTCCGCGAACTGCGCGCGATCGCTGGCATCGGCGATGCATCCTGGGCGCAGGCTGTCGCCGAGCGAGACGGTGACGTCGTACTGGCGAAGGATGTCGAGCACATCGTCGAATCTCTCGTACAGCGGGTTCTGCTTGCGATGCGCCATCATCCACACCGCGTGGAGCGAGCCACCGCGGCTCACGATTCCGGTGATACGCCCGTGCACGAGCGGAAGGTGCTCGATCAGAATTCCGGCGTGGAGCGTCATGTAGTCAACGCCCTGCTTTGCCTGGTGCTCGATCATGTCGAGCAGATCGTTGGCGGTGAGCTCCTCGAGTTGTTTGTCCCACTTGCCGTCGGGTCCGCCCTGCACCGCCTGGTATATCGGAACAGTTCCGATTGGAACCGACGAGGTGGCGATGATCGCGCGGCGGATCCCATCGATGTTGCCGCCGGTAGACAGGTCCATCACCGTATCGGCGCCGTACTTGACCGCGATCTGCAGCTTCTCGATCTCGCCATTCACGTCGGACGAGACCTGGGAGTTGCCGATGTTGGCGTTGATCTTGAC
>DHJM01000001.1:31535-31763 GCA_002404335.1 Gemmatimonadales bacterium UBA4720
CGGCCCGAGCCCCCCCGCCAGGTGGTGGATATTGGCAGGGATGATCAGCCGGCCGATGGCGATCTCATCTCGCACCAGTTCGGGCGAAAGCTCCTCCCGCTCGGCGACGAAGCGCATCGCATCGGTGATCTCACCCCGGCGCGCGTAGTGCATTTGTGTGACTGCTGCGGCGCGAGGTGTGACGGAGCCATTCGCTCCGTGCGGCGTGGCAAGCGACCCAGTGGGCGC
>DHJM01000169.1:0-2086 GCA_002404335.1 Gemmatimonadales bacterium UBA4720
TCGAAATCGGTGCGCGCGGGAATGAAGGGACAGGATGCCGAATGGTCTGGCTCGTCGCTACATTGAGGAGCGGGGCTACGGCGACGCTTTCGGACACAGCCTCGGTCACGGGCTGGGACTCGAGGTGCACGAAGCGCCCCGGCTGGCGAAGACCGTCGAGACCCTGCTGGGAAAGGGCGCGGTGGTGACGATCGAGCCGGGAATCTACCGTCCCGGCTGGGGAGGAGTCCGCATCGAGGACGACGTGCATCTCGCCGCGAGCGGCCCGGAAATACTCACCGACTTCACCCGAGAGCTCCTCGAAGTAGCATGATCCGCGCTCACGTGCCGACCCCATCATACGCCAAATGACGATGATCGACCTCCGCTATGTGAAGAAGCTGGTGGAAATGCTCGACGAGTCGAGTGTTGATTCGATCGAGATTTCGTCCGATAAGGGGATGAAGATCAGGATCTCGAAGACGCCGCAGCAGCGTGGCGCGGTGCAGATGGCGGCGCCGATGGCGATGCCCGCGCTCTTGCCGGCCGCTGTTCCCGTGGCGGCGGGCGCGAATTCCGGCGCGGTCGAAGTGCCCAGGCTCGAGGCCGCGAAGTCCAAGTATCTGGAAGTGAAGTCGCCGATGGTTGGCACGTACTACAGCGCTCCCGAGCCGGGATCGAAGCCGTACCTCGCTGTCGGAGACAGAATCAGCAAGGGTCAGATAGTTTGCATCATCGAAGCAATGAAAATCATGAACGAGATCGAGTCCGAATTCGACGGAGTGGTGAAGGAGATTCTCGCGCAGAACGCGCATCCCGTCGAATATGGCCAGGTCCTCCTCCGCGTAGATCCCAATGGCTGAAAAAATGGTTCCGCAACCTCCAAAATTGACTCCGGCCGCTCCGAAGTCGGCCTCGGCAGGGCCGAACTTCGACTACAAAGCCGTGCTCCAGCACATGATCCAGTCGAATGCATCGGATCTTCACCTCAAAGTCGGACGGCCTCCGACGCTCCGCATCGATGGCCACATGGTCTCCATGGAGCTGCCGGCGCTCAAGCAGGAAGATTTGCGCAGCCTTGCCGAGCAGATCATGGCGCCCAAGAACATCAAGGAGTTCTCCGAGCAGAAGGAGTCGGACTTCGCCCTCGCGGTGCCGGGCATCGGACGCTTCCGCGTCAACGCGTACCAGCAGCGCGGAACGATCGCCTATGCGCTCAGAACCGTGCCTTTCCAGGCCAAGACCATCGCGGAGCTCAACCTCCCCGAGGTGTGCGAGCGAATCTCGCTGATGCCCCGCGGCTTGATTCTCGTCACGGGAATCACGGGATCCGGAAAATCGACGGCCCTCGCGTCGATGCTCCACTACATCAACCAGAACCGGCACGCGAACATCATCACGATCGAAGATCCGATCGAATTTCTCCATCGAGATATCAAAAGTAGCATCAACCAGCGCGAAGTTGGAACCGACACCAATAGCTTCGGCCAGGCGCTGCGCCGCGTGCTGAGGCAGGATCCCGACATTCTGCTCGTGGGCGAGATCCGCGATCTCGACACCTTGGACACCGCTCTCAAGGCGGCGGAGACGGGTCACCTCGTGTTCTCGACGCTGCACACGACCGATGCGACGCAGACCATCAACCGCGTCCTGTCGTTCTACCCGCCGCACCAGCAGACCGAAGTGCGCTACATGCTGTCGACGGCGCTGCGCGCGATCATCTCGCTGCGCCTCGTTCGTCGCGCCGACAAGAAGGGGAGAGTGCCGGCGGCGGAGATCCTGGTCAACACCGAGGCGGTCCGCGACCAGATTCGCGACCTGTCCAAGGCGCTCAACATTCCGGACCTGATCAAGCAGGGCGGTGTCGCCTACGGGATGCAGACCTTCGATCAGTCGCTCATGAACTGGTACCACAAGGGCGTGATCTCGTACGACGATGCGCTTTTCACGTCGACCAATCCGGCGGAATTCGCGTTGCGCGCTCAGGGCATAAACGCTTCAAGCGATACGTCATGGGATTCAGTTAAGCAGGAAGTTACGTAAGGATGGGTTTTCTCGGTTCGCGGGGTGCGGTGCGACGTCTGAACCGAACGGGATCCGAGATCTG
>DHJM01000169.1:2149-2883 GCA_002404335.1 Gemmatimonadales bacterium UBA4720
TCGGATCCCGTTCTTTTCAGGCAGTTTAGCAGTCAGTTTTCCGGATAAAACGCTCAATGAGCAATAGTGTTTAAGAAAGTATTGATCGCGAACCGGGGGGAAATCGCCCTCCGCGTCATCCGCGCCTGCCGCGAGCTCAGCATCCAAACGGTGGCCGTGTACTCCGAAGCCGATCGCGAATCGCTCCACGTGCGCTTCGCCGACGACGACGTGTGCATCGGGCCCGCCCCCACGCGCGAATCCTACCTCAACATCCCGCGCATCATCGCCGCCGCCGAGATCGCCGGCGCCGACGCCATCCATCCCGGCTACGGTTTCCTCGCCGAGAACGCGGAATTTGCGGAGACGTGCATCGCGTCCAACATCAACTTCATCGGCCCGACCCCGCAGCAGATCAGGCTCATGGGCGACAAGGCCGCCGCCCGCAAGACGATGCAGGACGTCGGAGTGCCGATCATCCCGGGCTCGCCCGGGCCGGTTGAGGACTCGGACGACGCTCTCAAGTTCGCGCGCGAGATCGGCTTCCCGGTAATCATCAAGGCGGCCGCCGGCGGCGGCGGAAAGGGAATGCGCGTCGCCACCGACCCGGAGGATTTCGCGCGATCGTTCCAGCTGGCGCGGTCCGAAGCGCTCTCCGCGTTCGGCAACGGTGAAGTCTACATCGAGAAGTACCTCGCCCGACCGCGTCATATCGAGTTCCAGATCCTGGGCGATCGGCACGGCAACGTCATCCA
>DHJM01000028.1:0-5253 GCA_002404335.1 Gemmatimonadales bacterium UBA4720
GAGAGCTCCCGAAGAGGACATCCCTCGCCGACCCCGCGCGACGCACCATCAGGAAGCGCGCACCACGATGCCCGATCGGCCGAGCTGGCAACTAGCGGCGGAGCGACAGAGCGCTGCCGCGGCCCTCGCCCGAGATGCGCATCAGGATGCCGACGGCGAGCCAGCTCGCGAGCATGAACGACCCGCCATAGCTGAAGAACGGCAGCGGGATTCCGGTGATCGGCATCAGGTTGAGCGTCATGCCGACGTTCACCAGCACGTGAACGAACCAGCCCGACATCAGTCCGAACGCGACCAGGCTGCTGTAGGAATCGTTCGCGCGCTCCGCGATCTTCGTGATGCGAAGGAACAGCCATAGAAAGAGCGCCAGCGCGATAGTCACGCCGAGAAAGCCGAGCTCTTCCCCTACGACGGAGAAGATGAAGTCAGTATGCTGCTCGGGCAGAAACGCCAGACGCTTCTGCGTGCCGAGCGTGAACCCCTTGCCGAAGAATCCACCGGATCCAATCGCGACCTTGGATTGAATGACGTGGTAACCGGACGCGCGCGGATCGGCGGACGGATCGATGAACACCTTCAATCGATTCTGCTGGTACGGCGCCAGCTTCTCCCACATCATCGGCGCGACGACGCCGGTGGCGACGTTCAGCACCATGAGTACGATTCCCTCGATCAGGTACGGCCGGTACCAGAGGACGAGGGCGAGCAGGATGAAGAACCACGCGCCCCACAATCCGACACTGAAGGAAAGCACGAGACTGATCGCCGGGCTGGCGATCAGAATCAGAAGCGGCCACGCCACGCCCGCCCAGAACAGCATCGCGAAGAAAATCCCGATGAACACGATGCCGGTGCCGAGGTCGGGTTGAAGCATGATGATCGCCCACGGAATGCCGACGACCAGCGCGGGCTTCCACAGATCGAGCAGCGATTTCGGCGTTTCACGCTGGTTGGACAGCACTTTCGCGAGCATGAGCACGACGGTCACTTTCGCGATCTCGGAAGGCTGACCGATGCGGTGGCTCCCGATCGCCAGCCAGCTCTTCGTGCTCGCGGCGGTTCCGGCTCCCTTCCCGATCACGAGAGTGAGTCCGAGCAGGAAGATCGACAACGCGTACAGCGGCGTCGTCATCCATTCGATGAATCGAACCGAGGAATGTCCGACGGCGTAGGCGAAGCCCATTCCGATCAGAAGCCAGAGGATTTGCGACTTGTATAGAGTGGCGACGGCGGTCGGCGTGTCAGTCTGTCCCGCCGAATAGACCATGGCCACACCGAACAACGAGAGGATCCCGGCTGCGGCGAGGAGACGGAAATCCGAAACGATGGGGCGACTCATCAGCCCTCGTCCATCACTGCCTTGATCGGCCCGACCTTCAGATAATGGCCGATGATCGCTGATGCGATGTGTGCCGCGCGCGAGCCATGCAATCCGAATTCAAGAAGAACCGCGACGACGATCTTCGGCTTGTCAGCCGGAGCGAAGCCGACGAACCAGCCATGATCGTCACCGCCCGTGTTCTGAGCCGTGCCCGTCTTGCCGGCGAGGGTGAGACCCTGAATCGCGGATGCGCCCGCGGTGCCACCTGCTTCCAAAACCGCCTTCAGTCCCTCCAGCACCACGGAATCCTGCAGGCTGGTCAGGGTGAACACCTGCTTCCGCTGTGGTACCAGGTGAGCGATCTCAGGACGCGGCGCCATACCCTTGGCAGCGAACGCGCTATAGAGCTTCGCCATATTGACGACCGTCTGCGAATTCGCGCCCTGCCCGATCGCCAGGTTCAATGTCTCGGCGTTGCTCCAACCCCGCGGGCCGTACTTCTTGTTGTAGTAATCGAGCGCGTAGGGCCAGCGGGCCTGCGTCTCTTCCGGCAGATCGATGCCGGACTTGTCCCGCATGGTGAGGCTGATCCCTCCCGCGATGAACTTCGCGAGTCCAATCTTGAGCCCGAGCTGATAGAAGTACACGTCGCACGAGTGCTTGATCGCGCCCTCGAGACTGAGCGAGCCGTGGCCCTTCTTCTCCCAGCAGCGGAAGTAGCGGTTGCCGAACTGGTAGCCACCGGTGCAAGGCACGGGCATGTGATCATCCACGCCGACGACGCCCTCCTCGAGGCCGATGATCGAGGTGGCGAGCTTGAACGTCGAGCCGGGCGGATACGTTCCCTGAATCGCCTTGTTTACGAGAGGGCGCCGTTTGTCATCGAGGAGCTGCTTGTAGTACTCGACAGGAATCCCGCCGGTAAACTTGTTCGGATCCCAGCTCGGCGCGCTGTAGAGCGCGAGGACTTCGCCGGTATTCGGGTCGATCGCAACCGCGCCACCCTGCAGCGAATCGGCGAAGAGGCCAACCGTGAATTTCTGGAGATCGAGATCGATGTTGGTGTAGAGCGGCGGCGCGCCTTCCGGGCTCAGATCAGGCCTCGGCCCCTCGCCCCGCACCGGGCGGCCACGCGCATCGACCTCGTCGAAGCGCACGCCTTCCTTGCCGTGGAGTATCGGCTCGTACTGTTTCTCGAGGCCGGCTTTACCGATCTGCTGCCCGGGTTTGTAGCTCGCGTACTTCGGATCGTTGAGATCCGATTCTGTGATCTCGCCCGTGTAGCCGACGAACGACGCCACTACGGGTCCGTCGGGATAGTATCGCTTGGGAACCGATTGGATGATCAGTCGCGGAAAATCGAGCCGATGCTCCTCGAGAACCGACACGATGTCGATGGTCGCATCGGGGAGAATGACCGTCGGCCTCGTCGGCGCGCGGCGATAGCGGCGTATGGCGTTGTTGATGTCGTTCTGTCCGAGCTGCAGCGTCGGCCCCAGCTGCGCGAGCGCGCTGCGCAAGCTGTCGACGCTCGGCGCCGTGATCGAGACTGAGTACGCGGGAAGATTCTCGGCGATCACCTCGCCGTGCCGATCGTAGATGATTCCGCGCGGCGCGGGCAGAGGAATCGGACGCAGGCGATTCTCCTCCGACTGCATCACGTACTGCCTGTACTGGATGACCTGCGTCTTGAAAAACGCTCCCACGAGCAGTACGAATCCGATCGCGAGGGCCATCGAGCTCATCCTCGCTCTTCTGGCCACGTCGTTCGGATGGAAGCTCATGTGGGAGTCGGCTCGAGTAGCGGTCGCATGATGAAGAGTAACAGGACGCCCACGGCGGCGGTTACCGCCGCTGATAGTGGCGACCAAAGCAGTAGCTGCTGCAGCAGCTCGAATCCATGCACGCGTTGCTCACCGATGAAGTACAGGATGTCGAACACCCACTTCCCGAGGAAAAAGAAGAAAGCGTTGAGCACGAGATTGTCGGCGAAGAACACGGCTTTGAGGTAGGAAGCGCCGAAGCCGACGACCGTCATCGCGAGAGCGCCGGCGCCGAGAGCGTCGGGTGCCAGCGAATCGGAAATCATGCCCAGCGCGAACCCGATCACGGCTGCGGTCGACGGCCGGACGCGCACTGCCGCGAGAAGGAGCGCCAGAATCAGGAAGTCCATCGGCGCGCGCCAGCCGAGGAGAGGACGGAGCGTGTAGTGAAGGACGATGAAGATGAGGAAGCTGATTATCGCGCGAATCGCTCCGCCCACGTTCATCGCGCTGCTCCCGGTCGATGCGGAATCGTGTCGTTTCTGACGGAGTCGCGTCTGGCAGTATCGCGAGCAGCGGAGTCGCGCCGCGCGCGAACGGCAGCGGTGTCTACGGGTCTGCGGATGGGAGCGGGTCTCGGAGCGGCGACGGCCGGGGCCCTGGCGCTGTCGGTCACGCCGAGCGGAACACCACCATTCGAGCGCGCAATGCTGTCGAGCACGGCTCTGCGCGCGGCGGCCTCCGCCAGTGCCGCGGCTCTGGCCGCCGAATCACCCGACACGATGATTCGTTGCGTCGCCTGATCGACCTGAGCCACGTTCTGCCACACACCGTCGAACCCCTTGGCGAGCCGGTCGCGACGCAGGATCATGACGGAATAGACGTCGGACGGATTCACCGCCGGACGCAGCAGATAGGTGCGCGCCCAGCCTTCGCTCGTCTTCATCTCTTCCAGTACCGTTCCAATGGGAATGCCGCGCGGCCACACCCCGCCCCAGCCGGAGCTGACGATCACCGCGCCCGGCTTGAGCGTTGCTCTGAATGGAACACCGCGCAGCTCGATCAGATATCCACCCGTTGCCGATCCCGTGAGATGCGCCTGCGCGATTCCGAAAGCGGTGCCATCGGGCGACATCGCGCTGACGCGGAAATCCGGATGCGTCCAGAGCATGGCGTGGCTCATCGTGGGATCCACCTGATCCACCACGCCGACCAGGCCTTCCGGAGCGATCACGGGACTGAGTCTGCTGACGCCAGCGCGCGAGCCGGCGCTCAGAATCACGGTGGTCTCGTCCCTGACGCCGCGGCCGTGCAGGGCTTCGGTGGGTATGAAGCCCCAGCGGAGGCGCGAGCCGAGCCCGATGATCTTCCTCAGGCGGTCATTCTCGCTCTCGAGCGAGCCGGCCTTCATCGAGTTGAGCGAGAGGCTGTCGATGCTCGCCTGCTTGGCGTCCGCCTGCAGCAGCGACTGGCGGCCCCGCTCGGATCTTTCCTGGAGCATCACGAGCGGAGCAAGAAAGGTACGCCGCATTCCAGTCGCGGCTGGATCGCGCATCGTGTTCGGAAGAGCACGGGCCGCGAGCGCCAGGACAACGCAGGTAGCTAGAACGATCAGGTCGAGCCGGGTGTTGCTTCTTATGGCGCGGGCCAACTTTTACCTCAAGTCGCTAGGACGGACCAGTATTTCGCCTCATCATCAAGTATTCGGCCACAACCCCGCACCACACAGGTCAGAGGATCCTCGTCGACGTGGATCGGCAGACCGGTTTCCTGGGATAGCAGGACATCGAGGCCGCGAATGAGAGCGCCACCGCCCGTCATCACGATGCCACGGTCCACGATATCGGCCGCAAGTTCGGGAGGAGTGATCTCCAGCGCCCGGCGCACCGCGTCGACGATCTGCTGAATCGGCTCCTGAACCGCGTCGCGGATCTCCGACGAATGCACGCGCACCGTCTTGGGGATGCCTGATACAAGATCCCTGCCCTTGACGTCCATTTCCCTCTCATCCCCGACTGGCGCCGCGGATCCGATCTGAATCTTCACCTGCTCAGCGGTCGATTCACCGACGAGGAGGTTGTAGTTCTTGCGCATGAATTGAACGATCGCCATGTCCAGCTCGTCGCCGCCGGTGCGGATCGAGGTGTCGCTCACGATTCCCGACAGCGC
>DHJM01000028.1:5503-5717 GCA_002404335.1 Gemmatimonadales bacterium UBA4720
TCGCGGTCGAGCGCGACGACTGAGGGCTCGTTCAGCACGATGCCTTCGCCCTTCACGTAGATCAATGTATTCGCGGTGCCGAGGTCCACGGCAATCGCATTCGCCGGGAACAGAGCACCCGGCTTAAAGAATGGCCAGCGCATTAGTTCAAATATGAATCGGGTGGAGTATACGGCAAGGCAAAGGCCTCGGCGACAGCGGGATATGTCACCTT
>DHJM01000106.1:0-3867 GCA_002404335.1 Gemmatimonadales bacterium UBA4720
ACCCCGAGCCGGTTGTTTCCAGACGAGACTTCGTATTCCGCCGCAGGACAGGGCGGCATTGCGTTGTCCATTTTGCCGCCGAGCCTTCGCGGCCTCCTGCGTGTGCCCCCGTCGGGCGCTTCGAGCGAAGCGCTCGAACACGGAATTCTCGCCGCTCCGATTTCATCCGACCTCTACTCCGGCCTCCGGTGGCGCATGCTGGGCCCCTTTCGCGGTGGTCGCGTTGCAGCCGCGACGGGAGTACCCGGCCGTCCCAACGATTTCTATTTCGGCGCCGTGAATGGCGGCGTGTGGAAAACGACAGACGGAGGCAGAGTCTGGGCGCCGATCTTCGACGGACAATCGACCGCATCGATCGGCGCGATCGCCGTGGCGCCATCGGCGCCCGACACGGTCTACGTTGGCAGCGGCGAGTCGACGCTTCGTGATTCCGTCGGTTATGGGAACGGCGTCTACAAATCCACCGATGCCGGCATGACGTGGGCGCACCTGGGACTCGACCAGACGCACCACATCGGCAAGATCGCCATCGATCCGAAGAATCCGAACAATGTGTTCGTCGCCGCGATCGGAAAACTCTACGCTGCAAACAAGGAGCGAGGAATCTTCCGCTCGAGAGATGGCGGTCACACCTGGCAGCAGGTCCTGGGGGACGAGAACGTCGGCGCCGTCGAGGTCGTCATCGATCCTTCCAACTCGCAGATCGTTTACGCCGGACTCTGGAACACGAGGCGTCCCCCCTGGTTCACCTATGCGCCGACCAACGGCCCGGGTGGCGGAATCTTCAAGTCGACCGATGGCGGCAGTACCTGGACCAGGCTCACGAACGGATTGCCCAAGGAAGGAATCGGAAGGACCGGCATCGCTATCGCGCCGACAAATCCGAATCGTGTCTATGCAATCGTAGACTGCCTCCTGCCCGAGGCTCCGCCACAGGTCGAGCCTCCGCTGGGGACTCCCGCGCCGCAGCCGTCACCGGCGGGGGCGCGGCCGTCGAGCCCGCCACCGGGCCAGGGAGGATTCTTTCGATCCGATGATGGGGGCGCCACCTGGACTCGACTCTCCAATGACCCGGCTCTGTGGGGAAGAGGCTGGTACTTCGAGAAGATCGCCGTCGATCCGACCGACGCCGACACCGTCTATGTGCCGAACGTCGCGGTCAATAGGACGCGGGATGGCGGAAAAACGTGGGTGGTGATTCGCGGATCGCCGGGGGGCGATGACTATCACCAGGCGTGGATCTATCCGGCGGATCCAAACACGATGATCGTGGCGAGCGATCAGGGCGCGATCATCACGCGGAACGCACGCGCGAACGATCCGCGCGAAGTCACCTGGAGCTCTTGGCTCAATCAACCGACGGCACAGATATATCATCTCTCGGTCGATTACCGCTTTCCGTACTGGGTGACGGGCGCGCAGCAGGACTCGGGCGCGATCGCCGTTCACTCGCGTGGCAAGTTCGGCCAGATCTCGATGCACGATTGGGAGCCGATCGCTCCTGGAGGAGAGAGCGGCTACACCGCCGGTGATCCGCTCAATCCTGGGGTGGTTTTCGGGGGAGACGGACAGCGGTGGAATCTCGACGCCAACATTCCGGTCGAGGGGACGACGAGTCCGAAATCACCGGAGCCCGCGCGCAGCGATTGGACGCAGCCGCTGGTCTTCTCGAAAGGCGATCCGCACTCTCTCTATTACGCGAATCAGTTCCTGTTCAAGACGACCGACGGCGCGAAGACGTGGGCGCAGGTCAGTCCCGATCTCACGCGTCCGGAAGTTTCCATCCCGCCGACGCTGGATGCGACCGCCGCGGCGGCGGTCGATCGCAATGGGAAACGCGGGGTCATCTTTACGATTGCTCCGTCGCCATTGCGGGCACCGCTTGTCTGGACGGGAACCGACGACGGATACATCCAGCTCACCCCGGACGATGGCAAGACGTGGCAAAACGTGACTCCCCCCGCGGTCACGCCGTGGAGCAGAGTGACGATGCTGGAAGCGTCGCACTTCGATCCCGGCACCGCGTACGCGAGCGTCGACCGGCATCAGCTCCAGGATTTCGAGCCCTACATCTATCGCACCCGCGACACGGGCCGGACGTGGCAGCAAATCACGAAGGGACTGCCTCCCGGAGTCTATGTGCACGTCGTCAAGGAGGATCCACACCGGCGCGGCCTGCTCGTCGCGGGCACCGAGCGCGGCATTCACGTCTCGTTCGACGATGGCGACAACTGGCAGTCGCTCCAGCTCAACGTGCCGGTGACGTCGATGCGCGACTTCGAGTTCTACGGGAACGATCTCATCCTCGCCACTCACGGACGCGGCTTCTGGGTGATCGACGATATCAGTGCCCTGCGCCAACTGAGCGACGCCGTTGCGCGCGACGACGCCTATCTGTTCAAGCCGTCGGACGCGATCAACTTTATCGAAGGCAATGACAATGGGACGCCCTTGCAGAAAGACGAGCCGCATGGGGAGAATCCACCGAACGGCGCGGCGATCGACTACTACCTGAAGAGGGCGCCGAGCACGCCGGTGGTAATCGAGATTGTCGATGCGAGCGGGGCGGTGGTGCAGACGTTCTCGAGCGACCCGGCCACCCAGCGTCCGCCGGCGGGTCGCGGAGCGGGAGCCGCAGGTGCGGGGGCGGCGCAACCCACGGGAATTCCGCGGGTATCTCCGCTGTGGCAGACTCCTCCCGAGCTGCCGTCGGCGACCGCCGGAATGCACCGCGTGACGTGGAATCCGCTGCGGCCCAGACCGCGTGGCGCGCCGCCGGCAGATGAGGGCGGCCCGCTGGACCGGCACTACCTTGGGAACTTCACGGCGAAGCTGACGGTGAATGGGAAGACCTACGCACAGCCGTTCGTCGTGAAACCGGATCCCAGGACGCAGCGTTCGTAATTGTGAAATTTCCTCCCGGCATTACTTCAGCTTGATTCCCTTGGAGCTCAGCATGGCGCACACACTTCGTATTCTCGCCTCTCTCACCTTTGTGGCGGGTTCGGCATTAGCCCAAGGGACTGGCGGTAGCCAAGCCTCCGGTGGAGCGGGCGGAGCGCAGTCAGTGGACGCGCGAGTCAAGGCGCTGCACACCCTGCTCAGCGAACAGTGGGAATACACCCTCCGCACCTCCCCCGAATTCGCTTCGATACTCGGCGACAAGCGCTACAACGACAAGCTCAGCGATTTCTCGCAGGCGGCGATCGAAAGGGACATCGCGCAGAATCGCGTCTTCCTCACGAAGTTCGCGGCGGTCGATGCAAGCGGATTCCCCGAGCAGGAGAGACTCAATCGCGATCTGATGGTGAGAAACCTCCGCGAAACGCTCGATGCCGTGAAGTTCAAGGATTGGGAGATGCCCGTCAACCAGATGAGCGGGCTCCACATCGATGCTCCGCAGCTCGTGACTTCGCTCTCGTTCGAAACGGTCAAGGACTACGACGACTACATCGCGCGCCTCAAGCAGCTGCCGAGAGCGTTCAGACAGGTGACCGTGCAAATGCGGAAGGGCATGGGCCAAGGTCTGATGCCGCCAAAGATTCTGTTGGTGCAGGTGGCGAAGCAGGCGAACGATCTCGCGACTCAAAAACCGGAAGATTCACCATTCGCCATTCCGACCACGAAGTTCCCAAAGGAATTCTCCGCGGCCGATCAGGAGCGCCTCCGCAACGGAGTTCTCTCGGCGCTTCGCGATAGCGTTCTGCCGGCTTATGTCAGGTTCACGGCGTTCGTCCGCGACCAGTACGCCCCGCACGGGCGCACCGAAATCGGAACGTGGTCCCTCCCGAATGGTGCAGCGCGTTATGCATTCGCCGTGCGCCGGTCCACGACGACGAAAATGACGCCGGACGAGATCCACACGCT
>DHJM01000106.1:3914-4057 GCA_002404335.1 Gemmatimonadales bacterium UBA4720
GAGGTGATGCCGATCGAGCCGTTTCGTGAAAAGGAAGCGTCAACATCATACAATCAGGGCACGCCTGATGGGTCTCGGCCCGGCCTTGTGTTCGGCAACACCTATGACTTTGCGAATCAGCTGACGATCAACAACGAGTCGAC
>DHJM01000106.1:4121-4642 GCA_002404335.1 Gemmatimonadales bacterium UBA4720
GAGTCGACGGCGTACCACGAAGGAATTCCTGGCCATCACATGCAGATCTCGATCGCGCAGGAGCTTCCTGAGCTGCCCCCATTTCGCCAGCAGGCCAACTACACGGCGTTTGTCGAAGGGTGGGCGCTCTACTCCGAAAGGCTGGGGAAGGAAATCGGATTCTACCAGGATCCTTACAACGACTACGGGCGCCTAGACGACGAGATGCTGCGCGCGATCCGCCTGGTGGTCGACACGGGAATTCACGGCGACGAGCACTGGACGCGCGATCAGGTGCTGAGATTCTTCCGCGACCACTCGAGCAACAACGAAGCGACGATTCAGTCGGAGACCGACCGCTACATTGCGTGGCCGGCGCAGGCGCTCGCCTACAAGGTTGGTCAGCTCACGATTCTGCGGCTGCGCGAGAAGGCGCGCCAGCAACTTGGCGCCAAGTTCTCATTGAGCGCGTTTCATGACGAGCTGATCGGCGCCGGCGCGCTGCCGATGGACGTGCTGGAGCAGCGGATGAATGAGTGGAT
>DHJM01000106.1:4711-5744 GCA_002404335.1 Gemmatimonadales bacterium UBA4720
ATTGGCACGGAGTGATCCTCAGAAACGTCGCGTGCACCCGCGCGCCGATCATCCACCCCCACGTGACAATGCCGTTGAGATCGTACCTGCCGGTCTTGTCGTTCCCCTTGCCCTGAATGACCGCCTTGAACGAATGGTTCCCGCCCGGATCCATGATTTCATAGCGAGCACTAATGTTAGTATCGACGCCGTCATCGATTCGACTAAGTACTTGTCCGGCAAGCGTGCCAGGGCCGTAGCTGGTAAAGCCCGTAAGAGCGGGATACGCGGTCATCCATTTTGTGAAGGTGATTTCGACGACGGGTACACTGAGCGAGAACGGGTCCTTAATGGCTGCTCGCTGGTTCACGACGGCCGCCTCGGGCCTCTGGCCCAGAATAATGAGCAGAATGGCGTACCACTGATGGGCTATCGCGTACGTGGGATCAGCGGCTATCGCTTTCGCCGTCGCGTATGTAGGGTCAAGCGCGACTGCTTTGTGGAATTCCGAATCAGCGCGCACGAAGTCTCGCTCCCAGGTGAGCTCGTATGCGAGAGCAGGATGTGCGGACGGGAGGGCGCTGTCGAGCCGCATGCTGCGGAGCGCAGCCTCCTTGGCTTTGGGAAACACTTCGTCGCCGGGGCGGTACCCGAAATAGCCTTGCATGACATAAGCGTCCGCGAGTCCAGCGTAGGCCTCGGCATATTGTGGATCGAGCTCGGTTGCCCGACGAAACTGCACAACCGCAGTATCGAGTCCTTCCTTCGATCCATCGCTCCACGCATTCAGGCCCCGCAGGTACGCGTCTCGCGCCCCGGGCAAGGTGATCCTCGATCCGCGCCCGGTACCGTTTTCGCCAAGGCTGGGGCGACGATCCCGCCTTTGGCGGTTCTCCACCGTAACGGCACCAATCAGCAACACCATCAGAACCGAAAAGGACAAAACCGCGGCGATTCTTGAGCGCTTGCTTCGAAACGGCTTTCCTGGTGGGTGGCGGGGCAGATCGGTCTCCCTGGATTCACCCTGCGTCGCCGACGGTCTCAGTGTGTCTGA
>DHJM01000106.1:5806-7642 GCA_002404335.1 Gemmatimonadales bacterium UBA4720
GGTCGCGTGATTACTCAGCGTCGTGGCGAGACTTTCAATCTCGGAATCCGGCTCCATCTCGAGTTCCTGTCGCACGAGCTCCTGGTAGAGACGCGCCTGCTTCACCGCACCGGCGCGGTCTCCAGCGGCCGCGAGCGCGAGCATAAGCTTTTTCGTCACGCCAGCTGAAAGCGGATCCGAGTTCGCGAGTCTCCGCCACCAGGTTACGCTCTGCAAATGGTCGCCGGCATCCGCCGATCGGTTGGCAAGCGATTCGACAGCAGTTTGATACTCCAGTCGCAGCCGCGCTCGCTCCGCATCTATCCACGACTCGAGCTCGCGGCTGTCGGCAAAATGAAATCCTTCGAGCAGCGTTCCCTTGTAAAGGCCGGCTGCCGCCGTGAAGTCCTGGGCGCGAATTGCTTCCTCGAAATCCCAGAGATCAGCCTGGACTAATTCCGGATTGAGCCGGAGCTCTCGCCCGGTCGAGAGTATGAATTCGCTTCCGAGAGCGTGTCGGATCGCGTAGACAGCCTGATCGAGCGCGTGTCGTGCACGCTCGTCAGCGCTTTCCGGATAGAGGTAGGCCTCGACACGGTCGCGAGACAGGCCTTGCCTGCCGCCCAGGCCCAGAATTGCGAGCAGACCCAGGCGCCGCTTTTGTTGCGCCGCTATTGGGACGGGATCCGTGTCGTCGCGGAGGCAAAGTGTGCCCAGAAGCTCGAGGACCAACATTTCTTTTTCTGAGAGAGCTCGGTGACTTCTAGGTGAGCTTCAGGTGAGGGGAACGGTCTATCATGGGCAGCTATGTTCGCCGGGTCAAGCGTGAATGCGCCTCCCGTCGCCGAATCTCAAACTGAATGGAGGCCCGGGATGACGTACCGAATTGCTTTTCCTCTGCTGGCGTTGGTGGTGGCAGGTGGGTGTGGCGGAAGAGATGCTACCGACCCAATGAGTCCAGACGTGCACCCTGCCATTCGACAGGCGGGCGCCCCTGCTTTCTCGGAGGCCTTCCCGCGAAGCGGAGCTCTTCATGTGACAAAGAATTGCGGGGAGTACACGCGCCTCGCCGGTGGCTTCTGCACGATCACGTCCTCGAACATCGAGCAGATCGAGGTCGGCTCGAAGGTTATCTATACAATCGCGTCTGGTCCTGC
The DNA here is from genome assembly GCA_002404335.1 of Gemmatimonadales bacterium UBA4720. Classification (GTDB taxonomy): domain Bacteria; phylum Gemmatimonadota; class Gemmatimonadetes; order Gemmatimonadales; family Gemmatimonadaceae; genus UBA4720. The sequence continues at coordinate 6,943 of DHJM01000106.1, forward strand.
CGTGCTGGACAGCGACGTCACCCTCGACCCGCCGGGCCCGGGCAATAACGCTGCGTTCGGTCATGTTGTTCTCGCTCTGGCGGCCGGCCAGGGAACGGTGACGTTTTCGGGTGGGACCGGGAAGTTCACCCACTTCAGTGGCAGTGTCGTTGTTACTCGCATCGGGGCCCCCGCGCTCAAGAATTGGAGCTGGGACGGGACCTACAGTTTCGATCCGCGCGATTGAGCGAGATCGAGGGTGATTGCACCCCGTCAGCAAGCGTCCTTAACTAAAGGGCGAGAAAGCGAACGCCGAGTTCACCTTGACTGAACCCGGCGTTTCGTTTTTTCTGCTGAGGAAAGGCAGCAATCCTTCGTTAGGGAAACCCGATATGAACTGGAATACTTCCCAAGTACACCCAATTCGGATCGAAGAAACCGAGCATCACATTTCCCTCAGTTCGAGGACCCGGATCAACCAGCGCGTTATAGGGAGCCAATGAGCGACCCGGACGGCGCCATGTACTTTGCTCAGGCCGCGGGGCGACAGAGGGATGGCGCCAAGTTCTCATTGAGCGCGTTTCACGACGAGCTGATCGGCGCGGGCGCGCTGCCGATGGACGTGCTGGAGCGGCGGATGAATGAGTGGATCGCGCGGACCGCGGCGGCGAATTAGGGAGCCCGCCTACGTCATTTGACGGATAGAGGTGCCCGGGCGAGT
>DHJM01000106.1:8011-8162 GCA_002404335.1 Gemmatimonadales bacterium UBA4720
CGGAGCGCCTGAATGGCTTCATGCCGGGAATCCACTATGGCGTGCCTCTCAAATGGTCGGCGGTGCTCGGCGTCGCGCTCCCAGGCAGCACCAGAAATAGCACAATGTTCGTCGCGGCCGAGCCGGGAATCGGCGGATGGCGCGCAAGCGT
>DHJM01000177.1:0-13801 GCA_002404335.1 Gemmatimonadales bacterium UBA4720
CTATGCAGACATCGGTTCAGGCACCCGCGCGTCCCAGCCCTCCAACCGGGGTCGGCCCCGGACCTCAAGAGTCGCCGTTAATCATTCGCACCCCTTCAATCTTGGTAACCGGGTCTCAGGGCTCCCAGGCGATCACGATTCCAATGCCGCGCACCGCCGCCGACATCGACGCCCTGAAGGCGCGCCGCGAGGAGCTCTCGAATCAACTTCAATCGGTTGACAGCCGGCGCTCTAAATTGATCAATCAGCTGAAACAAACCGCGGATGCGACAGCAACCCAGGGACTTGAAGCGCGCCTCGCGCTGCTCGACGCGCGACAGCTACAGCTGGAATCGGATATTCAGCTGACTGGCGAACAGCTTACGAGCCCGGCCGCCGGTGTGATCGCCAGCACTGCGGCGCCTCCGGTTTTCGCCGGCCTTGGATCGAAGGAAGTAATGACGCTGTCGGTGCTGTCGATCGTTTTGGTATTCTTTCCGCTGGCAGTCGGCGCAGCCCGCGCGGCCTTGAAGAAAGCCAACAGGCCCGGGCCTCCGGCGGCCGCATTTATGGAGACCGCCCATAGGCTGGAGCACTTGGAAGCATCAGTCGATGCGATAGCGATCGAGATCGAGCGGATATCGGAGGGGCAACGCTTCGTTACCAAGCTCCTCTCCGAGAGCCAGCCGGCGCCCATGCTTGGCGCCGGCCAGCGCACTCCGGAGACCGTCCGAGGAAGCTAGACCGCCGGGGAAGCGATCTTCGGGTTGGCGTCGCTCAACGTTTGCTGTCTCATGGCCGCGGCGCCCATCATGCCGCCCAGTCCCATCGACTCGACCACGTTGCTCGGAACGACCATCAGGGCGCCCTTCTCCTTGAGTCCCTCGTACAGAATGTTCATCGCGCGGAGATGCAGCGCCGTCGGATTGTTCTCGTACGACTTCGCGGCCTCGAAGAACAGGTGCGCAATCTCCACTTCGGCCTGGCCGAGGATGATGCGCGCCGATTTCTCGCGCGAGGCCTGCGCTTCGCGGGACATCGCGTCCTGTAGAGAAGTCGGGATCACAATGTCGCGCATCTCGACCGACTGCACGGTCACTCCCCAGGGATTCGATCTCTGGTCGATGAGCGCCTGTAGCTCCGACTCGATCCGCTCGCGTCCGCGAAGCAGCTCGCTCAACGAAGTGCGACCGATGATGTCACGCAGTCCCGTCTGGGCCGCCCAGCTGACTGCCTGCGTGTAGTCCTGAACTTCGAGTGCTGCCTTCTCGGAATCGTGGACCATCCAGAAGAGAACGGCGTCTACGTTCACCGGCACGGTGTCCGAGGTGAGCGTCTCTTCGGCGGCAAAGCTCGTCGTTATGACGCGCTGGTCGATATAGATGGAGATCGTCTCGACGAATGGCGTGATCCAGAAGAGGCCAGGGCCACGCAACCCAGTGTATTTGCCGAGGCGGAGCACGACGGCCCGCTCCCACTGCTTCGCGATCTTGGGCGATTGCGAGAGGAAGACGCCGCCCAGAAAGACGACGAGAAAGACCGGATTCTGAGTGGCGGCCATTAGTGGAAGCGCGATCAGGACCGAGACGACCAGAATGAAAACTGAAACCACATTGGCACGACTCTGCGACCGTGAAGCCCGCGCGGCGCGGCGTGCTGCGAGAACTTCGTCCATGCCTGGCATTTATTTTTTCTCCTCGTTTCTGAGCTGAGTAAGTAGCTCGGGTAGAGTGAATCCCAACAGCGCGGCATCGCCAACGAAGCGTCGGATCAGCTCCCGCAGCTCCCGCTCACGGTGCGCTCGCGTCGCCTGGGGCGACGGAGATTCCCGAACGAAAGTGCCCACTCCGCGTCTCGTCTCCAGCATTCCATCGCGCTCGAGCTGGGCGTAGACCCTGGCGACCGTGTTCGCGTTCACGGCGAGGTCCACGGCGAGCTGCCGCACGGTCGGAAGCTGTGCTCCCGACTCTAGCTCCCCTGTTGCAATCGCCGCTCTGATGGACCGGTCCAGCTGAGCGTAGATCGGCGTGGGGCTGGTTGAATCGACACTGAAAGTAGGCATTGTCTGCTTGTACTATCACATTAGGACACTACGGGGGCAAGGGGGAGCTGGTTTCAGGGCGGATCCGGGATTAACTGGCAACTGGCGGAGGGTGGCAACTGCAACTGAACGGGTAGGAGGCGTCAGCAGCTTCAAACTGCAAACTGCAAAGAACGGGGTGGGAGGTGTCAGAGGCATAGATGCCAGTTTTCAGTTCACTACGCCCAGACTTTTCTACCGCTCGATCAGGGCACAAGCAACTGCCTGTGCCTCGAATGCCACTGAGGCAACTCCGGGCGTCGTGACCTGATACCTGGCAACTACGCTACTGATGCCTCCTACCCCGTTCAGTTGCAGTTACCAGCCTGAAGCTTCGAGTTATCGGCTATGAGTGTACATCAGATCCACGATCTCATCGTACATACTGTCTGCCTCGCGCCCCCCTGTCCGAATGGCGCCGGTCGCGCAGTGCTTGAGATGGTTTCGCATCAACTCGCGACCGACCCCACGAAGCGCTTCCTGGACCGATGATACCTGGGTAAGGATGTCGGCGCAGTAGCGGTCCTCATCCACCATTTTTTGCAGCCCGCGAACCTGCCCCTCGATGCGACGAAGTCGCGTCACGTTTCGCGATTTCACTTCGGGATCGACGCCGATTGCTTTTCGCGAGCGCGCCGAGGCCTCGCGAACCGTGCACCCGCATTCCGCCCCGTCCGTCGGGGCGAGTTTGGCAGCGCGTTTCACACTCGTCTTCATCTGGTCTCCTCGTTGTCTCAAGGCAGGCGGACTCTGCGCAGCCGCAGGCTGTTCGTGACTACGCTCACCGAGCTCAGTGCCATCGCGGCACTGGCGATGATCGGACTCAGCATCAGCCCCGTGACCGGGTAGAGCACACCGGCCGCGATCGGAATCCCGATCACGTTGTAAACGAACGCCCAGAACAGATTCTGCTTCATCGTCACCATCGTCTGGCGTGAAAGCGAGATCGCGGTCGGGACCCCGCGCAGATCGCTCCGCATGAGAGCGATGTCGCTGGCTTCAATGGCGATGTCCGTTCCCTTGGGCATCGAGACGCCGACGTCCGCCTGCGCAAGCGCCGGCGCGTCGTTGATTCCGTCGCCGACCATCGCCACGACTCTGCCCTTCTCCTGAAGCGCGCGAATCTCCTCAACTTTATCCCCCGGCAGCACTTCCGCGACAACCCGCTCGATTCCAGCCGCCTTCGCCACCGACTCGGCGGTCGATCGCCTGTCTCCAGAGAGGAGCAGCACATCGATTCCCATGTGCTTGAGCCTTTCCACCGCCTCTCGGGACGATGGCCTGATCGCATCGGTGACGACGATGATCCCGGCAACCCGGCCGTCGATCGCCACGAAGAGCTCGCTCGCTCCGGCGACAGCTCGCGCGGCCACCGATTGTTCGGCGGCGTCCACATCGAGCTTGAGATCGCGCATCAGCTGCGCATTGCCCACCGCGACTTCGCGGCCGCCAACCATTCCGGTTACTCCGCTCCCGGTGTGCGATTGAAAGTCGCCGACGCGCTCGAAACGAACGCCCCGCTCGCCAGCCGCGCGTACGATCGCGGTCCCGACCGGGTGCTCTGAATGCCTCTCGAGCGACGCCGCGGCAGCGAGGATCTCGGTTTCCTCGACCGGGCCGATCGCGATCACGCGCCCGACGGAAGGAGCTCCTTCCGTGACTGTTCCCGTCTTGTCGAGCACCACCGTGTTCACATCACCAGCGCGCTGGAGGATCTCGCCACCCTTTATCAGCAGCCCCAGCTCCGCCCCACGGCCAGTCGCAACCATCACCGCGGTGGGAACCGCGAGTCCCATCGCACAGGGGCACGCTATGATGAGGACGGAAACCGCGGCCGTGATTGCGCGAGGCAACGCCGCGGTGTCGGCGAGAAAATACCAGGCGAGAAACGTGACGATCGCGATCGAGACGACGACCGGGACGAACACAGCGCTGACGCTGTCGGCCAGACGTTGAATCGGAGCGCGGGAGCTCTGCGCGTCCCGCATCAGTTTCATGATGCGCGCGAGAACACTCTCCGCACCGACGCTCGTCGCCCGATACCTGAACGCGCCGGTTGTGTTGAGAGTCCCGCCGACGACCTTTCCGCCCACCATCTTCGCGACAGGGAGAGGCTCACCCGTAAGCATCGACTCATCGACCTCGCTCGCGCCATCGATGATCGTTCCATCGACCGGGACGCGCTCGCCCGGCCGGACGACGATCGTATCGCCCGATACCACTTGTGACAGCGGCTTGTCGATCCAGTCGCTTCCCCGCTCCACTCGGGCGGTGAAAGGCAGGAGCGTGACGAGCTTTCTCAGGGCCTCTGAAGTCTTTCGCCGCGCACGGGCTTCGATCGCCCGGCCGGCGAGGACGAGTCCGATGATGAATATCACCGCCTCGTAGTAGACATCCGGCGCGATCCCATTTCTGGCGAACAGACTCGGCGCCAGGGTCGCCACCAGCGAGTAGACGAACGCAGAGCCGGTTCCGAGCGAGACCAGCGTGTTCATGTCGGCCGAGCGGTGGCGAAGCGCTTTCCAGGCGCGGCGGTAGATGTCGCGGCCAGCCCAGGCGAGAATCACGCTCGTGAGGGCGAGGAGCGCGTAATTGACGAGCGCGTTCCCCATGAAAAGCATTGAGAGCAATATGGCGAGCGCTCCGGCAAGGACGCTGACCGTCGCTTTGATCGCGAGCGAGCTAGCCTCGCGTGCCTCCGCCTCCACCCGTGCGGAATCCGCGCCGAGCGAGCTTTCATCCGCGGCAGGCAGCTCTGCATCGTACCCGGTGGCACGCACCGCCTCGATCAAGCGCTGGGGGCTGACGGTCGCGGAGTCGTAGCGGACGGCGGCGCTGCTCGTGAGGAGATTGACCGAGGCGTCGATTACCCCGGGCTCGGCGGAAAGCGCCCGCTGAACGCGCGCCTGGCATGCGGCGCACGTCATCCCCGTCACAGGGAACGAGATCGAGATTTCCTTTTCTGCCACGAGCCTGGCTGTCACGTCAGCAGCTCCACATCACTGAATCAATATACCCCCCCTCCCTATGTCAATTGGCCCAAAACGGGGCCCGGCAATGTGGGAGCACATCTTGCGTTGTACCGGCTTTGGAGGTTTTCGTGCTTCATCAGGAAGGCTTAATGGCCGCAACGCCGGAATCGCTCGCCGCCCACTCAGATGTTCCGTTCGAGAATTGCACGCTCGCCAAGGCATTGGCGGACAGAATGCGCTCCAGCAGCGAAGATCTGACTCGCCGCTGGCTCGATCGAATCAGCGCTCGGGTCAGGCTCGACCCCAACCGCATCTTCCCCACCGACGCGCTGTTGGATCACGTCCCTCTCCTCATCCTCGGAATCGCCGACTACATCGAGAACCCGGAGAGAGTCATTATGTCCGAGGTGCCGGTCGTGGCGAAGGCAATGGAGCTGGGAGAGCTCCGGTTCTCGCAGGGATTCGACGAATACGAGGTGTTGAAGGAGTACGAGATCTTCGGCGGAATCCTCTTCTCCTTTCTCTCGCGCGTCGTGGACAGTATCGAGGAGCCGTGCAGCCGCGGCGAGCTGCTCGCGTGCGCGCACCGCCTCTATCTGGCGGTAGCCCTCATCCAGCAAGCGACGTTGACTCACTATCTGAGCCTGGTCAAGGAACGGCTCAACGAGCGCGAGCAGCGGCTTCGCGGCTTCAACCGCGCTCTCAGCCATGAGCTGAGAAATCTGATCGGTACGATCGCGGGGGCGGCTGAGATTCTCGAGCTGGGCACATTTTCGCCCGAACAGCAGCGCACCATGACGTCCATGATCATTCGCAACAGCACTAACATGAAAGTCACGCTTGAAAACCTCGTTGAGCTTTCTAGGCTGGACGAAGACGTACGCCAGTCGCGTCACATCGCTCTCCCCAATGCGGCGGCGGAAGTGGCGCGGCAGCTCCGGGAATCGGCACGTGCTCACGATGTTGAGATAAGGCTCCCGGCAGATTTGCCCACGATCAACGTGAGCGCCGCGGCGTTCGAGTTATGCCTCTCCAACCTGCTGGCGAACGCGATCAAGTACTCCGACCCCGCCAAGGACAAGCGGTGGGTCGAGGTTCGCGCCTACGTCACCGCGCCGGACGATGGCGCGCAGGCCGAGACCGTAGTGGAGGTGCACGACAACGGACTCGGTGTTCCCGAAGCCAAACGCGCTGATCTCTTCAAGCGCTTTTACCGCGCGCACGAGGAATCCAACAGGCAGATCGACGGAACGGGGCTCGGTCTGAGCATCGTGCGCGAAACGGTCACCTCGCTCGGAGGAAAGGCGTGGGCCGATTTTCGCGAAGATGGGACCACCTTCTTCTTCACGATGCCGAATCGCCGGTTAGAGGACGACACGGCGCATGAATCAGCCAGCGTTCCCGCGGTGCCTGCTACCGGATTGGGCGATCGAATCGCAGAGGATTCGGCACGCTGAAGCTGAAGTGCCACCACTCCTGGTCGTAGTTCACGAATCCTTCGCGCTCCATCGCGGCTTTGAGCCTTTGCCTGTTCGCCGCCGCTTCGCCCGACGCGTTCGCCGTGTGAGCCGCCGCTGAGAATGTGTCGAATGGCGTGCCCATCTCGAGCTCCCGGCCAGTCGCCAGGTCGATCAGAGTGAGATCGATGGCGAGGCCAAGGTTGTGTCGCGAGCGGCTGGCGATGTAGCCGTCCTTGAGGAGATCGGGCCGGTTGACGCGCTCGGTCCAGTTGACCATCGCCAGCGTCGCCCGAACCGGACGATATGCGTCGAAGACTTTGATGCCGATTGCCTGCGGCAAGAGATCGCGCTCGACGCGCGATAGGGCGTCCGCGGCTTCTCGTCGCAGAAATGCGCGATTGGCGAGATACCCCGGGAGCGGAGCGCCGGTGAAGTTGTTGGACGTCGCGTAGCGAAGATCGACCACGATCCTCGGGTCCAGCGTCCGCACGTCCGTGAGAAGAGTGTCGGCGGCAGCATCGGGCGCGATCTCCGTCTCGGCAGTATTGACCGGCGGAGCGATCGGCGCCGGCGGGCTGGCGACCGGCTGGGAGACGCACGCGAGCAGTAATGCGCCAAGCAGTGGAGCGGAAACTTTTCGCATTCGGAAGAATACTCCGCGCCGCGGGCGTTAACGAGTCATTCCTGAGACATCCCGATTGGCGCATATTTTCGCATGGCAAGCTCCGACGCGATAAGCCCGGCTTCGCTCGCGCACGCCGCCCCACGCGGCCACCGCGCCGCCGTCATCGCCAGCTTCCTCGGCTGGACGCTCGATGCGTTCGACTTCTTCCTGGTCGTGTTCTCGCTCACCGCGATCGCGAAGGAGTTCCACAAGACGGATGCGGAGCTCGCGCTCACGATCACCGTGACGCTCGCGTTCAGGCCGATCGGCGCGTTCATATTCGGATTGATGGCGGACCGGTACGGCCGGAAGCTGCCGCTGATGATCGATCTCGTGTTCTTCTCGATCGTCGAGGTTCTGACGGGGTTTGCGCCCAACTATGCGACGTTCTTCATTCTGCGCGCATTGTTCGGAATCGGCATGGGCGGGGAGTGGGGCGTCGGAGCATCTCTCGCCATGGAAAAGGCGCCGAAGGGTCGGCGCGGCGTTCTCTCCGGATTGCTGCAGGAAGGGTACGCGACTGGATATCTCCTCGCCGCCGTCTGCTATTTCTTTGTGTTCCCGCGCTGGGGCTGGCGGCCGATGTTCTTCATCGGCGGAGTGCCGGCGCTCCTGGCCGTCTTCGTCCGCTTTCGTGTGGAGGAGTCTGAGGTCTGGCAGCGCACCAAGCACAAGGACTGGAGCAGCCTCGGCCGCGGCATAGCCTCGCACTGGAGGCTCTTTCTCTATCTGACGTTGCTCATGGCCGGCATGAACTTCGTCTCGCACGGAACGCAGGACATGTATCCGACATTTCTGCAGCGCGATTGGGGATTCTCGCCGCAGAAGCGGGCCGCGCTCACGGCTTTCTCGATGATCGGCGCGATCATCGGTGGCGTCACCTTCGGCTATCTCTCCGACAGGATCGGGCGGCGTCGCTCGATCGTGATCGCGTTGGTGCTCGCGATCCTCATGATTCCTTTGTGGGCGTTCTCGCCATCACTCACCGGTCTCGTCATCGGCGCATTCGCCATGCAGTTCATGGTTCAAGGGGCGTGGGGAGTGATTCCCGCGCACATAACGGAGCTGTCGCCCGATTCGGTGCGCGGTTTCCTTCCGGGGTTCGCCTATCAATGCGGCGTATTGATCGCCAGCTCGGTCGCCTACCTCGAAGCGATCTTCGCGGCGCGCACCAGCTACGCGCAATCGATGGCAATCGTAGCGGTGACGGTCTTCTCTGTGGCCGCCATCATTGCGTGGGCGGGGCGAGAAAAGCACGCCGTGGAGTTCGGCTAAGGCCGAATCCGCGACCGGGCCGGCAAAGCCTGGCTCAGGTTGATTCGATTTCCTTCGCTTTTGCGACGAGCCCGTCCAGGAGCGCGCGCACGTGCTCTGGCCCGGTGCGGGGATTCATCATCGTCACGCGCAGCACTGGGCGGCCGTCGAGAACCGTCGCCGTAATCCAGCCCGTCCCTTCCTTGTTGTAGCGTGGTCGAAGCTCGCGATTGAGCGCGTCGATCCGCTGGGTCTCGGACGCGGGTGAACTTTTTCCGCGGCGCACCCTTCCGTCCCCGCCAAGATAGCGGAAGCAGAGAATGTTGGATTCCGGCTCGTGGATATTCTCGAAATCCTCGCGCTCCTCGATCGCCTCGTAGAGGAGCCGTGCGGTGTTGCAGAGGTGGTCGTAGATTCGCCCCAGGCCATCGGACCCGAAGCGCTGCATCACGAACCACAGCTTGAGAACATCGGCGCGACGTGAGCACTGAAAGCTCCGAATCCCCTGATCGACGACGCGCGCGGACTTGCCGGCGTGGAACAGATACGGCGCCTGTTGCGCGAACGCGCGCTCCAGATCGCCTTCATCGCGTGTCAGCACCATTCCCGTCGCCAGCGGCAGCAGCATCATCTTGTGCGGGTCCCACGCCAGCGACCGTGAGTGGCGAAGCCCGTTGAGGGCGCGCGGCGGGCGCGCTGACAGTAGAGCGCTGGCGCCGTGCGCGGCATCGACGTGCAGCCAGATGCCCCGCTCCTCGCACAGCGCACCGACTGCTTCCAGGTCGTCGAACGAGCCCGTTGCCGTCGTGCCGGCGGTCGCGACGACCGCCATCACGTGTTTGCCATCTTCACGCAGACGGTCGAGAGCCGCAATGAGAAGATCGACGTCGATCCGGTGATCCCGCGACGCAATCGGGATTCCCCGGCGCCGGCCCATCCCGAGCTGACCAATGGCGCGCGTCACCGCATAGTGCGCGTGCTCTCCGTACGCGACGACAGGGGGATCGGCGCCAAGCCCGTCCTCCCAGGCAGTCGGGACGGCTGCGTTTCTCGCCGCGAGCATTGCCGTGAAGTTGGCTTCGGTGCCGCCGGAGGTCAGAGCGCCGCCGGCTCCCCCGCCGTAGCCCGCCAGCTTTGCCAGCCAGCCAACGATCTGATGCTCGATCATCGTCGCTGTCGGCGACATCTCCCACACCGCCAGCGACTGGTTGAGCGCGCCAATCACGCTTTCCATCCACACTCCGACCGGAAGTGGCGCGGATGTCTGATGGCCCATGTACATCGGGTGGTAATACTTGTTGGCGTCGGCCAGCACTTCCCGCTCGAGACGGGCTATGATCTCCGCGACCGGATGTCCTTCGCGCGGAAACTCTTCCTCGAACCGGCGCGCCAGCTCCTCCGCTGAGCGCGGCGTCGAGACCTGACCCTTGCCGGCGCGCGTCGATTCGAAGTAGCGAGCGGTCACAGCGGCAAATTGTTCTCCGACTTCGAGCGAGGTGTCCGCCTCCAGCTCGGCGAGAATATCATCGATCATGCCCGCAAATCTACCGCGACTATCCCTCGAGCAGTCCGTTCTGACGGACGAAGTCGGCCAGCTCGCCTCTCGATCCGACGCTGAGCTTGAGAAAAATGTTCGAGAGGTGGGTGCTCACCGTGCGCGCGGAGATCTGAAGCGCGCCCCCAATTTCCTTGTTGGACTTACGGGTTGCGACCATCCGCGCGATTTCCATCTCCCGGCCGGTCAATCCGGCCGCGCCGCTCGTCGCCGACTTGGGCGGCGGCCTGACCCCGAGCTCTCGCATCTCCTCGCGCGTTCCATCGAGCTCGACGGTCGCGCCGATGCGTGCAAACACATCGTGCGCCTTACGGAGCTCGCGCATTCCGCCCTCCCGGTCGCCCACCTCGACCAAAGCGCCGGCGAGCCGCCGCCTGATTTTCGCTGCTTGCGGAGGGAACGGAATCGCTTCGAGCTGCTCGACGGACGATTGCAATAGCTCGATCGCCCGTGCCGGGTCACCATCTCGGAACCTTGCGAGCAGGCCATCGCACCCATCCGCGTAAGCAAGTCCCAGGCGGTGATGAAAACGGCCGGCATCGCGTCTCATGCGCGCCGAATGCTTGGCGGCTCTATCGAAGTCGCGAGCGAAGAGCGCCGCTTCCCCCACCGTCGGCAGGAGCCATTGAAGGGCCCACACGATGTATCCGGTTCGATCCGCGATTGCGAGTCCCGCTTCACCGATGCGAACTGCCTCCTTTGGGTCGCCCTTGGCGAGATAGTACGACGCCATACCGAGATGCGCCGGAACGATCGAAGGCACGTCGAGCGCGCGATCACCCGCCCCCGCCAATGATCCCGCTTTCTCGGCACCCGCGAGCTTCCACGCCTCATCGAAGTACTCTTTCGCCTTGTGGTCGGAGCCCCGCCAGAGATAGATGAGACCAGACCACACGTAGAGGCGCGGCAGAAGCATGCGCTGGTTGAGACTTTTGGCGAGACTGATCGTGCGCTCCGCGGTTTCGAGCGCCGCATCCCAGTCGCCGACGCTCGAGGAGTATTGCACGAAAAGCTCGGCGGACCAGAGCGGCAAAAGCAGCGAATGCATTTGCTCCGCCAGTCGGTCGCTGGCGGCGAGATGCTTCAGAAAAGCCTGGGCATCTCCGCAAACTCCTTCGAGCAGAGCCATCCCCCAATGCGCAGTCCACTCCAGCATTCGCTGGCCAGCGGCTTCAGCGTGTGCGATCGCCTTCATCCCGTGCTCCCGCGCGAGATCAAGCGGGCCTGCCCACGCGTAGAGAAGAAGAAGCGCTCTGTGCGCACGTGAAAGAAGAGCGTCGTTCCGGATGCCACCTTCCGCCGCCGAAGCGAGCGCAGCCTCGACTTCGGCCTGGGCTTCCAGCAATCGCCCCAAGTCCTGGAGAGCGATTCCTTTGGCAAGACGCAGCCTCACCGTAGTCGAGCGGTCGCTGAACGCAGACGCCGCCTGAAGTCCGGCTTCGTAGTGCGCCAGGGCGTCGGCGTATCTCCCGCTCCAGTAGCACGCGAGTCCCATACGGTGGTCGATGTCGGCGAGCGCCCCTCTCTCCCCCCGTGCCGCGGGACCCTCGCGCGCGCTAGCCCATAGCTGCATCGCCGCATCATATTCGCCCAATCGCTGCCGCGTGCGCGCCAGCGTCGTGAGAATTTCCTCGCGCGGCGCATCCGTGATCATGGGATCCTTGTCCAAATGCTCAAGGGCCGCCGCCAGGTAGTTCGCCGCCTCTCGATTGGCGTACTTCTCGATAGCGCCGCGTCCAGCGGCGTAGAGGTATCTCACGGCCTTTCGCGCCAGCGACTGCGAATGGGCACGGGCGTAGTGGAGGGCCAGCTCGTCGGCGTGATCGAGCGCGGCGTCTCCGTAGAGGCTCTCGAGGGCTTCGGCGATCGTCGCGTGCAGTAGACGCGCGCGTGCCTGCCCCAGGTCCGAGTAAATCACCTGCTGGAGCAGCGGATGCGTGAAATCATAGTGGATCGCATCGACATGGATCGCATCAATGCTTCCGGTTTCCGCCAGCACTCGCTGAGCCAGCAGCTCTTCCACTGCGGCGATTATTTCACTCTCAGGTAAGCCGGAAACCCTGGCCAGCGCATCGTGCTCGGCGCGCGTCCCGATGACGGCGGCGAGGTTCGCCAGGGTTCGTGCGTTTGGTGACAACCGCTCGACTCTCGCCTGAACGACATCGCGGATCGTGGACGGCAGGTGAAGACTCTGCATTTCCCAGCCTGTCCAACGACCGTCCTTCTGGCTCAGCGCACCCGAATCCACCAGCGACTTGAGCGTCTCTTCGACGAAAAAGGGATTGCCCCGGGTCCAGTCGTACAGCATCGGTGAGAAATGCCGGGTCGCGGCCTTTTCAACACCGAACATCCGCTCGACTATTTCCTCAACGTCCACCTGCTCGAGGGGACGGAGCTTGTGGACAGTGAGCGATCCGAGGCCCAGCAGCGACTGTTCCGTGCTGCGCAAGATCGCGTTGGTGTCTCGTTCGGTCTCGTTGTACGTGCCGAGCAGGATTATTTTCTGGTTCTCGATGTGCCGTGCCACGAAATGCAGCAGCTCGAGCGACGATGCGTCAGCCCACTGGAGATTCTCGAGCACGATGAAGAGAGGCTGCTTCGCTGAGAGCCGGCCGAGGAACTGAGTGAAGTTCCAAAGGAGGCGTGCCTTGATCTCGGACGGATCGGCGCCGGCCGACGCCCGTTCGCGGTCCGAGGGTCCGGCCAGGTTTGGAAACAGATACCCCAGCTCGGCTGCCCCGCCTCGGGTCAGGACGGAAAGCGTGGTCGGCTCGAGCGCCCGGACGAGCGGCAGAAGTGCATCGGAGAAGAGCGCGTACGGAACTCCGGTTTCCACCGGGTACGAACGTCCCACCGCCACGCTCCATCCCCGCTTTGCCGCCTTGTCCGCGGCGGCGGCGGCCAGGCGCGTCTTCCCGATTCCGCCCTCGCCCACGACGAAAACGGAGCGCCCAGCGCCCCGCCCGGCTTCATCGAGCGTCTTGGACAGGAAAGCGAGCTCGGCCGTCCTGCCGACCAATGGCGCCTCATCAGGCCTTGGCATCGAAGCCTAATGTACGAACTTTCGAGCCAGGCCGACGCTAGCTAGGCCGACTCTACTGAGTCGCTTTCTGTGATCGAGTGCTCCGGAACCTGCACGTTCGTCAAATCACCGGCGCGGATTACTTACTTGCCCCTTTTCGAAGGCTTCTTGAGCGGTTTGTGCGACAGATCGAGCATCTTGTTCTCGCCGAGATATTCCACTGATTCGGGAACGCCCAATTTGCGGAGACGCTGCACCGTCGCGGCGATCCTGCTCGAGGCAGAGAGAATCTCGGCCGCGATTTCGGGTATCTCTTCGGGCGACGCGTGGTCCGCCAGAAGCTGGGCATTCATCATCAGCACAGTCAGCACGTTGTTCATTTCGTGAGCGACCGCGATTGTCGTCTCGGTTATCCCAGCCATCCGCTCGGCGTCCGCCCTTTGCTCCTCCAGCTGGCGATCGCGCGTGATGTCTTGAATCTGCCCGATGAAGTAGATCGGAAGTCCCTCCGCGTTGTGCACCGCGGAGACTGCGAGAGAAACCCAGATCGTACCGCCATCTTTTGTCAAATAGCGCTTGACCCGGTGGTAGCTGCTGATCTCGCGTGCAACCAGCCGGTGCAGCTGCTCGACATCCGTGCTGACATCGTCAGGGTGGGTGATATCGACGAAGCGACGCTGGAGTAATTCGTCCTCTGAATAACCGAGCATTTCACAGAGCGCGCGGTTCGCCTTGAGCCACCGCCCGTCCGGACTGACGAACGCCATTCCGTGGGGAGAGTGACGAAACGCGTTTCCGAATTTCTCTTCGCTCTC
>DHJM01000177.1:13897-14677 GCA_002404335.1 Gemmatimonadales bacterium UBA4720
ATGGGCACCGAAACGATCTCGGCGGGGATCACGGTACCGCTCACGGAGACGAAGCGCACTTCCAGGGGCCCGCCGCCGACACCGCTCTTCAGCAACTCTCGGATGCGTTCGATGACTACGGGAGCCGAATCGGGATGCACAAACTCCATGATCGAACGCCCGACAAGTGACGCCGGATCAGAGCCGAGCTGTTCGGCCGCGAAGCTGTTGAGGAAGAGAAACTTCTCCGGCGTGTAGACGACGATCGCCTCAGGCGCCGATTCGATGATCGTGCGATAGTCAGGCGTCGTTGGCCCGCTCGACATTAGTCATCCATGCAATACTGCCGCACTAAACAAGCGTCTGCAACGAATCTGTGGCTCGGACCTCGACTGTAATACGCCTCGATGCATTAGTTTTCCAACCCTCGGCGACTAGTTGCGGCCCCAACCGGCATGAGGACCACTGTCTGAAAAAAAGCGCGAGCGGCTCAGGAAAGCACAGGCAGCAGGAGGCGGCGATCGACCTTGCCGTACGAACCCACGACCTCGAAGAAGCGAACAAGACGGCCAGCTTTGTCGCACACGAGCTCAATAACCTCCTCACCGTAATTCAAATCAACACCGAGTTCCTGCTTGAGACCGTCGGCGAAAACCCAGCCAGCGCACTGGATCTCGCCGAGATCCAGAGGGCATCGAGGCGCGCATCGATTCTGGCGCGGCAGCTTCTCGCGTCATCGCGGCTCGAGCCGTTCGATGCGAATCTGGCCGAAGCGGCCCTGAAGAAAAAGTCGGCCGCCAC
>DHJM01000177.1:14784-17384 GCA_002404335.1 Gemmatimonadales bacterium UBA4720
GTCTTCGAGGCTTCGGACGGCGCCATCGCCCTGCGCGTCGCCGCGGCTCACGTGGGCGAGATCGATCTCGTCCTCACCGATGTGGCGATGCCGAACCTCGGCGGACGCGGTATGGTCGAGGAGCTCCTGGAGCTGAGTCCCGAAATCCGCGTCCTGTTCATGTCTGGTTACCCGAAGGAAGAGATCTTCCCGGACAAGGGGAGCGCCAATCGCACGCCCTACCTCCAGAAGCCGTTCACCGGTGAGACGCTTTTTTCCGAGGTCCGCGCGGCGCTCGGCTACGTGAAGTAGCTGCCCCTGCTTCCCCGCTGCCAACGGTCGGCGCCTCTCGCCGATCAGGCCTGCGCCAGCTGGCTGGTGCAATTCGGGCAACGCGTGGCGGCCACGTCGATCGACATTCGGCAGAACGGGCAATTCCGCTTCGGCGCTTCCGCCGCCGGCTTGATGAAGATCTTCGAGATCCGCCAGGCCACGAGCCCGATTATCAGGAAATTGATCACGGCGGCGGCGAAGTCTCCCACGCCAAACTTCACCGGGCCGACGCTCCACGTCGCCTTCTGCCAATCGCCACCGGGGCCGATTGCGACGATGATCGGCATGATGAAATCATCGACGATCGCTTTCACCAGGGTGTTGAGCGCCGTACCCACCACGACGGCTATCGCCAGCGCCACGACGTTCTGCTTCAGCAGGAAATCCTTGAAGTCTTTCATCATTGGCATGTACCGGTTACAGGGTTCAGGCTGAGGGCGACAAGTTATCGCGCCCGGATGCGTCCGCGCGCAGCGCGGCCAGTCTTCGAATCGCGGCGATTCCGGCGACCGGCCCCAGGGCGAGGATCACAAACCCCCAGCGCCAGCCTGCCCGCTGCGCGATGAGCGGGACAACCTGCATCGGCAGCATCGTCAGCAGAAATCCGAGCGAAGTTTGAACGGTGAGCGCTGTTCCAACCGCGTGCGTCGGAACCGACTCGGTCACGAGCGTGCTGAATTGGGCGCTGTCCGCGATCACGAAAAATCCCCACGTCATCGCGAGAGCACCGAGTATCCAGATCGGTCCGCCAAAGAGCAATCCGCTGAGCAGACAGCAGCTTCCGCTCATGAAGAGGGAGATGGACACGAGTCTCTCCCTGCCCCGCTTGTCCGCGAACAGCCCGCCCCAGACCGAGCCGAAGCCTCCGATGGCGATGGTCGTGAACGCCAGGAGCGATATCAACCGCGGGGCGCGGAATCTTCCAACTGAGGCGGCGGCAACGCTCGCCGCGAGAAACGCCGGAATCCAGGTCCAGAACGCATACAGCTCGAACATGTGACCGAGATAACTTGCCGTGGCGAGCCTCCACTCCCGCACGCGCACCACATCGCCGACGTGCCTCCACGAGAACGGGCGCGACGTGAACGGGAACGGCCCTTCGCGGTACCCCAGGGCAACGAGCAACGCGGCGATCGTGGCTCCGACGCTCGCGGTGAGCACCACCGGCCGAAGGCCAACGTGCGGAATCGCGCGCACCAGATAGGGAATGGCTTTTCCGACCGTGAGCGCGCCCACGATCACACCGATCGCCAGCCCTCGCTGTGAGCGGAACCAGGTCGCGGTCATCTTCATTGCCGGCGGGTAGACGCCGGCGAGAAAGAATCCCGTCAGGAACCTCAGGACCAGTGCGTCCCGGTAGCCCGGAACCGCCAGAATCGCGGCATTGGCCACCGCTCCGAGCAGGGCGCAGGCGCTGAAAAGTCTTCCTGCCGGAATGAGATCGGCGAGGTTGAGCACGGCGGCTATTGCCGTTCCGCAAACGAACCCGAGCTGGACGATGGTGGTCAGCCAGGCACCCTCCGCTGTCGTCAGTCCCCAGATTCGTTGCAGCTGGGGCGTCACCGCACTGGCCGAGAACCAGAGCGACATTCCAAGCAGCTCGGCAAAACCGAGTAACGCAAGCACCCGCCAGCGCGTCGAGTATGTGTCTGGGGACATCCTGAAAATTACCTTCGGCGAGACGCAACTTCGACATTGCGGCGTCCGGGGCCATGTTGAGTATTGAAATGCTGGTGCGACACTCCCAACTTCCGGTCTCCCCTGAGGCGAGCGCGTACGCCTCACCCATGACGAACCCGTCAGATGCAGCTCCGCCGTCCGCGCCAGCCGCACCTTCCGCCCCCGCTCCGCGAGCGGCGATCACTCTGTCGCGCGAGCTGGCCGATTTTCTCGTCGAGCTCTCGATAACGCTGAACAAGCACGCCATTTATCCCCAAAGCCACCCACTGCTTCACGGGGCGGTAGACGGTGTGGCGAATCGTCTGGGGATGTTATTCGCAGGCGACCGTGAGTCGCTGTCTATCGGCGTCGCGCGGCGCCAGTTGATCATCGAAGGCGTCGCCACCGATCCGCTCAACGCAGTGCTCAAGGAGCTCGCCCAGCGCCTGCACGACCACCACGTAGGCGCTGTGAAGTTCGTACGCGGAATCGGGCGCGATGAATTGGGGGACGCGCTGGCGGCACTCGCCATCGATCCGGTTCGGTCCGAGAAACCCATCGGGCTCGACATCGAGCGCGTCGGCGAGCTGTGGCAGCACGTGCGATTCTTCCCGCTCACCTACGACCGC
>DHJM01000046.1:0-148 GCA_002404335.1 Gemmatimonadales bacterium UBA4720
CTGGCCCTGATCGGTCTCGCCGGATGGATGGGTTACCGGCGCTGGAAGCGGCGCTAAGTCAGCGCGTGAGATCCCGATTGTACCACCACATAGCCCGTGACAAGGCCGAGTACCCCATGTTCAGATGCTGGACGCCCCACGCAACTGC
>DHJM01000046.1:386-1312 GCA_002404335.1 Gemmatimonadales bacterium UBA4720
CGCAGTGCCTGAGCGTCGTAGCTGCGAGACGAATCGCTCGGCGGGCGAGTGCGCGCGATGCCTGCGGCGCTTCCGGATTCCGAGTTGGCAACGGGCGGCGCCGCATGACTTATCGTCTGGGCGCCGGCCGTCGCTACACTAACAGTGGCGCCAATCAGCAGCGCCCGAAAAAATGTCGAGTTCATTGATCCTCATTGGTCGCCAGTTTGTCCTTTACAGACGACTAAGCGACCCGAGGAACACATCGCGGTAGAGCTACTTCAGATCACGATTGTACCACCAGATTGCCCTGGCAAGGGCTCGATGCGCTGTCTCCAGCTTAACCCCTCCATAGGTGATCAACGAGACGCTCACAATGGTCAATGAGGTGGGTACCGCCTGGTTCAAGCCGGAAATTCGAGATGCTCCTATCGCGGCGCCAAGAGTCACTATTCCAAGAGACGCCAGCCACGTCCCCGGGCGGTAATTGCGCTGAAAAACCGTTGCCTCCGCTATCGCCTTGGGAGACGGACTTACAACGGCTGCCACATCTACTGCCCGGAAAACTCCTATCTTCGCCACCACCGTTTCCGAGGCGCCCCTGACGATGCTGATCGTGCCGCGGTGCTCGTCGATGCGAAGCGCGTTTTCGTCGTAATTCCGCTCCTGAGCAGTCATTAGAGTCGGCCCCGTCGTGAGTATGCAGGTCCCGGTGCAAAGTGCCAGCAGAAAACGTGACATCTCTCCTCCCGTTCGCTATTGCCGGTAAACGATCGTCGCACGCCCATTGAGCGTGGTTCCATCCATGATCACGTGCGTGTTGCCAGGGTAGTAGTAACCGGCGCTCGCCTGATCCACGGCAGCCCCCAGAAAATCATCGTTCGTGAGTAGCCACGCCCCAGGGTTTGAAAAGAACGTGCCCAGGAAAACTCCAACCATCACTGGAA
>DHJM01000046.1:1503-1823 GCA_002404335.1 Gemmatimonadales bacterium UBA4720
TCCAGGTAGAGTCCCGGCGGGATGGGCGGAGGGGCGCCGCCACCGCCCCCATCGCACGTCTCCCCGCAGAGGACGAGGCTCGATACCTTGGGGACCATCGGCTCGAGCGTTCCGATCGCGTTGCCACCCTGATCGCGAGCGTTTCGCGACGCGGCCGCAGTCATCGGCTGGTCGAATCGCGTTTCCACGGGCACGATCGAGAGTGTCGGCTGATCCGGCGCGACTTTCCGGTCGAGCGAGACCTCGCTCCCCCTCTCGTCGAACGCTACGATCGGCTCCGATTCATCCAGCTGCGACACCACGAGAACGTCCGCTTTGCC
>DHJM01000046.1:2049-2204 GCA_002404335.1 Gemmatimonadales bacterium UBA4720
CGGGTCAGCCGTGCCATGCCCTCGAGCAGCGCTCGACCGTCCTTCGATCGCAGATAAGTCGCGAGCTCCAGCTTGTGCTCCTTATACGGCGCCGCGCGCATGTCGCGCTTGAGATGCTGCCGCGCCGGCTCGTTGTCCATCGCCTCCGCCACCAG
>DHJM01000046.1:2393-8239 GCA_002404335.1 Gemmatimonadales bacterium UBA4720
ATCGGCGCAGGCAGTGAGCGCCGCGAATAACGCGAGAAAACGAACTCCGTCGCCATGTGTGTGTCTCATACTCCCTCCTCGGCGGTGGTGCGATTGGTGAAGCGCGCACTCTATCCGCTCGTGGAGAGCCAAGCGTAATCCGCGAACCGCTTACGAGATCACTTCGCCTCGCTCAGTAGCGATGAAGGAGCGACAACCGCCATGAGGATCGCCGCGACGAGCGCCAGCGTCGCGCCAAACACGAATGCGCTCGGCGATCCGGAACGGTCCCAGATCCAGCCGAAGATGAGAGACGCCGGCAGCGCGCCCAGGCCGATGGCGAGGTTGTACCATCCGAAGGCAGCCCCGCGCCGAACCGCGGGAACGATGTCGGCGACGAGCGCCTTCTCCGTGCCTTCCGTCATCCCGTAGAAAATTCCATAGACGGCGAACAACGCCCACGCCTGCCACGGCGCGCCCGCCCACGCGAACGCGAAGTACACCACGGAGTAGAGGAGCCATCCTCCCACGATCAGCGGCTTGCGACCGATCCTATCGGAGAGCTGCCCGCCGTAGGTGCCCGTCGCGGACTTCACGAAGTTGAGCAGGGCCCAAAGTATCGGCGCCAGCGCGACCGGCACGCCGAGCTGATTTGCGCGGAGCAGCAGAAACGCGTCGGTCGAATTTCCGAGCGTGAAAAGCAGGACGACGACGAGGTACCCCCAGAAGCGGCCGCCAAGACTCGCCGATCCGCCTGCTTCGCCTCGCTTGGCGCTGTCTCGCCGCGGTATGTCGCGCACAACTACGATCAGGATGACCATGGCTATCGCGGCCGGTATCGCCGAAAGCCAGAACACGTTCCTCATCGCGTGCTCGTCGCGCGGAAGGAGGTGCCCGCTCGTACTGAGCGCGCCGACGCCGTGAAGCCTGAGGATAAAAAATGCTACGAGAGGGCCCAATACGGCGCCCGCGTTGTCGGCCGCTGCATGAAACCCGAACGCGCGTCCCCGCGCTTCGGGGACCGCCGAGTCGGCGAGCAGCGCATCACGAGCGGAGCTGCGGATGCCCTTGCCCACCCGGTCGGTGACGCGAATCGCCAGCACCTGCGTCGCGCTGTGCGTGGCCGCGGTAAACGGGCGCACGATCGAGGCAAGGAGATATCCGGCCACGACGAAAGGTTTTCTGGTCGAGACTTTGTCCGACCACCATCCACTCAGCAGCTTGAGCAGCGACGCGGTCGTCTCAGCCGTCCCCTCGATCGCGCCGATGAAGCTGGCGTTGGCGCCCAACACTCCTGCCAGAAACACCGGCAGCAGCGGATAGATCATCTCCGTCGAGACGTCGGTGAAGAAGCTCACCGCGCTCAGCCCGATGACGTTGCGTCCGAGCTTCGGACGTGGCTTCTGCACTGCCGCCGGGTTTACGATCCCCGCACCTCCGAGTGATCTCCCATCGTCACCTCGCCCTTCACGCCTTCGACCACTGTATCGTCGCCGACCAGCGAGTTCTTCAGCACCGATTTCGTGATGGTAGCGTTCGAGCCGACGATAGAGTCGCTGATCTCGACGGCGTCGAGAACCGAGCCTGCGCCGATCGAGACGTTGGGCCCGATCTTCGATTTCTTCAAAGTGACGTTGTCTTCGATGTAAACGGGGTCGATAATCGTCGAGTCACCGGCGTTCTTCGGCCGGCGGGCGCGGCCGCGCGCGAGCATCGCCTGGTTGGTCTCGATCATTGTGTCGATCTTTCCGGCGTCGTACCACCCTTCGACGTCTATGACCCTGATCTTCGCGCCCTTGTCGATCATGTACTGGAACGCGTCGGTGAGGAAATACTCGCCCTGGTTCTTCGGCTGCTTGAGAACCCACTCGATTCCCTCGAACAACAGCTTCCAGTTCCTGATGTAGTACAGCCCGATGTTGGCTCTCTTGGAGATCGGCGTCTTCGGCTTCTCGATGATCTTCGTCATGTTGCCGTCCTTGTCCGTCACGACGACACCGAAGCGCTGATAGTCCTCGACCTCCTTCACCCAGATGATGCCGTCGGCGTCCACGCTCTTCACTTTGGAAAGATCGGCGTCGAAGATCGTATCGACGAAGATGATCAGCACGGGCTGATCCACGTAGGGGCGCGCGAGCGCGATCGCGCCCGCCGTCCCATCCTGCACCTTCTGCTCGATGAACACCGAGGGCACGTCCATCTCGGCGCGAGCGTACGCCTCGACTTTTTCCTTGAGATGGCCCGTGACGTAAATGATCTCCTCGACGTTGCCGAGCTTCTTCAGCTCGTCGAGGACGTACGACATCACCGGCTTGCCCGCGACCTTCATCATCGGCTTGGGCGTCAGGTGGGTGTGCGGGCGAAGACGCGTTCCCTTCCCCGCCAGCGGGATGATTACTTTCATGGCTCGCTTGTCCCCTCTCTTCCGTATCTGTCGCTCAGACGGACGACGTCGTCTATCTCCGGCGTCGACACTTCCAGCACATCGCAGTCCGTCACGGCGATCATCTGATGGATGGTCCCAGGCGTGATTCTGAATGACTCACCGACCTTGAGCTTCATGTCGTCGAGGATGTCGTCGCCCTCTCTTTGAACGCGGTACACAATCTCGCCCGACAGCAGGTAGACGGTTTCATCCTTCCTGTTGTGGTATTGCACCGACAGCTCGTGGCCGGCGTTGATATGCAGAATCTTCCCCACGTACCGTTCCGACTGCGCCCAGATAGTCTCGTGCCCCCACGGCTTCGGCACCCGCGTGACTCCTACGCGGCCGGACCTGGGCCGCGCCGCGCGTCGCTTGGCCGCCGCGCGCGACTTGGTGGCGTTCTTGGCTGTCTTCTTCTTCGGCATGCATAAATATCTACGTTGAAGTCACGCCCAGCCACCGTGGTGTCGGCGCACTGAAGTCGCGCAGAGCAGGTTGGTCTCGGCGACACTGAAGTCGCGCAGGGCAGGTTGGTCTCGGGCATACTTTCTGCTTTTCTGCGTATAGAATGATCCTCTCGCCGAAGCATCTTCCGCGCCTCGTCGCGACCATACGCCTCTTTACCAACTACGGCTTGCGCGATTTCGCCAGCCGCCAGGGGCTTCTGAGCATCGAGGGCGCAGCCATCGATGATGCGGGCACGGTCGAGGGGGATCTCGCCGCAAAAGCCGCCGCGTTCCGCGAACGACTGGTGGAGCTGGGCCCCGCGTACATCAAGCTGGGACAGGTGCTCTCCACGCGTCCGGATCTGCTGCCGCCGCCGTACATCGAAGAGCTCGAGGACCTCCAGGACAAGGTTCCTCCGATGGACTTCGAGCAGGTCGAGGAGACGATCGAAGCGGAGCTCCACGCGCGCATCAGCAAGCTTTTCGCCTCATTCGATCCGGAACCGCTAGGCAGCGCGAGCCTCGGCCAGGTGCACGCCGCCGAGCTGCGCGACGGCCGCAGCGTGGTGGTCAAGGTGCAACGCCCGAACCTGCGCGAGCAGCTCGCCGAGGACATCAACTTCTTCCGCGATCTGGCGATGTTTCTTACGGATCACACGTCGGCCGGATCGCGCATTGATCTCATTGGCGTTGTGCAACAGGTTGAGCGCGCGCTGGCCGACGAACTCGATTACCGAACGGAGGCGCGCAACGCGACGGCGTTCCGGAAATCCCTGGCGACCTTTCCGCACATCCTGATCCCGCGCGTCATCGATGCCTACACGACGCACAAAGTGCTCACGACGGAGCGCATCAGGGGAGTGAAGATCGACTCGATCCCGCCGATCGTGCGGATCGAGTATGACTTCTCGGAGCTCGCAGAGGAGTTTGCGCGCGCCTACTTGCACCAGATCACGGATAGCGGGCACTTCCACGCCGACCCGCATCCCGGAAACCTGTTCATCGTGCTTCCCGGGCGCGAGAACCCGAAAACGCCGGCGGAAGCGGTCGCCGACGACCGCCGTCG
The DNA here is from genome assembly GCA_002404335.1 of Gemmatimonadales bacterium UBA4720. Classification (GTDB taxonomy): domain Bacteria; phylum Gemmatimonadota; class Gemmatimonadetes; order Gemmatimonadales; family Gemmatimonadaceae; genus UBA4720. The sequence continues at coordinate 6,310 of DHJM01000046.1, forward strand.
GGCGGTGAGGCCCGGGGCAACCGCGCTGACGCAGTCCGAGAACGAAGCCAAGGCCGCGGCGGTTGCCCCTGCTCCGCGCGACGATCCGAAGCTCGCCCTCATCGATTTCGGAATGACCGCGCACCTGACCGGTACAATGCGCGACCACGTCGTGCGGCTCCTCCTGGCCATGGCCGAGAACGACGGGAATTCCGCGGCAGAAACGTTGATGGAAATGGGCGCGATACCGGCGGAATTCGACCGCGACGCCTACATTCGCGATGTCGCCGCGCTGATTGCGAAGCAGGCGGACCAGACGGTGGAGGAGACGCCGACCGGAGTGATGCTTTACGAGATCATCACGATCGCGTATCGCGAAGGACTCAAGCTCCCGGCGGAGCTGACGCTGTTGGCAAAGGCGCTCTTCAGCCTCGATGATGTGACGAGATCGCTCGATCCCAATTTCAGTCCGACAAACTCGATCCGGGAATACACCGCCGAAATCGCCAACCAGCGGGCGCGGCGCGACATATCGCCACGGCGTCTATTTCAGATGGCAGCCGAAACGTCGGACCTCGTGCGCGCGCTTCCGCACAGGCTCGATGTCTTCACACAGAAGCTGGTCGCGGACGATTTTGCAGTCCGCGTGGACACGCCGCAGCTCGGATCTCTTCTCCTCGGGCTGGAAAAAGTCGCGAACCGCATCTTCACCGGACTCGTCCTCGGTGGATTGCTCGTGGCGAGCGGTCTGCTCATGGCGTACAATCCCCGACTCGGAATCGTGGGCTTTCTTATCGCAGCGATAATTGGGCTGTGGATGGTTGCGACGATTCTGATCCAGGATCGGCGGAGTAGGAAACGGAAGGGAAAGAGCTGAGCCGCGTCACGACGCTCGCGACGTAGAGATCGATGCGCTGCCGAATGAGCGCGTCGTCAATCTCCGGAACTCCGCGAGCCCGCCAGCCCTCATACATCGATGGCGGTCCAGGCAACAGCTCCACCACCGACATCAGATCCCAATAGGGGTGATACTCGAACGCGGGTCCCGCGGCCGCGCTGTACTGCGAGAGGAATTCGTCCGCGGCCAGTAGACCATGCAGGCTCGCCAGATTGTGCCGGCACCAGGCTACGTCTATCCCCGCCGGTCCTCTGCAGGCATTTACCCAGTCGACGACGCCGCTGACGCGCCCGTTCCACCAGAGGACATTGCTCGGGTGAAAATCGCGGTGCACGAAGCACTCGGTGTAGACAGGCGCGGGCTCCTGAACGACCTCGATCGCCTTCCTCCACGCCTCCGGTTGCTCTGACCACTTGGGCACGGCAAGTACGGCACGATCGTTATACCGGCGATATTTCCAGCGGAATCCTTCGGCTTCAACTCTATGAATCTGCGCCGCGACATGGGCGAGACCCTGAAGCCACTCGGTCCAGCTTTCGGGCTGCAGCACTACTTCGCCGCGAACCATCGTTACGAGCGTCGCCGGCGCTCCACACTTTGATCCGTCGGCGTCACACCCCACGAGCTGCGGAACGGGAAGGCCGGCTTCCGTCGCGTGCACCACACTCTTGGCTTCCCGGGTTGCGATATCCGGCTCTTTCTTTACCCAATCCTTGTTCGTGAACCGCCGAAGAACGAGGCTCATGGTCTCACCGTCCGCGGTTTCGACGTCGACCGCGTGCAGCAACGAAGAAGTCGCGCCCGGGAGGGCCGCGACGGAAACCACGCGGCCCCCGGCCACTTTCTCTATCCAGGTCCGCGCGTTGTCAGGAATCACGACTGCCACGCGAGCACGATTTTCCCGAACGTCTCGTTCGATTCCATGAGCTTGTGCGCCGCACGGATTTCCTCGAATGGAAAAACTCGATCGACGACAGGCTTGAGCCGGCCCGCGTCGAAAAGCGGAAGAATGTGCTCGGAGAGATCACGCGCCACCGCGATTTTTTCTTCCAG
>DHJM01000046.1:8417-11898 GCA_002404335.1 Gemmatimonadales bacterium UBA4720
CCCGCCGCGCGCGCGATCTGCAAAGCCGCGGTTCCGACTCCGCTCCCCACTGCGTGAATGAGCAGCGTTTCACCAGCGCGCAGCGCCAATCGATTGAAGAGCGCGTCGTACGCTGTAAGAAAAACTTCGGGAATCGCGGCAGCGTCCTCCAACGACATCCCTTTGGGAACCGGCATCGCTTCTCTCTCGTGCACGCACAAAAACTCGGCGTGACCCGCGCCGCCGATGATCCCCATTACCCGGTCGCCGGCCTTCCAAAGAGTCGCCAACGGCCCGAGGGAATCGACCTCGCCGGCGTATTCCATCCCGCTGATATCCGCCGACACGCCGGGCGGCACGGGATAGTTCCCCTCTCGCTGCATTAGATCCGCACGATTGAGTGCGGACGCCCTCACCCGCACACGAATCTGCCCGACGCCAGGCTCCGGTTTCGGCCGCTGCTGAATCTCGAGCACATCCGCCCCGCCCGGCCGCGTGATGATGACCGCTTTCATAGCACCAAGTTAGTAGTACCGCATAAATGAAGGGCCGGCTCTTTCGAGCCGGCCCTTCGGGATGCCCATGCTGCGACCTCTACCGAACCTTGTTGCCATTTGGATCCCACACCTCGACCGTCCCCAGATTCCGCGCGCGAATCGGCGCCTCGATCTTGGATAGATCGCCCGCCACGACGACGACGAGATTGTCTGGGGTGAGCTTGCCCGCCGCGACGCGATGCACATCGTCCGGCGTCACCGCCGCGAGCCGCTCGCGATACGTCGCGTAGAAATCCATCGGCAGACCCCAGACGATCAGATTCTGAAGCCGGCCCGTAAGACCCTGGACGCTCTGCACCGCGTTCGGAAATCCCGACACGAGGTTGTTCACCGCACCTCCCAGCTCCGGCGCGGGGACCGGCTCGGTCACAATGCGACGGTACTCGCCGATCGCCTCCACCAGCGAAGAATCGGTGGCGCCTGTCCGCACCTCCGATTGCATCTGGTAAGTACCCGCGCCCGGTCTCAGATCGAGAAAGCTGAAAATTCCGTAGGTGTAGCCGTGTTTCTCGCGCAGGTTCGTGTTGAGACGCGAGCTCACCGCTCCACCAAGCACGTGATCCAGTGCCAGCATCGAGATGTAATCCGGATCGGTCGCCTGAAACCCCGGCTGCCCGATCACGATCGATGACTGCACCGAGCCCGGACGGTCGACGAGAATCACTCTCGTAGCGCTACTCTGACGAACCGGATTCATTACCGGCGCCATGACGGCGCGAGTCACGGTCCAGCCACCGAACGCCTGCTGCGCCACCGAGCGCGCTTCAACGGGAGTGATGTCGCCGACCAAAAGCAATGTCGCGCCCGCCGGCGCGAACATCGTGCGATGCCAGTTCACCACATCGTCGCGCGTGAGTCCGCCAATCGTGGCGAGAGTACCGGCCGCCGGACGTGAGAACGGCGCAGTGCTGTCGAACGCGGCACGAATGAACGCATCCGCCGCCAGACCCGCCGCGCGCGCGTGACTCTGCTGATACGCCGCCAGCGCCTCATTCTTCACCCTGATGAACTCGGTCGCCGGAAAGCTCGGTGAGATCACCGTCTTCGCCGCGATCTGCATCGCCCGTGGGAATACGTTCTCCAGCGCGACAACATCGGCGAACGAGGTGCTGAATCCCCCACCCGTCGAATACCGCGCGCCCAGCGCATCCATCTGCCGCGCGATCTCGGCGCCGGTCATGTCCGTTGTGCCCTCGGAGAGCAGTCTCCCCGTGAGCGAAGCGAGACCATTCTTCGCCGCCGCCTCGCGCATCGCGCCGGCATCGAGAATCAGACGCCCCTCGACTATCGGCAGCGTGTGCTTCTCGACCAGAATCACCTTCATGCCGTTGTCCAGCTGGAACTGCTCTACGTTCGGAAATACATAGGGGCGCAGAGGTCCGGGCGCCGGTGGTTTGACCGTCTGCGCCCCCGCGGTGCCGAGAGCGCCCATCGCCAGCGACAACGCGGCGATTCTCATGCGGAAAGTAGCGGTACGCATTACGGCACCCTCGTCGTAGGCGGTGAGGCGGTCTTCTTCGGCGGAACGTAAATCAGGACGACGCGGTTCGCGGGAACGAGCCGTTCATGCGCGAGCGCATTGAGATCAGCGAGCGACACGCGGTCGTAATCGCGCAGCACCGTGTTCACGTAGTTCGGATCATGGAAGTACGTCCACCCCTCGGCCAGACGATCGGCGCGTCCACCCAACCCACCGGTGGTCTGCAATCCATTCACGAACGCAAAGCGTTCCGACGCCCGCGCGCGGTCGAGCTCTCCCTGCGTAAAGCTGCTCGCTCCCGCCAACTCCGCGAGAAGAGCAACCTCAAGCGAATCAGGATTGCTGCCCGGCTTCCCCGTCGCCGTGAAGACGAGCGCGTCAGCGCCGTCGGCGAGTCCGAACTCGCCGCCGCCGACGTTCGTCGCAACCTGCTGGCGACGAACCAGCGCATCATACAATCGTGACGAGCGTCCGCCGCCAATCACGTTTCCGAGCAGCGTGACGACCGGAGCGCGGCGATCCTTTGCCGGCGGTACCCTGTAACCGACGTAAATCGCCGGTGCTGGGACCTGCGAATCGAGGACGACGTATCGCTGCTGGTGCCCCACGATCTCCGGCAGTCTCATGCTGGCCAGTGCCGGAACCTTGGGACCGCGCGGGATCGGACCGAAATACTTCCGCACGAATTGCTTCGCCTGTGGGACGTCAATGTCGCCCGCGACCACCAGCACCGCGTTGTTGGGCGCGTAGTACGTCTTGAAGAAGTTCTCGACATCGGTCAGACTGGCGGCCGACAGATCCGCCATCGAGCCGATGACATCGTGATGGTATGGATGCCCTTCGGGGAAGAGCGCCTCTTCCATCTTCTCAGGCCAGGTGCCGTAAGGCTGGTTGTCTACGCTCTGGCGACGCTCGTTCTTCACGACTTCGCGCTGATTGTCGAGCTTCGCCTGGTCCATCGCCTCGAGCAGCGTGCCCATGCGGTCGGCCTCCAGCCACAGCGCGAGCTCGAGCTGATTCGATGGAAGCTGCTCGAAGTAATTCGTGCGATCCCAGTTGGTTGTGCCATTGATGTCGGCGCCGCCGCGCCCGCCAGCCGCCTCGAGCAGAGCGAAGTGCTGGCCCTTGCCGACGTTCTTCGACCCCTGGAACATCATGTGCTCGAAGAGATGCGCGAAGCCCGTACGACCCGGCTGCTCCATCTTCGATCCGACGTTATACCAGAGAAGAACGGCGGCGACGGGCGTCGAGTGGTCCACGTGATAAATCACGTTGAGCCCGTTGGGCAGCGTCTCCTTGGTATAGTCGACGCGCAGCTCGGGACTCCTTCCCGCCTGTGCATTCTTGCCTGCCTGAGCACCCGCGTTAACGGCGAAAAGGCACAACAGAGAGACCGCAAAGTAGCGGAGTCTCATTCGACCTCCATGAGATTTGGATTGCCGGCAGCTGGACGGGAGCGGCCGGA
>DHJM01000083.1:0-3219 GCA_002404335.1 Gemmatimonadales bacterium UBA4720
ATTCGCATTCCAGCCATGCCCGTATAGTGCATGCCGGCGATCGCGGCACCCATGAAGACGCTGGCGACAACCAGCAGCCAACCGCGGACGGTGCCGCGATTGAAGATGATGAAAGCAATCGCACACCCGACTACTGCCGCGCCGGCGGAGGCGAAGGTGAGAAGGGCATCGTACCAGACGGGAACCGGAAGGTGCAGGGCGAGCATGCCGACGAAGTGCATGCTCCAGATGCCGAGACCCATCGCCAGGGCTCCGCCGCCAATCCAGACAAGGCGGCGACGTTCAGCGGTGCGGACGCGTTGCGCGATCTCGACGGCGACGTAGGCGCCAATCGTGGCGACTACGACTGAGAGAATGACGAGACCCAGGCTGTACGACTTGTCGATCATGTGGGGCGAATCGATCGCTCGAAAGAGTGGCCTGGCATGACGCTGTCAGGTCCAGCTCGGTGTGTGAAAACGCTGTAACCGCTTGCAAGATCGGCAAGATGCAAGCCCGACAGTCCGGCTTTGCTTCGAAGCGGTAAACGGTTGAATTCGTTGCGTTTAAGAGCGCATTTCTTCTGGACTACGGCCGTTTGGGCCGCGTTGGACCAGAGCGCTTACGAGTGCCGGAGAGCGAAACGATAGGAGGGCTTGACGGTCAACTCGTTTCTGCTTATATAACCTATCAGTTATGCAACCTTCAGGTTATGGGCGGATGACGCCTCGTCATCTTGATGCGACTTTCGCGGCGCTGGCGGATCCCACCCGCCGGGCGATCCTCGCCCGGCTCGCGTCGGGCGAAGCATCGGTGAGGGAGCTGGCCAAGCCGTTTTCGATGAGCCAGCCGGCGATCTCGAAGCATCTCAGGGTGCTGGAGCGCGCCGGCCTGATTTCGCGGGGCCGGGACGCGCAGCGTCGCCCGGCGCGGCTCGAGGCCAAGCCGCTCGCTGAGGCAACCGTATGGCTGGAGCGTTACCGCGCGTTCTGGGAGGGCAATTACCAGCGTCTCGACGCGCTGCTGGAAGAAGTGAAAGAGAGTCAACGTCTAAAGCAAAGAGGAAATAAGAGATGATCATCACCGCGAACAACGAGAAGAAGAAATTGCAGGTCACTACGCCGTCGGACCGGGAGATCGCGATGATACGCGTCTTCAATGCTCCGCGCAGCATGGTGTTCGAGGCTCTGACCAAGCCCGAGCTGATCAAGCGTTGGCTCGGCGTATTCGGGGGCTGGAAGTGGGTGGTGTGCGAGGTGGATCTGAAAGTGGGCGGCGCGTACCGGTACGTGTGGCAGGGTGCGAACGGCGAGAAGCTGGCGATGGGCGGTGTCTATCGTGAGATCGTCCGGCCCGATCGAATCGTGTGCACCGAGAAGTTCGACGAGCTCTGGTACCGGGGCGATGCGGTGGACACGACGGTCCTGAAAGAGAAGAACGGCAAGACCACGATCACGACCACGGTGCTCTACGAATCGAAAGAGGTCCGTGACGGCGTGCTCAAATCTCCCATGGAGGGCGGTGTGTCCAGGAGCTACGACAAGCTGGCCGAGCTGCTGGCATCGAGGCTGGCGGGGAAGGACAAATGACAAATCCAATGACGACAACGAGCGCGCTCTAGTTGACAATCTCAGACTAAAACGCAAACGAGGACCATATGCAATCAATCACACCGTTTCTGTTGTTCGATGGCAAAGCCGAGGAGGCGATGAATTTCTATGTATCCATCTTCAAGAACTCGAAGGTTGGACGCATTACTCGATATGGAGAGGGAGCGCCGGCACCGAAGGGGACAGTGATGTCCGCGTCTTTCCAACTCGATGGGCAGGAATTCTTCGCGCTGAATGGCGGGCCGAAGGTCGCGTTCTCGCCGGCGATCTCGTTCTTCGTGAGCTGCGAGACGCAGAAAGAGGTCGACGAGCTCTGGGACAAGCTTTCCGCGGGCGGAGCAAAAGACAGGTGCGGCTGGCTAAGGGACAAGTATGGCGTGTCGTGGCAGATCATTCCCTCGATTCTGGGCAAGCTATTGGGGGACAAGGATCCCAAGAAGGCAAAGAGGGCCATGGAGGCAATGCTTCAGATGGACAAGATCGACATAAAGCGCCTGAAGGAGGCCGCGGCAGCCGCCTAGTTCCTGGACTTGCGCCGATATATCGCCCGATATAACTTTGGGTGCAAAGATATATCGTCAGTACTATCACAGGTGCTAGCTGGCGTCTGGCTGGCTCGATAAGTCCAATCTTGGCGGGGTGTTTCGATGCGTGAGGGAAATTGCGGGCCGAGGTTCGCGTGGGCGTTTGGAATGCGGCCGGAGAACTTTGGGTTTGACGCTGGGACCTTCTGGGGTGGGCGGGGGAAGTCGCGTGGCGGTCCGTTCGGCGGCGGGAGGATGTTCGATCAGGGGCATCTGAAGTTCGTGATCCTTCGTCTGCTCGACGAGAAGCCGCGTCACGGTTACGAGATCATCAAGGAGATCGAGGAGCGTTTCGGTGGCATGTACTCGCCGAGCCCGGGAACGGTCTATCCAACGCTGACGATGCTCGAGGACCTGGGGTACGCGCGGGCGAGACCGGAGGAGAGCGGGAAGAAGATCTACGAGATCACCGAGGAAGGCCGCGCGCATTTGGCCGAGAATCAGCCGCTGATCGACGACATCTTCTCACGGATAGCCGATTTCGCTCAAAGCATTTTCGGAGAGCCGATGATGGAAGTGCATCGCGGATTCAAGAACATCGGTCGCGCTATCTATGCATCGAAGACTGCGTCGAGAACTCCGGAGCAGATCAGGAAGATCAAGGAGATCCTCGACCGCGCGGTGAGCGAAATCGAAGTGGTGTGAGACACTGGCAATGCAGGTGACACCTGACAACAGCCTCAAGAAAGAAGAAGCCCGCCAAAATTGGCGGGCTTCTTCACATTCGGACATAAGGCATCGCACGAGTCGGAAGCCCAACTACTATGTGGATAGTTGACAGGATTCCCAGACTTGCTTAAGCTACTATCCAGATAGTAATGGAGCCTGGGAATGGACGACCTCGTGCTCGGCAATCGGGAGTTGGACGTGATGAGGGTGCTCTGGGATCTGGGCTCCGGCACGGTCACAGACGTGCGTGAGCGGCTTCCCGTTGACCTCGCTTACACGACTGTGCTGACGATTCTTCGTAATCTCGAGGAGAAGGCATATGTCTCTCGAGTGGCTGAAGGGAGGGCGCACCGTTATTCGCCACGCGTCGGCCGCCT
>DHJM01000083.1:3478-3690 GCA_002404335.1 Gemmatimonadales bacterium UBA4720
CGGACCCTGACTGCGCGCGACGTTCGGCGGCTGCGTGCCTTGATCGCTTCCCCAGACCGTAGCGGGAGGAAGCGATGATCGCCGGCTGGATGTTGTTCTCGCTGTTCACGGGCTGCGCACTGACCTCGGCGGCGGCCGCCTGCGATCGTCTTGCTTCCTTGTCGCGGCGTCCTCGGCGTTTCATCTGGCTCGCAGCGATGATTGCCACGATT
>DHJM01000083.1:3915-4824 GCA_002404335.1 Gemmatimonadales bacterium UBA4720
CGGACGCCGGACCAGCGGTGGTCGGTTTTTCACCGATGGATGTCGTGTTGCCTGAGTGGGTGCTCGAAATGGAGTTACCACTCCGCGCTCTGGTGTTGCGTCACGAGACCGAGCATAGAGCCTCCGGTGATCCCTTTCTGTTGCTCGTTGCGACGCTGGTGACAGCACTGATTCCGTGGAATGTGGCGCTCTGGTTCCAGGCGCGCCGGCTGCGGCTTGTCATCGAGATCGATTGCGACGCACGTGTGCTCAGTGCTCACCCTGGCAAGCGACAGTACGCTTTTCTGCTCCTCACGATTGCTCAACGTCGGGCCGGTGCGAGGCAGCGACTTGTGCCGGCGCTCTCGGAGCCCATTTCCAACCTTGAACGGAGAATTACCGCCATGCACACGACTCCCAGGCTGTCTCGCTTTAGTGCCGTATGCCTCAGCATCGCCGCTGTAGCTGCATTTGCGATCGCGTGCGGGGTTGACAAGCCCGAATCGACTGATGCCTCGAGCCGCACGTCTGCGCCCAACAGAACGGGGTCGGTCACAGCATCAAGTCAATCGCAGGACCCGGCCACGACCACATTCTTCGAGTTTCAGGTTGACACCCCGGCCACTTTGCGCGAGAACGTCGCTCCGCGATATCCTTCCTCCTTGAAGGCCGCAGGGATCAGTGGGGAAGTATCAGCGCAGTATGTGGTGGATGAGACCGGTCGCATAGAAATGCCGACTTTCAAGGTGCTGAAGTCTTCGGGTCCAGAGTTTACCGCCGCTGTCAAAGAGGTGCTCCCGAGCTGGCGGCTCAACCCGGCGTCCATACACGGAAAAAAGGTCAAGCAGCTCGTCCAGCAAGCATTTGAGTTTGGTCATCCGCCCCGAAGCTGACGACCGCGGGCGCGCATGAGCAGTAGCGCGTGAACGC
>DHJM01000147.1:0-1028 GCA_002404335.1 Gemmatimonadales bacterium UBA4720
AGGCCCGCGGTCTTACGCGGCAGCCACTTGCCGCGCCCTTCCTTGCCGACGACCTGGTAATCGTCGACGATCACGTCGCCGCGCGAAAGCGTCGTGCGCGCGAAGCCGGCGAGATCCCACCCGTCGTAAGGCGACCAGTCGGCATTGGTCTCCATCGACTCGGGATCGACCTTGTGCGTTTTCTTCGGATGAATGATCGCGATGTCCGCGTCGGCCCCAACCTGTATTGCTCCTTTGCGCGGATAGAGTCCCATGATCTTCGCGGGATTGGTGGAGAGCTTGGTGCACATCTCCTCGAGCGTGATCTTCCCGGCGAGCACGCCGTGCGTGTAAATGAGCGGCATCAGTGTCTCCAGACCGGGCATCCCCATCGGGATCTTGGTCCAGTCTCCCTCCCACATCGCCTTCTGCTCGCGATCAAACGTGCACGTGTCGGTCGACACGACAGACACTTCCCCGCCCTTCAGTCCCTTCCAGAGTCGCTGGACATCCTTCGGCTTCTTTAGCTGTGGACAACAGGCGAAGAGATGCCCGTCCTCTCTCTCGAACACGGAATCATCGAGCACCAGGTACTGCACGCATGTCTCCGCCAAAACAGGAACGCCGCGCGCCTGTGCCGCTCGAATAATGTCGGCGCCTTCGCCGGTCGACATGTGAACGATGTAGAGCTGCCCACCGGTCGCTTCGCACCACTGCACAGCGCGCTGGATCGCCTCCGCCTCGATGAAATTCGGCCGAGTCATCGGATGCAGCCGCGCACCGTACTTCTTCATCAGCTCCGGCGTGTGGTTCCGCGCGATCAGCTCGTCAAGGACCCGTGCGGATTCCGCATGCACAAGTAGCATCGTGCCGTACTCCTTCATCTTCTCGAGCGTGCCGAACATCGCCCTGTCGTCCGACTGCCAGCCCTCGGATTCATAGATCATGAATTCCTTGAAGGTGGTGAAGCCGCGATCGACCATCCCCTTGATCTGATCCTTGTGCTCGTTCCAGCGCGTGATGCAGATGTGGAACGTGTAGTCGATGAG
>DHJM01000147.1:1107-3855 GCA_002404335.1 Gemmatimonadales bacterium UBA4720
GGAATCGCGAAATCGATCAGAGTCGTGACGCCTCCACGGGCTCCGGCGCGAGTTCCGGACCGGTAATCGTCGGCCGAGACCGTGCCGCAGAATGGGAGCTCGAGGTGCACGTGAACGTCGAGCACTCCGGGAATCACGTGATGACCCTTCGCGTCGATTATCTCTGTCGATTTATCGCCTTCGAGATTCACCCCCAGCGCTGTGATCTTCTCTCCGGTGATTCCCACGTCACCGACGAAGGATCCGGCCGGCGTGACGACGTTGCCGCCCTTGATGATCCGGTCGAAAGTCACCGATCCCCTGCTCCGCGCCTGTGTTGAGGGCTTCTGCGTTGGCGAGGGCTTCCGCGTTGGCGAGGCCTTCGTACCCGTCGAGGTCGACCGAAGGGAACTCATCTTCGGGCGAAGCTTTTTACTTGGCAACGGCCGTCAGCGCGCGATCGAGCACGTCCAGTGTGAAGTCCGCGTCCTCGGCCGTGATGCACATCGGCGGCTTGATCCGCAGCACATTGCCGTCGAGCCCACCCTTGCCGACGAGAACGCCCATCTCGCGCGCGGCCTCGAGGAGCGCGAGCGTCTCCTTCTTTGCCGGCTCCTTCGTTTTTCTGTCGCGGACAAGCTCGACGCCGAGCATCAATCCCATGCCGCGGACGTCGCCAATGAGCTGATGACGCTTCGCGAGCTCCCTGAATCCGTCCTTGAGCTTCTTGCCAAGCACGCGGGAATTCTCCTGAAGTCCATCCTCATCGATGACGTCGATCACCGCGAGTCCGGCCGCCATGCAAACGGGGTTTCCACCGAAGGTGTTGAAGTGGATTCGCTGCGTCAGCGCCTGGGCGATATCCATCCTCGTGGTAACGGCGCCAAGGGGAACGCCATTGCCGATCCCCTTCGCCATCGTGACAAAGTCCGGCACGACATCGAAGTTCTCGAATCCCCAGTAGTGATCGCCGGTGCGTCCGAAGCCGGTCTGGACTTCGTCGGCGACGCAAAGGCCGCCGTGCTCGCGCGTGATCCTGTATGCCCCGCTCAGATAGTTCCGCGCTCCGTGCGTCGCGCCACCCACACCCTGAATCGGCTCGGCGATGAACGCCGCGATCTTGCCTGGCGTCGAGTAGCGGATGATTTCACGTATGTCTTCCGCGCTCTTGGATGCGATCTCCTCGGGCGTGCCCGAAAACTGGCTCCGGTATGGATCGGGTGAAACGGCATGGTGGATTCCCACCGCGCCCGGCACGGGGAATTTCCAGGTGCTGTGCGACGTCAGGCCCATTGAGCTGGGCGAGCCGCCGTGATAGCCGTTCCGGAGCGCTATTACGTCTGTATTACCCGTAAACAACCTTGCCATCGTGACCGCGAGATCATTGGCCTCGCTGCCATCGTTCACGAAATAGGTGACGTCGAGTCCCTTCGGCATCTTCGACGCGAGCTTCTTCGCCAGGAGCGGAAAATTCGGATGCAGATAGATCGTGGTCGCGTGCTGAAGTGTCTCCACCTGCTTCTGGATCGCCGCCACGATCTTCGGATGGCAATGCCCGCACGAGACGGTGACGATGCCCGCAAACATGTCGAGGTAGCGTTTACCGGTCTCGTCGAACAGCCACTGCATGTGACCTTCGACGATGAGCAACGGCTCGCCGTAGAGCGTGAACACCGCCGGATTCGTGTACTTCTTCCTCATCGCGATGAGCTCGGCGCGCGAGGGGCCCGTGTACGGCTTCGGAACGTGGTCCGACGGGGGCATCTTGACCGGCGCGGGCGTGCCTGCGGCTCCTTTGCTGCTCGTTGCCCTCGCGCGCGGCGGCGAAGTGGATGCGATGGTCATGGTCTACGCCCGCACCGCGACTTCGGGCTGCGGTGCTGCATACCCTTCCACCGTTTCGTAGCCGGAGTGGTAGTCGGCCGTATCGGGACGGCGAATCTCCGACTGGAGCACGATCCTGTCGCGACGTATGCCGCGGAAATCCTCGATGCTCTTCCACCCATCCTTCGCGTGCGCCTCGATGAACTTGTCGAGACCGGAGAGCAAGCGCTTGATGACGTTCGGTCCGACGGCCTGATCGAGCATAGCGGCCGTGCACACCTGAACGGTTCCGCATCCGAGCAGGAAGTAGGAAGCCGCCTGATTGAAATCGGACACACCTCCGATTCCGGAGAAGCTCTTGTCCGGAAACGCTTTCGTCAGCTGCGCCATTTTTGCCAACGCGAGCGGGAGAATCGCTGGTCCACCAAGCCCGCCGCTCGAGACGAGCCCGTCCACGTTGATCTCGAACTCGAGCGTCTCGGGATCGATCAACGGAATGGACGGGAATGTATTCGACGAGACGATCGCATCCGCACCACCCCGGAAGCACGCCGCCGCCTCGATGACGATGTCCGCGGTCGCGGGAGTGAGCTTGCACCATACCGGGACCTTGGCGACTTCCTTCACCGCTTCAGTCACGACGGAACAGAGTCCCTGATCCTTTCCGATGTTGGACCCCATGTCGCGGCGGTCCATGTGCGGGCAGGAAAAGTTGAGCTCCAATCCATCCGCCCCTTCTCCCTGCGCCGTTTCGGCCAGCTCCTGCCAATGCCGGAGCTCCTTATCATTTCCCGACCCAGCCATGATAGATGCAATTAGTACCTTGTTCGGGAACGCTTCCTTGATCCTCCGGATCCGCGGCGCCCACCACTCGAGCGTTTTATCGGAGATCAGCTCCCAGTTCCAGGACGAATGCAGCGCCGCACCGGGCCGTTTCTTCATCGA
>DHJM01000147.1:4003-4547 GCA_002404335.1 Gemmatimonadales bacterium UBA4720
TAAACATTGACGACGGGATGGAGTCCTATCGTCTTGGTGACCACTCCGCCCCATCCCGCCTCGAAAGCGCGCGTGATGTTGGATTCCGATTCTGTCGGTGGCGCCGAGGAAAGCAGAAAGGGATTCTCGAACTTGATCCCCGTGAAGGTCACCGATCTATCCACGCTCATACAGCCTCCTAAGACATCCAGTTGGTTCCCGCTTCCTTGTTCCACTTCGTCGTCATCTTCTTTGCCTGCGACCAGAATTCGATCGAGCCGCGTCCCGTGATGTCGCCGACGCCGAACTTGGAGTCGTTCCAGCCGCCGAACGAGAACGGCTCGCGCGGAACCGGGACTCCGACGTTTACGCCGATCATCCCCGCGCTCGCGTGCTCCATCACATATCGTGCGGTGGCGCCGCTTTCCGTGAAAACGGACGCCGCATTCCCGTAGGGCGATGCGTTCTCGATTTTGAGGGCCTCATCGATGTCGTTCGCCCGGATGATCACCAGCACGGGGCCGAAGACTTCGTCCTGCGCGATTCGCATGTCGGGCGTGACGTG
>DHJM01000182.1:0-2744 GCA_002404335.1 Gemmatimonadales bacterium UBA4720
GTCGTCGCTCCCACCGCGAGGTCGGAGACCGTTCCCGGGTGGCCTGCCACGAGTGGACCGGACGTATTGTCCCCTGCACATACGGCGAGCACGGGACATACAACGAGCCATCCCCACCGGCGTGCGATCTGTCTGACGTTTGCGAATATGTTTGACATGGGCGCTTGTCCCCTTTGTTCGAATGTGTGCCGAGGCAAAACGTGTCCGCGAGTCCGGGCAAACAAAAACGCCGCCCGCGGCACCGACCATAGTCGGATTCGCTGGCGGCTCGGCTGGCATGGCGGGTGTCCCGCTACAGCCCCGTGGCTCTGTGTCACCGTCTTTCGACGGCTTTACTCTGGGCAGCGTACTGCTTGTGAATCATGTCACGCCGCATGCCACACGCCGCTTGGCATGTATGCATCGCGTGTTATATAAAGAGACGCTCAAATGCCGCGCTACGTCACGTGTACCGTGAGCCTTGTGGATCCAGCGTTTCGGAGAAATTGGGCGCACCGGCGCTGCCTCCCAACACTCTGAATACGCTCAGCGATCAACGCCACAGCCATGCCTGCGAAGGAAGCGCGTCCGACCACGGTTTGACAAGCCCGGCTTGCAATCGTTTGATAGGGCCCGGCTTCCAATCATGGCATTGAGAAGGATGCAACGGCCCAACTTCTCCGAGAAATCGTTGTTGCGAAACGTGCGTGTGCGTTGTAGTCCGACCACCACAGGAATGGGGCAACGCCGCGACAAAGAAGTGAAGGCCCGCGCATAGCAGTGTTCCACCCCGCTCATAAGCGCCTGTAGAAACACGACTTATACTGCTGAGATACTACTGAGAACCTTGGGCTCGGTGGGAATGGAAGATGCCTTGTCGCCTCACGTGGATTGCCGCGGTGGGCGGCGCGTTTGATCGAGCGGTTGTGCTCCCGCGCACAACTGCCCTGAATCGGCTCGGCGGGTACCCTTCCACTGTGAGCTCGTGATTTCCGCACCGTACCGGCATCTTCGCGATCGGCTGCTGTCCGCTCCCAAGGTTTGGGTCGTCACCGGAGTCGCTGGGTTCATCGGTTCCAATCTCCTTCAGGAACTGCTCGCGCTTGGGCAAACAGTCGTAGGTGTTGACGACTTCTCGACTGGCCATCGCGCAAATCTCGACGAAGTCCTTGCCCCGCTAGACGGAGTTGCGGATTTCCGCATGGTGGAAGGCGACATTCGAGATCTCGAGACGTGCCGCGCCGCGTGCGAGGGTGCGGACTACGTCCTTCACCACGCGGCGCTTGGTTCCGTTCCTTGGTCGATGGATGATCCACTCCGCACGAACGCGGTCAACGTCGACGGCTTTGTCAACATGCTCGTCGCGGCAAAGGACGCGGGCGTCAAGCGCTTCGTCTACGCATCGTCAAGCGCCGTGTACGGAGATATTCCGGACTATCCTCAAATAGAGGAGAGGTTGGGACGCCCACTGTCGCCGTACGCGGCGAGCAAGACGACAAACGAAACGTATGCCGTTGCGTTCCAGATGAGCTACGGCCTCCAGTCGGTCGGTTTGCGCTACTTCAATGTGTTCGGGCGACGTCAGGATCCTGCCGGAGCATATGCGGCGGTAATACCGCGCTGGATCGCGAGCCTGCTGAGAGGCGAGCGTTGCCGGATCTTCGGTGATGGGGAAACCACTCGAGATTTCTGCTACGTCGCCAACGTCGTTCAAGCCAACCTGCTGGCGGCGACGGTTGAAGATGTCAACGCCACTGGTCAGGCGTACAACATCGCATGTGCGGAATCGGTGACGCTCAATCATCTCTTTCAAATGATGCGGAGCAGGCTGGCATTAACAGATCCGGTATTCTCATTTGCACTCCCCCAGTACGACCCCTTCCGACCGGGTGACATTCGATTCTCATGCGCCTCGATCGAGAAGGCGCGGCAGATGCTTTCGTTTGCTCCTTCGCACACTGTCGCTCAAGGACTGGAAGAGGCGATGGACTGGTATATAGAGCGAGCGCGGACGACCCCGGGTCGCACGGTTGCGGCGACGCCTCTTTACGCCTCCGCTCAAGGCGCCAATCCTCCGCACCACGCCGGATCAACTCTCACGCTGGCGACTTCATGACCGAGACGAATTCGCGCAAACTGGTCGCTCTGATCGGCTGCAGTGACGAGTGGCTGTGTCGCTCCCTCGAGAGCGTTTTCGCGGAGAAGGGATACGACGTCACGCGAACCGGCTCGGGCAAGCAGGCGCTCAAGCTCGCCCGACGCGGCGGCTACGACGTCCTGATGCTCGACGAGCAGCTGCACGAGCTGACCGGTGTCGACGTCTGCCTGGCGCTGCGGGAAGACCCGCTCTTTGATCACGCAACGCCAATCGTGATCATCTCCTCGTCGCATTCGACCCTGCCCGGACGCATCAAGGCGTACGCCGCTGGAGCCTGGGAGTATTGTCATCTTCCTCTCGATGTCGACGGGCTTTTCCTCAGGCTCGTGACCTTCCTCCGCGCGCGACAGGAGCTGGCAGCCTCTCAGGCAACATCACTGATGGATCCGGCCAGCGGTCTCTACACGCAATTTGGGCTGCACCAACTGGCGGAACAGCTCGAGGCGCGCGCGCTTCGGAACCACGAAGCCTTCGCGTGCGTCACGTTCACTCCCGAGCAGGCTGCCCCCGAATCTGGTCAGCGAGGGAACAGTTCGGCGCGCGAGTTTTTTGCCGACGTCGTGCACGTCGTGCGTGAGCAAGCAAGAAAGTCGGACGTGGTCGCGAA
>DHJM01000182.1:2883-3393 GCA_002404335.1 Gemmatimonadales bacterium UBA4720
CTACTGGTCGCGCGCCTGCAGCGCGAGCTCGACGCAGCTGCGAAGAACAACACGCGCGCCGGCTCGTTTCGACTGCTGGCCGGCTATTGCGCCGTGTCGGATCTCGCCACGGCCAACGTGGATCTAAGCGAGCTTGTGCANNATACGTCGAAGCCGCTATTGACGTTATGCGTATATACCCCCAATATGGGCGTCCGCAAGCTGGTCAATTGGGGACAAGGAACGCATGGCGCAGATGGACCCAGGTGCAACAAAGTCCGCATCAGCTTCGGATAACTTCCAGGATTACTTGCCGTTATCCTCGCCGGCAGGTCGAGGCGGGGGCGGTCGAGCAAGCGACGGCGGCCCCCCTCAATCGGCCCCGCTCTCCCTGACCACCAGCTGCTCTCTCGTCCGTGCTCTCGAGCTGGCCGCTGACCGGACCGCGACGACTATCGCGCACGGGACGAAGCAGACGCGCCGTGAAGTTCGGGAACGCCTCAACGAGGTCGTCACCTGGTTGATCGCGGG
>DHJM01000182.1:3633-4143 GCA_002404335.1 Gemmatimonadales bacterium UBA4720
TGCGCTCCGCCGCGCCGAAAAGTCTGCACCAAACCCAATCAGGGATCGGCAGCTCGGACTCATTTACGGCGCGGCATTCGGATTGAGCACGACTGTTTCCAATCTCATCGGTGCAGCGCGCGGCGACGGTGTGGTGCAAGGGCAGCCGATGCCCTTCTCCGTCAGCGAAACCATGCACTCCGTAGCCACGATCGTGCAGCCGATGTGCGAGGAGAAAGGCATTCCTCTCGGCGTCGAATTCCCCGAAAATGACGCGCGGGTCGGGCACGCGTCGGCGATCCAGCAGGCGCTGCTCAATCTCGCTTCCAACGCGCTTCGCTACACGGACGCGGGCTCCGTCGCGATGGGTTGCAGCGAACTTTCAACGGAACGGGTAGAGTTCTGGGTCGAAGATACTGGTCCCGGCATACCGGACGACGTGCTCGAGAGACTGTGCTACGGGTTCCCACCCGAGGGCGTGAAGCTTCGGTTCTCGAGCGCCGGTCTCGGGCTCGCGATCGTGCGCACTCT
>DHJM01000058.1:0-189 GCA_002404335.1 Gemmatimonadales bacterium UBA4720
TCGCGCTGCTGCTGCTCGAGGCGTCCACGCTGTCCCTGTGCCCGCGACGAGTCCGCCGGCACGGGCCCCTGCCGGATGTCCGTCACCTGCCGCAGGAAGCCGGAGGACAGGTCGATCGAGTAGATGTTGTTGCTCCGAACGAAAAAGATCTTTCTGTCATTGGCCGAGAACTGCGGACTGTGCTCTGAC
>DHJM01000058.1:322-3000 GCA_002404335.1 Gemmatimonadales bacterium UBA4720
TCGCCGTTAAATTCGACGACGGAATACCTGCCGTTGTGCGATCTCTCGCTCGGCGCGAACCGATAGCCGGTCGAATCGACTTGCTGAATCGAGACCCGTTCGGGCTTTGCGCCCGGGACCGCGCGTACGCGAAACTGTTTCGGCGTCTCCCGCCAATCCGTGCCGGGCTCGAGCCAGGTGAAGTAGATCCACCTGCTGTCGGCGCTCCAGCGGACGTTGTCGGGCTGGCGGCCGTACAGCTCCGGCCCGCGCATGATGTTCTTGATGGAGAAGTCGAATGGCTTGGATTGCTGCGCGGCGAGCGGAAGAGCCGCGAACAGTAACAGGAGCCCTTGTAAAAGCTTGCGCATCAGATGAGTGATTGTTTGGGGAAGGCGAGCGGCGATTTAATCCGGGACCTGCGGCCAAGAATCTATCCTGGAGTCGTGATTCTCACACCTGCCTGCTCGAGCGGAATGGTTGTCGAGTCCTGGAGGTGGTTCAGTTGCTCAGCTGCGCGAAGCGGGATACAGTTGTGACACACCACTTTAATCCTGATATGAGTTCCTACATCCCTGCCTCCACGATAGTCGGCTGCCTTTTATTTCCGCTCGCGGTCGCCGCGCAATCTTCGGCGTCAGTGCCAAGCCGGTTCCCCTCGCGCCGCGTACTCACACACCCGCTGAATGGCGCGTTCATACTCAAGGCAGTGCATCGAATGTCGAGGTAGCGACCGCAGTGTACGTGGGTAGTACAACTGTGAACCTTGCCGTGCACACTGCCGCGCAAGAGCCGCGAAGTGGTTCTATGGGGTTGCGGCCGGAAGCCTGAGCTCGAAAATCGCACCCCCACCCTTGCGGTCGCCATAAGTAAGACTTCCACCCTGCGCCTGGGCCAACCGCCTCGCGATCGAAAGCCCAAGGCCGCCCGACTGTTTTCCGGACGCTTTTGTCGGCGACCGATAAAAGGGAGTGAACACGGCGTCTCGCTCGGCAAGCGGGATTCCATTCCCGTGATCGCAGACGCGGAAGATGAGCGCATCTCCGTCGACACCGCCCGTAACCTCGATTGGAGTAGTTGCCGGAGCATACTTGAAGGCGTTGTCCACCAGGTTTCCAAGGATTCGCAGGGAGTGGACGAAATCGAATCGCCCGAACGAGAGAGCAGCGGGATCGTCGAGAGACACCTTGAGCCGATCCTGGTCTGGCCTGCCAGCAACCTGCTGAACTACGGCGCCGAGCAGATCGTCGGCGGCGTTGATCTGGATATCGAGCGGGAGCGCTCCACCTTCCAAGCGCGCGACCTCCAGCAGATTGGTGACGAGGCGATTGAGCCGGTCGGCCTGTTCCTCGATGATGAATGTGCGCTCGTCGCCGAGCGGTTGCAGCTCGTGAGCGAGCGCCTTTATCGTCGTCAGCGGAGTTCTCAGATCGTGCGAGAGGGAGGCGAGCAGAGCGTCCTTGAGTTTGTCCGCTTCTCGCAACGCTTCCGCTCGCTCTACCGCTGCCCGCTCCGATCGGGCGCGGTAAAGGAGTTGGGCCGCCACGACACTGGTTATGAGGAACACGAAGAGCACGAGCCAATCAAATGGGTTTCTTACGAGGAGGGTGTTGTACGGTGGCAGGAAAAACCAATCGAAAGCCAGAAATGCGACTAAGGCGGTGGTTATCCCGAGAATCCGGCCGCCGGCCGCACTCGCGCCCAGCACCACCAGCAGGAACACGAGCGCAACGTGGGCTTCGCCGAGGTGACTGCGGACGGCGAACAGCATCAGCGTAGCCGCCGCCAGGGACAGGAATGCGAGAGCCCATATGGAAGTGCGCGCGCGATTCACGTGATTGCCGTTAGTGGGGCGCCGCAAACCGATACCCGACGCCCGGCTCCGTGAAGATGTAGCGCGGGTCGAGAGCGTTTGATTCGATCTTCCGCCGGACGTTGGCAACGTGAACGCGAAGGTACTGCTGCGCATCGCCATACTGGCGGCCAGGCCAGACCGCCGCGAAAAGTTGGCGGTGCGTCATGGTCTTGCCGGCGTGTGTCATGAGAACGCGCACGAGCTCCCACTCCGTCGGCGTAAGGTGCACGAGCGCGCCGGCACGCAGGAGAGTGCGCGCGTCGAGATCCATCGACAGCTCTCCGTAACGAATGATCGTTCCAGCGGTTGCGCGGGGAGAGCTTGCTCGCCTCAGCAGCGCGCGGACTCGCGCTTTGAGCTCCAGCGTGCTGAACGGCTTGGTGACGTAGTCGTCGGCTCCGGCATCCAGCAGCGTCGCCTTTTCCTGGTCCGCGTGGCGTGCGGAAAGAACGAGGATGATTGCATCCGAGGATTTGCGGATTTCGGCGCAGAGGGAAAGCCCGCTCATATCCGGCAGGCCAAGGTCTAGTACGATCAGCGCAGGTTTCTCATTGATGGCGAACGCCAGCCCGTCGACGCCGGTAGCCGCCTCGACAACCTTGGCGAAATCGTCGGCCAGCGCGTGAGAGACCGCTCGCCGGATTTGGGATTCATCGTCGATTACGAGAGCAGTCTGACCGGCCATCCCATTATGATCGCACGTTCGCGGGCCCGGCACTACTTCAGGCACCTTCCGCCTTTGTGAAATCTTTACGCGAGCCGACTATAGAGGATGCGTAATTTCCTCTATGTCAAATGCCGTTAAACGGGTGAAGCACATCGGCATTCCCCTCGTCGTCATCCC
>DHJM01000058.1:3053-5233 GCA_002404335.1 Gemmatimonadales bacterium UBA4720
TCGCCCTACCGGTCGGTTCTCAGGCCTCTAGTGGAATATGTGGAGAGCCTCCGCATGCTTCTGCCGGGGGAGCTTGTCACCGTGGTCGTACCCGAGATGGTACCGAAGAAATGGTGGGAACATCTGCTGCACAACAGGACCGTGTTCTACATCAGAACTGCATTTCTTTTCAAACCGAACGTTGTCGTGACCACAGTTCCATTTCTTCTCGGTCATGCGTACAGGTTGCCTGATCTGATCGAGCACGATGACCAGATAGGCGAACGCTCTCCAGAGCCGTTGGAAGAAGGCGTTGCAGGGCGATTGGAAGAAAGCGCTGCAGGGCGGGTCGAGGCGGCGTGATGCGGTGCGCTCCGATGCTCGCGCTGGCTATCGCCGCGTGTGGGGCCGGATTACCCGAGACGCGTTTCGCGCGCGAGACACAACCAGCGCAGAATCTCGTGGGCGCTTGGGATGCGACGTTATCTCTTGTCCGGCCTTATCAGCTCGAGCTACATGAGCCAGCCGCTAAGCGAATCTGTGGAACGATCGCATTTGTTGCGAATCACCACGCAAGAGGCGGGTCGAGTCAGACGGACGATTCGACCCACCTGGGGGTCTATGACATGGACCTCGCGCTGCTGGGGCTCGATTGGCTTGGCGACAATTCATTCCCCGAAGCCGTGGTAACCTCCTTCGACGATTACAGAGCTCCGGTCAACGCTGTTGGCCACTCCGTTGCGATCGTGTTGAATCCCGGTAGCCAGGAGCGAATCGTTCTCCTCGGCCGTTACGGCGTCGAAGACATTAGGGGAGGGTGGACAGCGCAATCATCTCGCGGTACTGCCAGCGGATCATTCTCCATGACGCCGCACGTCAATGCGCGGAATCAGTCGCCGAGTTGCTCAGAATTTCACTAGCAGTGCCAGATTCTTGATCTGGATGCTGTTGTCCGCCGCTTGGGCAGCGCGCCGTTCGCGGGTCCCAGGGCCCGGCAGATGCTAAGGCCGTACAAAGAATTCGTAAAGACTTCACAAAGGCATTTCGCGCACTCGCTGCCAGGTGATAGTTACGACGACGATGCGGCCCAGACTTAAGCGGATCTTGTACGGAAGACCACGCGATGTGGAGTCGCCGAGCACGTATCACTCCATCTCGCTCATCGCTCTCCTCGCCTGGGTTGGACTGGGAGCTGACGGCCTTTCGTCATCGGCGTACGGGCCAGACGAGGCATTTCGAGCCCTCGGTCAGCACACATATCTGGCGATTGCGCTCGCCATGGCAACGACGATCACAGTCCTTGTCATCTCTATCGCCTACTCCCAGATCATCAAGCGGTTCCCATTCGGGGGCGGTGGGTATATCGTCGCGACCGAGCTGCTCGGGCCGCGCTGGGGAGTCGTGTCCGGATCGGCGCTCCTCGTCGACTACGTTCTGACTATCTCGGTCTCGATCGCCAGCGGCGCCGACCAGGTCTTCAGCGTTCTCCCATTGGGAGCAGCACGCTGGAAGCTGCTACTCGAAGGAGCCGTAATCTTCGTTCTGATTCTGCTCAATCTTCGTGGTGTGAAGGAATCCGTAACGATTCTGGCACCGATCTTTGGACTGTTCCTTCTCACACATGCCGTGCTTCTCGTCGGCGGGATCGGTATGCACGTTCACCAGATCCCCGCCGTCGCGACTGGAGTGCAACATGGGTTTCAGAGCGGGCTGAGCACCCTGGGGTTGGTGGGAATGTTCGGCGTTTTTCTGAGGGCATACTCGATGGGCGCCGGAACCTACACGGGAATCGAGGCCGTCTCCAATGGGCTGCAGATCATGAGAGAGCCGAAGGTTCAGACTGCAAGGCGCACAATGACATTGATGGCGATATCTCTCGCCGTGACGGCGGGAGGGCTCCTCGTACTCTACCTTCTCTTCGACGCGCGTCCCGTCGTGGGGAAGACCATGAACGCGGTCCTGCTCGATGCCTTCGCCGGCAGATGGACGATTGGACCGTACCATGTCGGGTACGGCTACGTGGTGCTGACGTTGGCCGCTGAGGCAGCCCTTCTATTCGTGGCCGCGCAAGCGGGGTTTATCGATGGTCCCCGGGTGATGTCCAGCATGGCGACCGATTCCTGGCTACCCCACCGCTTCGCTCAGCTCTCGAGCCGTCTCACAATCAGCAACGGCGTGTTTCTCATGGGAGGGGCGGCCAT
>DHJM01000058.1:5357-9454 GCA_002404335.1 Gemmatimonadales bacterium UBA4720
TTCGTTTCGATCGGGGTCATCGACGCGGCCACGATGAAGGGAGTGCAGGAAGTAGACAGGCTACGCGAACAAACGCAGGCATCTCTCAGGAGCTACGTCGATCTGGCTCACAGATTTGGCCTCGCCGCCGAGTCGAGAATGGCCATTGGCACTGACGTCCTCGATGAGGGTGAGGAGCTCTGCTCGGCTATCGCAGCTGAGTTCCCAAGGGCGCTCTTCTTTCTCGGAAAGCTGATTTTCGAGCGCGAGCGCTTCTTTCACAGGATACTGCACAACGAAACGGCTTATCAGCTTCAGCGGCGCCTTCAGTTCGCCGGATTGAACGCGATGGTGCTATCGGTTCGCGTTCTCGAGCAGATTGAAATGCCGCAGTTTTCCTCTGACGCGGCGTAGCCAGTGAGGGCAATATTCCTGGCGGGCGTTTTGGCGGTAGTCACCCAGAAGGATTCCTCAACGGAGAATCGACGATGGCGCTCGATTCGCGGAACTTGCCGCCAAAGAGGTCGGATCAAGACAGTCCCAACAGCGCGGTAAGCGGGGGAGCGTTCGCCGCCGCCCGACGGTTCTGGCGGGCGCTGGGCCCGGGCATCATCACTGGCGCGGCGGACGACGATCCGTCCGGTATCGCGACCTACTCGATTGCTGGCGCCCAATTCGGGACCGGACTCCTCTGGATGGCGCTACTGAGCTGGCCGCTCATGGCCGCCGTTCAGACCATGTGCGCGCGAATCGGGATGGTGACAGGTCGCGGACTTATGGGCGCACTCCGGAGAAAATTCCCGAGGCCGCTGCTGCTCGCTGCCTGTGGCGCTCTGTTCATAGCGAACACGATCAACATCGCGTCTGACCTTGCGGGTATGGCTGATGCCGCCGAACTGCTTACACGGGTGAGCTCGCACATCTGGGTTGTTGTCTTCGGTGTGCTTATAGCTTACGCGACCGTTCGACTCCGCTATGTGATGCTCGCGAACGTTCTCAAGTGGTTGGCGCTGGTCCTGTTTGCGTACGTCATAGCGGCCTTCATTATCGGACCGCAGTGGAGGCTGGTCGCGCACGACACCTTTGTCCCCAGCATGCCGCGAGAACCAGGCGCATGGGCGATGGTGGTCGCGATTCTGGGTACCACCATCAGTCCTTATCTGTTTTTCTGGCAGGCATCCCAGGAGGTCGAGGAAGAGAAGGCGATGGGCCGCCATTCGATTCTTGCCCGGAGGGGCGCAACTCGAGAGGAAATCCAGACGCGAGAGTGGGATGTCGGCCTTGGAACTCTGTTCTCCAATGTCGCGATGTTCTTTATTATCCTGACGACCGCGCTTACGCTGCACCGCGCGGGGATTACAAATCCCCAGACGAGTCGTGAAGTCGCGTCGGCATTGCGCCCACTTGCCGGCAATTTCGCCACCCTTCTCTATACCGTGGGCATCCTAGGCGTAGGTACACTCGCCATCCCGACGCTCTCCGGCTCCGCAGCTTACGCATTCGCTGAGACGTTCGGCTGGAATCAGGGGATCGACGAGCGCTTTGGGCGCGCACGGGCTTATTACATAGTGGTCATTGTCGCAATGCTGGTTGGTGTCGCTCTGGACTTCGCCAACGTGAACCCAGTAAAGGCGCTCTATTGGACAGCGATCCTCAATGGCCTTCTAGCTCCATTCCTTCTCCTCGGCATCCTCATAACCGCATCCGACCGTGCGCTAATGCAAGGCCAGCCGAGTTCCCCACTCGGGCGATTTGTCGTCGCGTTGACGACTTTGGTGATGTTCGGGGCGGCCTTCGCGATGTTTGCACTGCCGTAAGTCTGGTTCACCCGGTCGACTTCGCGATGTAACGACTGTCACAACGGCGACGACGCGCGCGATGAAGGCCGCTGCTTACGCCGCGCGCGTAGCTGGCACGAAGGGGGTCTCGCTGCTAATCACGGCCTTGCGACCCGACAGTACACTGAACCATTCGTGCACCGACGCGATGAGAATGACGACCACTGAGATAAGGAAGAACGCCGCCACCGCCGCATCGATGTGGTCGTTGAGGATAAGGCGCTTCGCATCTGCCAGCGTCTGAACGCCGTTCGGCAGCGCCCCGGTCGCGAGCGTCTCCGCTAGCGTTCGTGCGTGCGAAAGGAAGCCGAGCTTGGGATCGGCGGAGAAGATCTTCTGCCAGCCGGCCGTCAACGTCACTGTCGCGAGCCAGACTAGCGGAAGCATCGTCACCCACGCATGGCGCGCCTTTCCCATCTTGATGATCACGGTAGTGCCGACGCACAATGCTACCGCGGCAAGTAGTTGGTTGGAGATTCCGAACAGCGGCCAGAGCGAGTTGATGCCGCCAAGCGGGTCCATCACTCCCTGGTAGAGGAAATAGCCCCACATCGAGACCACGAGGCCGCTGGCCATCACCACCGCGGGGTACCACGACACGCGTCCGATCGGCGCCCAGACGTGCTTGAGCAGATCCTGAAGCATGAATCGGCCGACGCGCGTGCCGGCGTCAACAGTCGTGAGGATGAACAACGCCTCGAACATGATGGCGAAGTGATACCAGAGCGCCATCGCGGTGGAGCCGCCGAGTACCCGCGAGAAGATGTGCGCCATCCCGACGGCCAGACTCGGCGCGCCACCGGTGCGTGAGAGCAGCGATTTCTCTCCGACGTCATGCGCCAGGATCTGCATCTGCGCCGGATCGAGCATAAACCCCCAGTGCTGCACCGCCGCGGCGGCACTCGCCGCGGTAGTCCCGATTGCACTCGCTGGAGCGTTGATCGCAAAGTAGACGCCCGGCGTCAGCACACACGCAGCAATAAGTGCCATCACCGCCACCAGTGACTCGGTGAGCATCGCACCATATCCAACGGGCCGAGCATCGGCCTCGTTCGTGAGCAGCTTGGGCGTCGTTCCAGACGCGATAAGCGAATGAAAGCCGCTGATGGCACCACAGGCGATGGTGATGAAGGCGAATGGAAAGACCTTTCCGGCGAAGACGGGGCCTGTCCCATCGGTGAACTGAGTGAGCGCGGGCATCTGTAGCGGTGGAAGCACTATCACGATTCCCAGCGCCAACGCCAGCACCACGCCGATCTTTACGAATGCGGAGAGATAATCACGTGGCGCGAGGAGCAGCCACACCGGCAGCACCGACGCGAAGAAGCTGTACGCCATTATCAGCAGCGCGAGAGTTTTCCCGGTGAGTGTGAACGCCGGCGCGAGCGCGGGATTCGACGCGACCCATCTCCCAGCGAACAGCGCGACGAGCAGGAGGACGAGACCGATCGCGCTCGCTTCCAGCACACGGTGCGGGCGAATCCAGCGCATGTAGACGCCCATTATCAACGCGGTCGGAATCGTGAGGCCAATCGTCACGACGCCCCACGGGCTCGCCTTGAGAGCGTTCACGACGACTAGCGCGAGGACCGCGATCAGAATGATCATGATGCCGAAAACGGCGACGAGCGCCGTAAAGCCCGCGATGGGACCGATCTCTTCCTTGGCCATCTGGCCCAGCGATTTTCCGTCGCGGCGCACCGACGCGCAGAGGATCACGAAGTCCTGTACCGCCCCGCCCAGCGCGACGCCGACGATTATCCAGATCGCGCCGGGTAGGAATCCGAATTGGGCCGCTAGCGTTGGCCCGACGAGCGGACCCGGCCCCGCGATCGCCGCGAAATGGTGGCCAAACACGATCCACCGATTGGTCGGCATGTAGTCGCGACCGTCGTTGAGACGCATGGCCGGTGTCGGACGCGCTGGATCGAGCGCGAAGATCCTGCTCGCGATGAACTTGCTGTAGAACCGGTACGACACGGCGTACGTGCATAGCGCCGCCACCAGCAGCCACGCGGCATTGACCGGCTCGCCGCGCGACAGCGCCAGCCATGCAAAGCTGACGGCGCCGGCAGCCGAGACGAAGGACCAGATGAGGATGGTGCGGAGTCGTCGCATCAGAACGTTGCCCACGTGTGCGATGAAATTGAGTATGCGTTAACTTTCCCCGCAATCCGAACCCCACCCGTTGCGACCCATTTTTCTCATTGCTGCCGCCGCGCTCTCGCTGGCGTGCGCTTCCAAACCGCCCGAGACCGACGCTCCTCCCGTCACGTATCG
>DHJM01000058.1:9593-12811 GCA_002404335.1 Gemmatimonadales bacterium UBA4720
TCGAAAATGAACAGCATACTGATGACTGACGCGCGCTCACTCTCCGCTGAGTGGCTGCGTGGGCGCGTTCTACCCGAGGCCACGGTGCGCGATCCGTTGGCGCAGCAGGTTCGTGGACTCGTCGGTCTGAAGGGCTCGCGCTACGCTCTGCTCCCCGTCGAGCTCAGGCTGGAGAACCGGGGGAATGGTACGGGCGTTGCAATTTTGCGCGTCGTGATGATCGATTCGCGCATGGCTCTTATCCGGTGGGTGGGCGAGGTGGTAAGCGATCCCATGAGGACGCTGTCTCCCGCGCTCACGGCGAGTGTCGCGACGCATTTCGCCGATCTCGTCATCGCGCCCTGATCTGACCGCGATCTCGACGCGGGTGCCGTGACGACCGTCTTCCACGTCTCCGATCTGCACTTTGGCTGGCCTGCGGTTCCCGAGCAGATCGAAGCCATCGAGCAGATCATCCAGATGAAGAAGTACGACGTCGTGGCGATTTCGGGCGACCTCTCCCAGCGGGCGAGGGCGGGCGAGTTTCAGAGAGCGGCGGCGTTCATCCGCGACGCCAGAAAGGTGAGCGCGGTCATCACCGTACCGGGTAATCACGACGTCAAGTGGTGGAGGGCGCCGCTTGGGTTGGGCGACAAGTCAAAGGTCTACGAGAACTATCGAAAGTTCATCGACAGAGACCTGGAGCCCGTTCTCCACGTTCCGGGCACGACGTTCGTCGGGATCAACACCGCGCACGGAGTCACGCGCCGCACACTGACGTGGAACCTGCGCGACATCTCCATCATCGGCGACATCCACAAGCACCAGCTCGAGAAGGCGAAGGATCTCTTCGAGACGTCACCACCAACGGACGCTCGCGTCATCGTGATGCACCACAACCCGGTGCGTGGGGAGCTGTCGCAGCGCCACGGGCTCAAGAACACGCAAAAGATTCTCGGGGCTTTCGCCGAGATGGGCGTCGATTTAGTGTGTTGTGGTCATGACCATCAGGAATCGGTGCACTACATCGAGCACACGAGGAAGGGCACAGTGATCTCGACGGCTGGCACCGTCTCCAACAGATCGCGCGGAGGACGGCCCTCTTCGGTCAACGTCATTGAGATCGGATTGGAGACGATCGATGTCACGACGCACATGTGGTCGAAGGAGCATCGCACTTTTGTGAAAGGTCCCCACAAACGCTTCAAGCGGTCGGACTATGTGGCGGCTGTTTAATCGCGACCAGCTCGCGCTGGGTCTGGATGACGAGCCCCCCAAAAACGCGGAAGAGCTGAGGGACCGGCTCCGGCGCATCGGGCTCGGCTTGAAGTACCGGGTGAGGCTGACGACGAACCGAACGGTCGTCGTCAGCTACAGCGGCGGCGAGCTACGGATTCACCACAGCTTTCTCGGCGCCAGCGAGGAAGTGTGGAGGGCGATTATTACTTTCGTGCACGGGCGGACGCGCGTCGTGCGAAACGAGGCGAGGAAAACGATCCTCGAATTCCCCGTGGCGCGATCGAGTGACCCGCCGCGCCGGAGGCGGTCGCGGGAGCGCACGAACCCCGCGGACCTGCCGCTCATTCGCGAGCTGTCACGCTGGCATGCCGCGTACAACGACGAGCGATTCGGCGGAGCGCTGCGGACGATTCCCATCCGCATCTCGCGCCGGATGAAGAGCCGGCTGGGCCACTATAGTCCGGCCGCTCACGGATGCGAGGCGGAGATTGTGATCGGCAGGCGGCATGTCCGCCGCGACGGGTGGGAGGAGGCGCTGCACACGCTGCTGCACGAGATGGTGCATCAGTGGCAGGACGAGCAGGGCCTGGTCGTCGATCACGGATCGAGCTTCCGGGCCAAGGCGCGCGCGGTGGGGATAACTCCTCTCGCGTGCCGCGCAGTCGCCTGATAGGCAACCTCAGAGTGGGTTTTCCGCTCTTATCTGAGCTAACTTTCTGCCATGACCGATTTCTACAATCTCGATTCCGTGCTCTCCGAAGAGGAGCGCGCCGTTCGTGACACGATTCGCGCGTTCGTCGATGAAAAAGTTCTGCCCATCATCGGCGACTGCTACATAGAAGGAAGATTCCCGAAGGAGCTGGTGCCGGAGATGGCAAAGCTGGGTATGTTCGGCGCAAACTTGCCCGAGGAGTATGGGTGCGCCGGCCTCAACAACGTCGCGTATGGGCTGATCATGCACGAGCTGGAGCGCGGCGACTCGGGCGTGCGCTCTTTCGCTTCCGTGCAGGGCGCTCTGGTGATGTATCCGGTTTACGCCTTCGGTACCGAAGAGCAGAAGCGCCACTTTCTCCCGAAAATGGCTAGCGGCGAAATAATTGGATGCTTCGGATTGACCGAGCCTGATTATGGGTCGAATCCGTCGGGGATGATCACGCGCGCCCGCGAGCAGAAGGACGGAAGCTGGGTCATCAACGGCGCCAAGATGTGGATCACCAACGGATCCACCGCGCAGGTCGCGATCATATGGGCCAAGACGGGAGACGACAAGAGCGACAAATCGATCCGCGGGTTCATAGTTCCGACCGACGCGCCGGGGTTCACGGCGAAGGACCAGAAGGGAAAGCTCTCGCTGCGCGCTTCGGACACGAGCGAGCTGGTGCTCCAGGATGTGAAAGCGCCGGCGACGGCGCTGCTGCCCAAGACAGGCGGCATCAAGAGTCCGCTCATGTGCCTCACGCAGGCCCGTTATGGCATCGCCTGGGGTGCCATGGGAGCGGCGCAGGCGTGCTACGAGGAAGCGCTCGCTTACGCCGGCAACAGAGTGATGTTCGGTAAGCCGATAGGAGGCTTCCAGCTGCAGCAGCAGCGGCTGGCCGAGATGCTGACGGAGCTCGTAAAGGGCGAGCTCCTCTGTCTTCATCTTGGGCGGCTCAAAGACGCTGGGACATTCACTCCGCAGCAGGTGTCGCTGGCCAAGCGAAACAACGTCAGCGCGGCCACCGACATTGCGCGCGAAGCGCGCAGACTGCTCGGCGCCAATGGCATACTTGCTGAATACTCATCGATGCGGCACATGGCCAACCTCGAGAGTGTGTATACCTACGAGGGTACCCACGACATTCATACTCTGATACTGGGGCAAGCAGTGACCGGATTGAGCGCATTCGAGTGAGAGAAAGCTTGTCTGACGCACATCTGACGGTGGGATTGTAGTATTCGCCGACAGCTGTCGAGCGGAGCGAAAGGGTCCGGGCGCGAGAGGCGCTCGGACCCTTCTC
>DHJM01000058.1:12958-14496 GCA_002404335.1 Gemmatimonadales bacterium UBA4720
AGCCTGACCCGTTCCAGAGTTGCGATCCTGGTAGTGTCGATCGCCGTCGTCGCAGCGGCCACCGCGGCGTGGCTCTTTCCGCGCGCACTTCCGATCGTCGCGCTCCAGCAGTCCCTCACCCGAGACGTCGCGCTCGCTCGCGCCGATTCTTTTTTTCGCGTTCACTCGCTCGCGCCCGCCGGCGCGCGAACCGCGGTTCGCTTCGAGGGTAACGACTCGCTCCGCACGTTTGTCGAGCTGGCCGGCGGCGGTCACGATTCTCTGAACGCTCTGGTTCGCGGCAAAGACGTCGCGCCCTTTACCTGGTCGGTCCGCGCGTTCGTTCCAGGCGACCCTCGGGAAGCGCGCGTCCAATTCGCGCCCGACGGCCGCATTATCGGGTTCGAGCGAAAGCTCTCCGACGCGGATCGTCGGCCCGCTGTGAGCGCTGACTCCGGCCAACGTCTGGCGGAGATCGCGCTGAATACCTGGATCGACGGTAGCGCGAGCCGCTGGAAGCTCGTTACGGCGTCGTACGAAACGAAGAAGACCAGCGGCCGGATCGACCGCACGTACACGTTCGAGCGGCTCGACCGACGCATTGGCGGCGCGCCGATCCGCACCGAAGTCGGAATCGCCGGCGACACTCCGGCTCGTGTCCGGCCATTTGTCGAGATTCCCGAGTCGTTTCGCCGGCGGTACGCGGAAATGCGGTCGTGGAACGAGCTGCTCACGCTGCTGGCCACTCTGGGTTTTCTCGGCATCGCGATCGTCGGCATCGTCGTCCTCACCCGATTCGCGCGTGAGACCAGCGTCCGCTGGCGCGAGCCGATGACGGTGGGCGTGGTGATCGGCGGGCTCGCGCTCGCCGCCGGCATCAACGAGATGCCGGGAAGCTGGTTCTCATACGATACCGCAATGTCGCCGGCCACCTTCCAGGCGACGCAGGTGTTCTTGGCGGTGTTGCTTGGGCTGTCGACCACGCTGCTCGTCGGCTTCACGCTCGCCGCGGCAGAGGCATCCACCCGGCATGCGTTCCCGGGGCATCTCGATTGGTGGAAGCTGTGGCGGTACCGTGGCACGAGGGAGGTCGCGTCCCGTGTTGGAGGTGGCTACGCCGTGGCCGCTATCGGTTTCGCCTACGTCGCGATTTTCTATCTGGTCACTCGGACACTGTTCGGCTGGTGGGTGCCGAGTGAGCTGCTCGATGATCCGAACCAGATCGCGTCGCCGATGCCGTGGATATCGGGCATCGCGGCGTCGGTAAATGCCGGGGTGTGGGAGGAGTCGCTCTTCCGCGCGCTGCCGCTCTCCCTGCTTTCGCTCTGGATCGGGCGACGTCCTGGGCGCCGGTGGTGGTTGGCGGCGGGAGTCGTCGCGACGGCGCTCATTTTCGGTTTCGCCCACGCGAACTACGAATCGTGGCCTCCGTATTCGCGGGGCGTGGAGCTCTTCCTCGACGCCTGCTTCTGGGCGGTGCTGTTCGTCAACTTCGGGCTTATCGTCACCGTGATCGCACACTTCGTGTACGATCTCGTGCTGTTCGGGATATTCGCCGC
>DHJM01000058.1:14606-19087 GCA_002404335.1 Gemmatimonadales bacterium UBA4720
GCTGCTGGCCCCGGCCCTCGTCGTGTTGTGGCGATGGGCGCGGCAGCGTGGCTTCACGACGGCCCCGGAGGACGCCCGGTTCGGGGCGTGGACCCGTCTCGCCGCTGAGGAACCGCGGGCTCCGATCATTGCGAGCCAGCCAGGCGTAATCGCGGCGCGGGCGCGCCGGCTCGCGGTGGCAGCCGCCGTTGCCGGCGTCATCGTCGCCGTGGCTCGGCCGCCCAAGCCCACACTTGGCCCGCAGTTCACGGCCGACCGCCAGCGCGTCCTTGTCGCGGCCGACTCGATGCTGCTCTCGCACGGTGGAAATCCGGCCGGCTGGACGCGCCTCACCGGGACAGGGGCGGACACCCTCGACGCGTGGCCGCGGTTTCTGCGCCAACACAAGCTCGTCCCCGAGGCGCAGCGGTTCGCCTCCACTTATGAGCCGCCCACGTGGTGGACAGTCCGCTACGTCCACACGAAGGGCAGCGCGGCGCAGCGCACCGAGGAATGGCGCGTCAGGCTGTGGCCGGACGGCAGGCCGCTCGACGCACGCCATCTCATTCCGGATTCCGCGTCCCGCGGTTCAGCCGATTCCGCGGCCCTTCGCCGTATCGCGCTCGCATCTCTCGCGCGCGAAGGGATAGACACATCCAAGCTCAAGGAATCGGAGGTCAAGGAGACAGCGCGTCCCGCGAGACGCGATGCCACGATCACCTACACGGACACGGCTGTGAAGCTGCCGGACGGTGCGGCCGCGCATGCGTGGGTGCAGATCGCCGGGGACGAGCCGCTCGTGGCGCGACGTGGCGTGGAGTTGCCGGAAGCATTTCTCCGCGCCGACCGCGCGCGACAGACAAATCGGATGCTGAGCGGGGGCGTGGCCATTCTGCTCCTATTGGGACTGGTGGTGACAGGCGCGATCGTCGTCAAGCGCCGGCGCCCGATCGTGCTTGACGACGGGACGCTCGATCGAAAGCACACCCTCATTTTCCTGGCAGTGCTCCTCCTGCTCACGACTCTGAGCGGCCTCAACTCCCTGCCGTCGCGCCTCTTCTCGTACGACACGACGCAGACCTGGGGCAACTTCATCGGAACTACCGCGCTCGGGTTCATCCTGTCGATCCCGTTGATCCTGTTTGTCCTCGGCCTGTGGCTGGCGCTCAGCGCAATGAGACGGCGCGTAGGAATTCCGATGTTGGCGGGCGAGCCGTCCAGATCTACTGGCAATGACATGCTGGTCACCGGGCTCGGGCTCGGCGGCATCACTTACGCGATGACACACCTGGATGCGCTCATCCCCCGAACGGGAATGCCACGCGCACCGACGACGATGCTCAATGAGCTGTTGCCATTATTTGCGGGCATCTCCGACATACCCGCGAATGCGCTGATGATGGTTGCGCTGGCCGGCATCCCGTTACTCGTCGTCGCGGGACTCACTCAGCGTTGGAACCTGCGAGCGCTCCTCGTCCTGGCCGTCGTGGTGATGGTGGGTGTGTTGGCGTGGACGTCTGGACCAGCCAGCGACGTCGACGTCGATCCGGCGGGCGTGGCGATGGCCATCGTCGGCCTGGCCGTTGTGTCGACAGCGCTCGTTGTCTGGGGCTCGCTGTCCGGCTGGTCCTGGATCGTCGCGGCGCTGGCATTCCAGGGGTTGGGCGGTCTGCGCAACGCCGCCTATGGGCCGGTGGGGCAGGCACGCGGCGCGGGCGCGCTCGCGGTCCTCGTCGCCTCGGCGCTCGTCGCGGTGATCGCGCGTCAAACGGCGCGAAAGCGCGGAGCAACCGAACCCAGTCTGACGCAAGTCTGAGCGCCGGGTGTATACTCTTGTTCGACTGCAGTCGAAGCGGAGCGAGGGGGTTCGGACGCGAGAGGCGTCCGAACCCTATTTGTTAGCACGCGGCCCGTTCCGTAGAGTCCTAGGGACGCGCACAACGGGGAGTAGTATCTTTATGTGAAATCATTCACATGGAGATTCCGCGGTGAAGATTGCCGTGTGCGTCAAGCGGGTTCCCGACATGGACGTCCGCTTTCGGATCGGTGCGGACAACATTTCGGTAGATCAGGGCGGCCTCAAATTCGATATCAACGATTTCGATGCGTGGGCGGTTGAAGCCGCCCTGCAATTGAAGGATAAAAACGCCGGGAGCGAGGTTACGGTGATCTCCCTGGGGCCGGATGTGGTACAGGAGACCATCCGAAAGGCGCTGAGCATGGGCGCCGACCGGGGAATCCAGATCAAGGCCGACAAGGTCCCCTTCGATGGACTCGCGATCGCTAAGGCGCTATCGGCGGAGCTCAAAACCGGCGACTACGATCTGATTCTCTTCGGAAAAATGTCTCCCGATTCGTCCAACGGAGTCGTGGGCCCCATGGCGGCGGAGCTGCTCGGACTCCCGTGCGTCACCGCTATTTCCTCGCTCGAGATCGCGAATGGCAAGGGCACGGCGAAGCGGGAGCTGGAAGGCGCGCAGGAAATCGTCGAATTCCCGCTCCCCGCGGTCCTCACAGTCGACGAAGGTCTCAATGCCGCGCGCCTGCCGTCTCTCAAGGGAATAATGGCCGCCAAGAAGAAGCCACTCCAAATCAAACCTGCTCTGCTCGCAGAGCCACAAATCACTGTAAGGAAGCTCGAGCTCCCCGCGGAGCGAAAGGCGGGGAGGATTGTCGGCGAGGGCGCAGCGGCGGTGCCGGAGCTGGTCAGGCTCCTGCAGACCGAGGCGAAGGTTCTCTGATGGCGAACGTCTTCGCTTTTGTCGAGACGCGCGGCACCGACGTGCGAAAGGTTGGGCTCGAGGCGGTCACCGCGGCGCGGATGCTCGCTGACAAATCGGGCGGCGGGGAAGTGCACGCGCTCCTTCTCGGCCCGCCGGGAATCGCCGCGAAGGCGTCGCAGATCGGGCAGTACGGCGCCGACGTAATCATTGTCGTCGAGCACGCCGGTCTCGCCAACTACAGTCCCGAGGTCGCGACTGCGACCGCCGCGGATCGCATGAAATCGGGCAGCTACCGCGCCGCGATATTCAGTACGTCGGCGCAGGGGCGTGATCTGGCGCCGCGTGTAGCGGCGCGTCTCGGCGTCAGCATCGTCACCGACGTTCTCTCGTTCGAGATCGAAGGCGACTCGATCGTCGTCCGCCATCCGATGAACATCGGGAAGGTGATCGCGACGATCGCGATTGCCGCCAAACCCGCGGTGATCGCGATGCGTCCAAACGTCATCGCTCCAGCCCAGAATGCGAAAGCGGGACGCGTGGAAACCGCGCAGCCGGCGATCGATCCGGCGTCCGCGCGCGTGAAAGTGATCGAGACGCGCCAGGGCGGCGGCGGCAAGCTCGATCTCGCCGAAGCTCCGGTCGTCATCGCCGGTGGACGCGGTCTCAAGGCGGCGGAGAATTTCAAGCTGGTCGAAGACCTCGCCGCGGCCTTCGGAAATGCGGCGGTCGGTGCCACGCGCGCCGTCACCGACGACGGCTGGCGGCCGCACAGCGATCAGATCGGACAAACGGGACGACTGGTGAGTCCACAGCTCTACATCGCGGTCGGAATCTCCGGCGCGGTACAGCACCTGGCTGGCATGCGCACCTCGAACACCATCGTCGCCGTCAACAGGGACAAGGACGCGCCGATCTTCAAGGTCGCCGACTACGGTATCGTCGGCGATGTGTTCGAGGTGATTCCGGCGCTCACCGAAGCGGTGCGCGAGGCGAAGAAGCACCACTGATGGCCGCCCGCGCCGGAAATGTTCTCCCGAGCGCGCATCAGGCGCCGCTCCCCATGGAACGGCTGATCCTGACGGAGCCGCCCGACACCGAGGCGGTGCCGATGGATGTTCTCTTCGTCGGGGGCGGACCGGCGGGAATGGCTGGAGCGATCGCACTCGCCAGGCTGGTCAAAGCCGATAACGAGGCCGGCGGAGATCTCGGCGATATCCAGATCGGCGTGCTCGAGAAAGCCGGCGCCCTCGGCGAACATTCGTTGTCCGGGGCCGTCGTCAATCCGATCGCCTTTCGAGCGCTTTTCCCAGAGCTCAAGGACAAGGATTTTCCATTCCGCGCGCCGGTGGATGGAGAGCGGGTCTATTTCCTGACTGGAAGCCGCGCGGTGAGGATCCCGACGCCGCCGACGATGCAGAATCATGGCTACCAGATCGGGTCCATCTGCGAGATCGTGCGCTGGCTGGGCGAAAGAGCGGAAGGTCTTGGCATCAACATCTTCACCGGGTTTCCGGCGGCGTCGCTCTTCACCGAGGGCCAGCGGGTGATTGGCGTTCGGACCGCCCCTTCGGGCCTAGCGAGGAGTGGTGATCCGGGAAGCGGCTACGCCCCGCCCACGGACATCACGGCGCAGATCACGGTGCTGGCGGAGGGAACGCGCGGAACTCTCTCGCAGGCGTATCTCGAGTGGCAGAAGATCTCGTCCGACAACCCGCAGATCTTTGCGCTCGGCGTGAAGGAGATCTGGGAAACGCTCAAGCCGCTCGACGCCGTCGTGCA
>DHJM01000058.1:19225-31211 GCA_002404335.1 Gemmatimonadales bacterium UBA4720
TCGGACGACGTGCACGAGATGCTGCAGCGGATGAAGTTGCACCCGCTCTTCCGCGATCTGCTCGAGAGCGGCGAGATGATAGAGTGGGGAGCGAAGACGATTCCGGAAGGCGGCTACTACGCCATTCCAAAGCGCCGCCACGGCGACGGACTCATGATCGTCGGCGATTCCGCCGGCTTCGTCGAAGTCGCGTCGCTCAAAGGAATCCACTACGCCATGCAGTCGGGCATGTTCGCGGCGCGCGCGGCGTTCGATGCGCTGAAAGGAAAAGACACTTCGTCCGCGTCGCTCAAGGCCTACGATGCGATGGTGGACGGAAGCTTCATCGCGAAGGATCTCTATCACCGTCGCAACATGCGCCTCGCATTTCAGGAGAGCAACTTCTACTTCGCGGGTTTCAAGGCCGGTCTCATGACCGTCACGGGCGGCGCGTTGCCCGGTAGCAAGATCAAATCACACAGCGACGCCGAGGTCCCGCGCGAGGCGGTGCCGCCGGAGCCGTTCGTGCCGGATGGGAAGCTCACCTTCAGCAAGCTCGATGCGGTTTTCAAGTCGGGCAACGCGACCCGCGACGACATTCCATCGCACCTCGTCGTCGGGTCCGACATCACGCCCGAAGTCGCGGAGTTGTACACGCACATGTGTCCGGCCGGCGTTTACGAGCGGGACGGCGAGCGGCTGGTCGTCAGCCCCGCCAACTGCATTGACTGCAAGGCGACGGACGTGATCGGGCCGCGGTGGACGCCCAGGGAAGGCGGGAGCGGGCCGAAATATCGACAGATGTGATCGACTAACCGCGTCCGATCTCGTAGATATCGATCTTCTGCTTGATCTCCCCGACCTCGAACGGCCGGGTTTCTTTTTTCTGGATCTCGAGCCTGTGGATGGCGCACGCCTCGACGAACACTGGCGCGGCGACGCGGCCCGGGTCGGCGATCAGCGCGACCCCGCCCTGCGCCAGCAGCCGCAAGAGAAGCACTGGCAACAACTCGGCGTACTCCTTCTCGTACAGCACGTCGGACGCGAACACCAGATCGAACGTCCCCAGATCCTCGGGGAAATGCCTCCAATCCACCATGCGCGTGCGCGCCGTCGTTCCGAGATTCCGAAAGACATTCGCGCGCGTGACATCCAGGGCGTCCACATAGTAATCCGTTGACAAGACGTCGAACCCCGCGCTGGTCGCCGCCAACGTGCTCAGGCCAACGCCACAACCCAGCTCGAGCGCCGTGCGTCCGAGACCCGTGAGCTCCAGCAGTTTTTCCGCGAGAACAATGGACGACGGCCACACATCGGCCCAGTAGGGAAGCCGCTCGTCCATGACGAAATCCTCTTCGCGAATTAGATCGTCCGCGTTCGCGGGCTTGAGGATGCTGAATGTGCGCTCGTCTATGGTCGCGTCCTCGATCGAAGTTCGGAAACGCCGAGTGAGCGCGACGACGAGCGCGTCACCATCGAGGACGGCGCTCTTGCCGAGGTTCGAGAGATCTCCGGCGTCGATCACAGCGAGAAGGCCGACGTCTCTTCGAGGCTTTGATCGAGCATCAGCGCCTTCAGCTGTGATCCCTTCGCGACCTTCGGCGAAGTAGCAGGCACGATCAGCAGCGCGTTCGCCCTCGCCATCGACGTCAGCGCCCCCGAGCTCTGCTGCCCCGTAAGACGCGCGACGAGCGCTCCATCGTGACTCCTCGTCACGATCGCGCGCAGAAAATGGGTGAGCTTGGCGCTGATCTTCACGTCTTCCTCCACGGTCACCGTTACAGTTCGGCGGAACATCGCCGAATGGCCCTGCATCTTCCTCAGCGCAGGCCGGACGAACAGCTCGAAGCTCACCATCGCCGACACCGGATTGCCCGAGACTCCGAGCCACGGGACATCATTGAGCATTCCAAAGGCCAGCGGCGCGCCCGGTCGCATTTTCACCTTCCAGAACTTCAGCTTTCCTCCCAACGCCGCGAAGACGCTGCGCGTGTGGTCGAGATCGCCGACCGAGACGCCCGCCGATGTGAGGATGAGATCACAGTCGCTCGCGCTCTCGAGTTTTCTCTTCAGCGACGCTTTGGTGTCGGCGGCGATTCCGAGGTCGACGGGTTCTCCGCCGGCGACACGGGTCAGTGCGTCGAGTGTGTAGCTGTTCGACGAGACGATTCTGCGCTGCGCGATCACTTCGTCGAAATCGTCTATGTCGACCAATTCGTTCCCGGAGCTGATGATCGCGACCCGCGGCCGCTTGAATGCCTTCACCTGCGCCACGCCGCTCGATGCAAGCACGCCCATCAGCGCCGGCCTGACGGAAGTTCCGCGCCTCGCCAGCACATCGCCGCGCTGATAGTCTTCGCCCGCTTCCCGGATGTTCTTCCACACGTCAGCGGCATCCCGAATCTCGACCTTCGCGCTTCCGCCGTCGGTGTGCTCTTTTCGAATGACGGAGTCCGCACCCTCGGGCACCGGCGCGCCCGTCATGATCCGCATCGCTTCGCCGCGCTTCAACGGTCTCGGGGCAAACTCGCCTGCTGCTATCGTCGCCACGACGCGCAGCCTCACCGGCTCGCCGCTCATGACGGGNNTGCCTGATTTCGGCCATGATGCTCTCGCTGGCTTCCGCGACAGTCAGCACGGGCTGATCATGGTGGCGGCGTTTGGGAGTCGACACAATACGTCAGTGCGCGCGGTAGGCCGCGAGCGAGGAAGCGATCTGGTCCGCCACGTCTGTGACCGCGGAGCTCGGCGCCGTCCAATTGTTGGCCAGGATGCTGAAGATGAGGCGTTCGCCATCGGCAGTCGTGACGTACCCGGAAAGCGAACGCGCCGCCGCGATCGAGCCGGTTTTCGCGTGCACGTTTCCCTCGGCCGGTGTGCCTTTCATTCTGTCCTTGAGAGTGCCGTCGACGCCGGCAATCGGCATCGCATTGTAGTAAACTGCGAACGCTGTGTCCTGCTGAATCTTGTCGAGCACTTTCACGATCGTCTCCGGAGAAACGAGATCGTGGCGCGAAAGTCCGCTGCCGTCGCGGATCACGAAACCGTCCGACTGCGCGCCCCAGGCGAGCAGCTGTTGTCCAACTATCTTCCGCGCGCTGTCGGATGTTCCCATTCCTCCTCGCTCGAGCCCAATCGTCTTGAACAAAATCTCCGCGATCTGGTTCTGCGACGGCTTCATGAGGGCCGGGATGATGTTCCGCATGGGAAGGGAGACGAACGTGAACAGCGTGTCCATCTTGAAGGGTGTCGGCACAATGCTGTCGATGACCCCGGCCTCGACGGTGATGTGCCTTCGCACCAGTGCGTCGTTGAGCGCGTTGAGGTACCCCGTCGCCGGATCCTTTGCTGGGCCCGAATAGAGACTGTCGCGCACGGTGTCAGGTGGGGGACGCAGCGTCGTCGGCGCCATTCCCTCGTTGAAGATGAGCTCGTCCACACCGGCGCCGTAGTATTCGCCGAGGTCGGCCCACTCCCAGCCGTAGCCGTGGATGGAGTCGGGGAAAGCGTTGCCGACCCGCGCGAGCGAGCCCGTGATCTGTCTGATTCCATGAGCGCGAATCGAGTCGGCGAGCGCGTCCATCACGGTTGTCGCGATGCCCCTCATGTTGTCGCTCACGGTCGGGTCGCCGCGCCCGATCACCAGCAAGTCTCCGTCGAGGAGAGAGTCGCGCACCTCGCCGCTGGCGAGAAATGTCGTCTTGTAGGTGTAGTCCGGCCCCAGCAGGGTGAGCGCCGCCGCGGCGGTGATGATCTTCATATTGGACGCCGGCATGAACAACTTGCCCGCGTTCTTCGAGTAAAGCGTGTCGCCGGTGCGTGGGTTGACGATCAGCACGCCCCAGTTCGCGTTTCTGAATACCGCCTGGGATGTCAGCGAGTCGATCACGTGCCCGAGCTCGGCCCGCTGTGACGCGGGGTGAACGCTTCTCATCACCGTCACGCAGGCAGTGAGAGCGAACGGCGCGACCGTGCTTACGAGCGTGCGCGCGACCCGGCGTTTGAAAAAGTCCGACACGATTGTGAGTTACTCCCTGCTATAGGTAGCGCTTAGGCTGTCGTCTTCCCCGACGGTGACGCGCATCACTCTGGCCGGCTTCGGCAGCTCCTTCTCGACGCGCTCGAACACGTAGCGCGCGAGATTCTCCCCGGTTGGCACGAGCTTGCCGTCCGCGAATTCCGCGACGTCGAGATTGATGTTGCGATGGTCGAAGCGGTCCTTCACCTGCTCCTTGAGGATCCGGTCGAGGACGCCGAGATCAACGACGAATCCCGTCTTGTCGTCGATCGGGCCGCTGACGGTGATGTCGCACACGTAGCTGTGCCCATGAAAGTTCGGCCACGCGCAGGCGCCGAAGGTGCTGGCATTCTTCTCATCGCTCCACTCTGGGCGGCTGTAGCGATGCGCGGCTGAGAAGGAGATTCGTCTGGTAAGAGAAGCGCTCGGCATCCCTTAATTTGCGCAATGCCGAGCGCTGGTGCCTAGTGATCGTCGTTCATCACGTCTGGGGTTGCGTCAGACCCGCTGAGGCCTTCTGGCGTCGGGCCATCGGGTGGGTTCCACGGAATCCCTCCCTCGATCGCTTCCTGCACGTCGGTTGTTCCGAATAGTTCCGAACGGAGGTCCTCGTGCAAGTGCTGGGCTTCCGGGTCCTCGGTACGTGCACGACCACCGAGCAACAGTCCTTCGTGCAGCTCTTCGTCAACCAGGTGCTCGTCGATGGCTTCGGGACTCTCGGCGCGTCTGATGGGGTCGACGACAATGTTGTTCCGGAGATTCTCGAGGCCAATCAGATCGGTGACCACGTGCTCTGCTACGCGAGCCTCTTCCTCGGTCCCGACGCGCCCTGAGAGAGTGACGACCCGATCGCGAACCGAGACCTCGACATCATCCGGATCGAACAGGAGCTGTCGGTCGAAAGTGTCGCGGATGAGCGCGCGCAGCTCGTTGTCGCTCAGGTCGTCGGTATCTCTGATGTCCTCGTAGTCCTTTTCCACACTGTCTCCGTGTCCGCCCACGGAGGAGCGGTTCAGGTTACCGGAAGAACAGCAGCGATGCGCCGAGAGTCAGAGCGCGACTGGTCTTCCAGAATGAACGAGCCTGGTTGCCGGTTACGGCAGCCGTCCCGCCAATGGGATTCACGTAATACGCGGTCGGATATTTCAGCTGGTATAGGTAGTCGTTCCAATCAAACGTCAGCTGAAAACGCCCGCCCGGGACGTACCTTAGCCCACCACCAAATGAAAATGCAAACGGGGTGCCGAAGGTGTATGGGTCGGACGCGACCACGCAGCCGCACGTCGCTATTCCGGCGCCAAGGTCTATGACCGGCACGATGTGGTGAAAGCTTTTTTCCCCCGTGAGATTCAGAGCGAGATCGATGTCAAAGAGGTTGACCGAGACGTTCTGCTTTCCGAGCTGGCGCGCGGTTCCGGTCTTGGTGGGATCGATCGCAAAGCGCTCGGTGTTGACGTGCGACCAGCGCGCCACCATGAAGGCGGGGCCGCCAACGTGAACCTGATAGCGGATTCCGAACATTGGACCGTCGCCGGGCGCGATGCCGATGGGATCCTTGCCGGCCTTGTAATGACCGCCGAAGAACGTGAACTCCTGGCTGGTCTCCAGATCCCTGTAGGGACTGCTTTCAGGAAGATGTCCGACCTGCGCGCGCGCGGTCGTCGCAACACAAGCAAGCGCCAGGGCGCTCAATAGCTGCTTCACTAATCCACTCCAAGATTGACGCCGGTCATCTCCGCCGGCTGCTCGATACCGAGCATTGATAATATAGTTGGCGCTACATCGCAGAGGGCGCCGCCCGAGCGCACCCGCTGCTCCTGCTCCCAGTCGACGACGACGAGCGGAACCGGATTGGTCGTGTGCGCGGTGTGCGGGCCGCCCGTTTCCGGATCGATCAGCATTTCCGCGTTTCCGTGATCGGCAGTTACGATCAACCTGATCCCCGCGCTCTCGGCAGCCTTCAGAACGCGCGCCAGGCATTGATCGACGGTTTCCACCGCCTTGATCGTAGCCGGAATCGATCCGCTGTGACCCACCATGTCCGCATTCGCGTAGTTGCAGAGAATGAAATCGTGCTCTCCCGACGAGATGCCCGTCACCAGCGCGTCGGTCACCCCCGCGGCACTCATCTCCGGCTTGAGGTCATACGTCGCCACCTTGGGGCTCGGCACCATGACGCGGTGCTCGCGGGGAAACGGGGCTTCAACGCCGCCGTTGAAGAAGTAAGTCACATGCGGGTACTTCTCGGTTTCCGCCGTCTTCAGCATGTCGAGCCCGCGCGACGACAACACCTCGGCGAGAATCCGCGCCATCGACGTAGGCGCGAACGCGACCGGAACATCGAACGTCTTGTCGTAATTCGTGAGCGTCGTGACCATGACCTTGGGGCGCCGCGAGGCGTTAAAGCCGTCAAAGGCCGGATCGATCAGCGCGCGAACGATTTGCCGCATCCTATCCGATCGGTAGTTGAAGCCGATCACCGAGTCGCCGTCCTTCATGGGCGCCACTGGTTTTCCATTCTCTGTGACGACCACGGGCAGCATGAACTCGTCGGTCTTGCCGGACTCGTACGCATTGCGAATGGCGTCGAGCGGATCGGTGACGGTTGTTCCCTCGCCCAGTACAATGGCGCGGTACGCGAGTTCCGTCCGCTCCCACCTCTTGTCGCGGTCCATCGCGTAGTAGCGGCCTGAGATGCTCGCGATTTTCGCCGGCGAGCCGGTCTTCCGGATCTGATCGATCAGCTCCTGCATGAAGCCGAGCGCGGATTTGGGGAGGGTGTCGCGTCCGTCGAGGAAAGCATGAATTGCGACGCGCTCCAGACCTTCGCGCTTCGCCAGCTCGAGCAGCGCGAGAAGGTGCTTGTCGATTGCGTGCACGCCGCCCGAGCCGATGAGGCCCATGAGGTGCAGAGTCCCGTGTAACTTCTTCACGTGCCTGCATGCGCCCACGA
The DNA here is from genome assembly GCA_002404335.1 of Gemmatimonadales bacterium UBA4720. Classification (GTDB taxonomy): domain Bacteria; phylum Gemmatimonadota; class Gemmatimonadetes; order Gemmatimonadales; family Gemmatimonadaceae; genus UBA4720. The sequence goes on from DHJM01000058.1 coordinate 26,176, forward strand.
GGGCGGGATTGGAGTAGAAGCTTCCGTCGGCGATGGCCGAAGAGATGCGTACCAGATCCTGCATCACCACGCGTCCGGCGCCTAGATTCAGGTGTCCGACCTCGCTGTTGCCCATCTGGCCTTCAGGCAGGCCGACGCGAAGTCCGGATGCTTCGAGCAGCGTGCGCGAGCCGCGGCGCCAGAGCGAGTCCCAGGTCGGAGTGTTGGCGAGTGCGATTGCATTGCCCGCAGTTTCGGGGCGGTAGCCCCATCCATCGAGTACGATGAGCGCGACTGGCCGCGCGCGCTGTGACTTGACCATTATAGTGTGTAATGTAATCCTACCCCGATGAGAGGCGCGAAGAGAAACGATGGAAATCTTCAGACCTAACCAGGAGACCGGCCCGGAAACACGCCGCAAACCCGACCGCTCCGGAGAAGGCGACCGGCGCCGCGGCACCTGGCGCGATTTCAGGCGCGCCTATCCGGGATTCGTCTTCGTCCTCGGACTCGGCCTGTTCGCGATGATCGCCGTCGACGGCTGGCTCCTCGTCAAGCGGGTGAAATACAACCAGGACGTGAAGTCGCTCCGGGATCACATGTCGCAGGCCGAGCGACAGCGGTCGGATTTGATCGTGCAGTCGGAGCAGAACAAGCTTCGGATCGCGATCGAGTTGGCCAAGCGGCAGGCAAAGTTCGACAAGAAGCTGCATCTGAATGTGTCGGTCGACAGCTCGCGGATGTACCTCACGCGCGAAGGCGCGGTGCTGCGCGAGATGCCGGTGCAATTCGGACCGGAGCGTTCGCCGTCCGAATCGTCGGACTCCCTGCCGGCGGCGATTCCGCGCGGAGAGCGCACTGTCGCGGAACTTTCCGACACGAAGATCACGCTCGACGGCGGGGCCCAGATACTGTCGTCGGAGAGCGCTCAGCTCGCCAACGATTCGACCGCGATCCCACCCGGATCGCTACGCATCAGCATCGTGGACATGAAGGCGATAAAGCCGAACCTTAATGCCGGTATGAAGGTATACTTCTACTGAGCAACGCACCCCTCAGTCAACAGCGCAAACGAGGAAGCAAATGGGAGTGAGCAGAATCTTTTCGTACGGCGGCAAGACGGTCTGGTTGCTGATCACCGGCTTCATCGTCGCGGCGATCCTCAGCGTCATGCTGCTCACGAAAACGGCCGAGCTCCGCTACCAGCGCGACGTCAACCGCATGGTCTACAACGACAACCTCGGTGTTCTCAACGAGGTGAAGTCGAAGCTCGGCATGACCGGCGACAGCCTCAAGGCGCTTCTCAACGAAACGGCGGGGGAGGCGACGAACCAGCCGTACATCGTCGTGAGCATGGCCGACCACCGCCTGTGGTACAAGCAGGGAAAGGACGTTTTGTTCGAGGCACCGGTGGCGACCGGCAGCGGCAAGGAGCTGGTGGGCGGATCGGCCGGCCAGTGGCGCTTCGAGACGCCCCGCGGACGGCTCACGGTTAAGGGCAAGGATGAGGATCCGGCGTGGGTTCCACCCGACTGGCATTACGTCGAGCAGGCGCACAAAAAGGGACTTGGAATCGTGCGCCTCGATCAGGGTGAAAAGATTTCGACTGGCGATGGAGTCCTCACCACTCAGAACGGCGAAGTCGTGAAGCGTTACAACAATGGCAGTACGGTGTCTTTAGGTGGAGGCGTCGAAGGAAAGGAGATCGTCGCAAATGGGAACATCGTCATTCCGCCCTACGGCACTACCGCCCGCAGGTACATGGGCGTGCTGGGAACGCGCCGACTGGAGCTCGGCGACGGCTACGGAATTCACGGGACCGATCACCCCGAATCGATCGGGCAATCAGTGAGTCATGGCTGCGTCCGGCTGCGGAACGAGGACATCGAGCGGCTGTACCCGATGGTCGCGGTCGGTACTCCAGTCTACATCTATTAAGAACGCCGCTTGGAGTCTGGAGTCGTAGGGGAGAGACGGGATCATCCGACCGGCGAAGAGCTCGAGCTTCCCGATGATCTCCCGGTTCGAAAGCGCCATACCGCGCGGATCGTCTGGATCACGGCGGCGGTCGTCGCCCTTGTCGGCGCGTTCCAGTTCCTGCAAGCCGCGGGCGACGCCACCGACAAGCCGATCGGGACATTCGTCCGATCCGTTGTCCCCCTGGCGGAGCCGTCCGCCAGCGCGTTTGGAGCGAGTGGGGAGCTGAAGCTCGCCTTCGCGATGCCGTCGGAGGAGATCTCGTATCCGCTCGACGTGCACGGCGATCCAACCGCGCTGCAATACGCGTGGATTCGAAATGGCGATTCGACGCTGGCGACCGAGGCGCAACCGCTCACTGGAGACAAAGTCTCCGCGCCCCCTAATGCTGGCTTCTACAGGCTGGCGCTCATGAAGGCCGGCCAGAAGCGCGCGGTCGAAGGTCTGACCCTCGCGGTCCTGGTTCCGTTCGAGGAGAAAGAGGGCGCGATGCTCCACGGCTATCGCATCGGGATGTATCTGGCGGAGCGCGTGCGTGGGAAGACGCCGCCGCCGACGGGATTTCTCCAGATCACCCCTGCCGACGTCGACATTCCTATCACCAAGCACCTGAAAGTCGGTGACTTTCTGAACCACGACCAGCAGGGCGTGTGGCCGAGCTTCGCGGCGGTGAATCCGAAGCTGCTGGACAAGCTGGAGCTGGTGATTCAGGAGATCGCTCGCTGGCACGGCGACAAGGCAATTGCCGACATCGAGATCGATGTGCACTCCGGATTTCGCGCCCCCGAGCACAACCAAAGGGTCCGGCGCGCGGCGAGCGACAGTCAGCACCAATACGGCGACGCCGCCGACGTGGCGATAGACGCCAACGGTGACGGAAAAATCACCGCGATCGACAGCCGCATGGTAGGTTTGGCAGTGGAGATCGTCGAGCTCAAGCACCCTGATCTCGTGGGCGGACTCGGCATCTACACTACCGGGCATTCCAGCACGAATTACGTGCATATTGATGTAAGAGGCAGACGGGCGCGGTGGCGGGGAGGCGGGTGACGACACTGCAACTGAACGCGATCCGAGATGTCAGAAGCGTAGTTGCTAGTCGTCGGCAAAAGACATGCGACGTTACTATGTGGCGCTCATCGCACGCGAAAGGGAGAACGAAACACAATGAACGACATTCTGCGTGAGCGGCTCATTCGCAAGCTCGATACGCTGCCCGAGGAAAAGATTTATCAGATCCTCGACTACATCGACTTTCTGGAGTCGAAGTACGCTCCGAAGCTGTCGACCGCACCCAATCCGCTGAAGCGGTTTGCCGAGGGCGTGGAGGACACGCTGCGCGCCGGAAGAATGTCCGCCGGCGTGATCGGCGGAACGATGAGTGTGATGAACAAAGCCGTTGGCGTGGTGACCGATGTGGCGAACGCTGGCAAGTCAGTTGCAACGGAGATTGCCGGGGTAGTGTCGTCGGTGACGTCCTCGAGGTCGTCAACGCAGGCCGGGCCGGCCGGTCCGGCTGCGACGACAACGCCACCGGCATCACCGTCGGCCCAGACTCCGCCCCCACCACCTCCGGGAGATCAGCGTAAGTGAAGAGTCAATCCTCGCGTTCCAGCACGGCCTCGGCGCGAAAGCGTCGCCCGACAGGGAGTGCCACGGCTGCCGCTGCGGCCTCGCGCGCGCAGGCGCGTGCGCGCGAAGCGCGGGATGACGATGGGCCATCGGTCTCTTCGCCGAGGGCGGGTGCCAAGCGCACGCTGATGTCGACGGTCAAGGATCTGCCGAATTTTCTCAGACTGCTCGGCGGATTGCTGACGGATCGGCGCGTCTCGAACACCGACAAGCTCCTCGTCGCGGGCGCGATCGCGTACATCGTGATGCCGATGGACTTCATTCCGGACTACATCCCCTTCCTCGGTGAAATAGACGATTTGTTCGTGCTCGTTCTGGCCCTCCAGCGACTGATCGCAAATGCGGGGCGGACGGTAATTCAGGATCACTGGATGGGCGATCCGAGCCAGCTCAAGGAGCTTGATCTCGAGCGCATTCTGGTTGCGGCAGCGTTTTTCCTGCCGCGCAGGATCAGACGGCGGTTGCGGACCCTTGGGCGGGATTTCTAGACCAGTCGTCCTCGTCCTGGCATCGCTCGCGTTGAGTGCTTGCCGCAGCGCCAACCCAAAAGATGTGGTGAGGATGACGGGAGGGTGCACGACTCAGGTGCGCGCCAAAGGGCCGACGCCGCGGCTGCCTCGGAGTCCTTCGCTCAAACCGGGTTTCGGCGCCGTTGTCGGTACTCTCGCGGATTCCGGTGGCGCGCTCCCGCACTATCCCATTCTCGCGACCACTCCCGGCGACGCTCCCGACTCACCGCACGCTTCCGCGACCGCGGACAGCGTCGGAGGATTCGTGTTCGACGCTCTCCCTCCGGGGCAATACCGGCTGTTCGTCCGCGCCTTCGCGCATCGCCCCGATTCAACTGAGATCGAGGTCACGGCCGGGCGGGTCGATACGGTGAATTTGTCGCCTCAGTTCTTCGAGTGCGTCCGCTAGGCCCCTTTGCGTCTGGACCGAGGGTTTGCCCAGGAACCGATTTGCGCCGCTGTCCGTTAGCTTTAGATGAAGTTGTGCCGGGCACGGAGCCGGGCCGCCCAGTTTCATCGCCCAAGCCCCACACCTATAGCTACCGGGTCGGCCGTCGCACCTAACGTAGGTCGCGGCTGACGACCAAATTTCGAGTGCAGCTTCGCCTCTGCTTCGCCCCATTTATTATCGCACCGACTATGGACGACCAAAACAAGCCCCTTGCCCCCTGGACCGCCTCACGGAGCGCGAAAGAGAAAAACGTCGTGCAGCGCGCCGTCACTGCTCTGCTGGATCAGCTCGCCCCCGAACGGGTTCTCAAGCGCGGTGATCAGCTTCAGCTCACTGTCGAACAGCACCGGACGCCAAATGGATGCGTGCTGCAGGCACCGACGGCCGCGGTAAGCGTGTCGTGGTTCTCCAAGACGGGAAAGGATACGCCACTGGGCGAGCTGCACGGTCATCGTCTGGAGCGGCACCGTCTCTCGGCGGGGCAGAGC
>DHJM01000138.1:0-3032 GCA_002404335.1 Gemmatimonadales bacterium UBA4720
GAACATCCTGCTCAGCATGTCGCGCATTTAAGAACATCTTGCGCACTTTCGCGAACATTTTGCGCATGCGAATGGACACCACAATGGACACCATCCGCGATCCACAAGCAGGTGCCGGTTCACTTCCGCGACGTCGCGTTGAGCTCCTCGAACCAGCTGCTGACGACCACCAGTTTGTCAGGAACCGGGGAGCCAACTGCGCGAATCATCATGAAGCGTCGATCGTCCGGCGACACGTCGTACTGCCTGTGCTGCCCCAAACTGGAGACGAATTGCCGTGCCGGGAAGAGGGTCTTCGGAGCGCCGAAAGAAAACGTCGGCGCGGTTTTCACGGGCACTGAAACCATGTTGCCCGAGCCGTCCCGATAGAAAATCTCATCTCCGTGATGTGACCAGCGTGGCTCGCTGCCGCCGCCTGTAGAAATCGGCCACTTCGCCGATCCGGCGTTCGGGAACGGCACGACATAGATCTCGCCGCGCCCGGTTTCGTTGGAGGAGTAGACGAGCCACCGCCCATCGGGCGAGAAATCCGGGGAGACTTCGAAGAACTTCGTCGCAGCCAACGGAATGGGAGACGAGTCGACGCCAGGCCTGATTGCGAAGATGTCTCCAGAGCCAGGGCCGTAAACGCTGGTCCGGAAAACCAGCCATTTGCCGTCGGGTGACCAGAGTGATTCGACGACGTCCCTGTCCTTTTCCCCGAACTGCAAGGCAGCTTGAGCGCTGCCGTCGGCGCGCTTCGTCCACAGCGAACTGTTGCGTCCGTTCGTCTCCGCGGTCGAGTAATACGTGACGGAATGGTCGTCGGGGGTCCAGGTGGGATAACTATTGAGCGTTCCCTCGAATGTGAGCTTGAGGCTCGGTCCGTGGTCCAGCTGCTTGATCCAGATGTCAGCGGTAGAGGCGGTAGCGACCCCAACCGCTAAGCGCGAGCCGTCGCGGGAGATAGAAGGGAAGCCGAACATGGCGTGCCACGTTGAATCTACCGGTTGCGTTTTCCCGTTACGGAGGACCCAGACGAGCTCCGAGTTAGTTGTCGCGGGCCCCTGCGTGAACACCAACGTTCCTGTCCGGGAAATTGCCAAATCCACGGCCCCGAATGCGCCACTGCGCAGCCCTTCACTCACTGCCACAGGTTGGCCCGTGATTTTGAGCTTTGACTGATCGAATGGCACGGCCATCAACGTCCCGTTGGAGGTTACGTAGAGGAGGTGCCCCGAAGGCGAGTAGCGTCCCTGCAGCCCGTCGACGAGGATCGTGTGCTTGCCAGTGGCCAGGTCAGCAACTGCGACTGCTGTCCCGCTTCTCCCTTTTGCGCCGTAGTAAACGGTAAAAAGAACTCCCTTTCCGTTCGGCAGCGGATCGGGCAGCCGGTGACCTACTTCACCGCTCGCCGTGTCGAGCGCGGTTATCACCTTTACCGCCGAGCCGGGTGTTGGCAGCAGACGGTCAATGGCCCCTGCCGTACGATTGGCGTCGTAAATGAAGCCATCATTTCCCCAGGACACGCCGGATCTGCCGACAACGCTGTCGGTGATCGTCACCGGCGGTCCCCCCTTGAGCGACACGACCTTCAACTCGTATGCCCCGGTGGAGAACACTACCTGGGTTCCGTCAGGCGAGAAATACGGCGAGATCGCATTCGTCGTCCCCGGCAGCTTCGTCGCCCCTAGCTCACTCAGCGGACGCAGGAACAGCTCGTTCTGCGGGCCGCCCACGTAGACGAGCTGCGATCCATCCGGAGAGATCGCAATGCGGCCGAAGGAGCCTCTGAGCGTTTCGGTTGAATCGAGGGCGATTGTGAAACGAATGACCTGCTTTGGTGAAGATGGACGTAGCCAGCCCCAGAGCGCGGTGGCAGATATCAAAATCGTCAGCGCGGTCAGACCGTACAGCATCCGCCGTAAGCGACGGCTGGACCGATCCCGCCCCACCGCCGCCGACGTGGCGGACCGCGTGAAACGACGGATCGTTCAATGCTTCACCGAAATCGTGAGCGGAGGCGAACCGATCTGCTGGGATTTTTTCGAGCGCGTGTGACACAGCGGCCGCGACATGCGGTGGCACGTTCCGCCGGGCCGTGGTGAGCGAGCGCGGCTCCTCGGTCATAACTCTCGCGACAATAGCCTGCACCGTTGGCCCAGTGAAGGGCGGCTCGCCAGAGAGCATCTCATAGGTCACCGCACCCAGCGAATAGATGTCGCTCCGCGCCGTGATCGTCCGCTCTCCCATGGCTTGTTCCGGACTCATGTAGCTCGGAGTGCCGAGCGAGAGACCAGTCTGCGTCATTCGCGCGCCACCAGCCTGGGTGACGGCCAAGGCGATTCCAAAATCGGCGACGATCGCACTTCCGTCGTGCAGCAGAATGTTCTCGGGCTTGATGTCCCTGTGTATCACGCTGTGTCGGTGCGCGTAGTCCAAGGCTGCCGCCACTTCAGTCGCGATTCGCACGGCATCCGAGACTGGAAGCTGTTGCTCCTTTTCGAGCCGCTGGCGGAGTGATTCGCCCTCGACGTACGGCATCACGTAGTATGGCCTTCCCTTCAGCTCACCCGCGTCTTCGCCAATTATTCCCGAATCGATCAGCCCCAGGATGTGTGGGTGCTGGAGATTGGCGGTGACTCTGATCTCCTGGAGAAATCGCTCAGCGCCGAGCACGGCGGCGAGCTCCGCATGGAGGATCTTTATTGCAACCTTGCGATCGTGTTTCTTGTCGTGCGCGAGATAAACAGTGGCCATGCCGCCACTACCAAGCTCGCGCTCGATCGTGTAGGTGGCGAAGGCACGCGCGACCTGTTCAATGCGTTCAGCCATTCCGTTCACGCTCCTCGATAAGGCGAAGCGACGGATTCACTGCGAATGTCTCAGAGCCATCAGCGCTTTCCTCAACCAGAAGACAGGCGGAGAACCTGCACCCGATCAGCAAGATGGTCAATTGTTTTCGTTGGCTAAGCAGACCAAAGAAAAACCCCGCCAGCGCAAACGCTTGCGGGGTAATGCCCTGAATTAAATGGGCCTGGGTAGAGTTGAAC
>DHJM01000138.1:3190-6834 GCA_002404335.1 Gemmatimonadales bacterium UBA4720
TTGACGGACAGCGTGATCTGCCGGTGTTCACCCCTCGCGAGGCCGGATAATGTCGGGATTAATCGACGGCGGAATCGACAGCAGTTCTCTAGCTTGCTCCGTAGGTCAGCCGTAGTTTGGCACATACCTCTTCCGGAGACGCCCATGCTGGTCCACTCCTTCCTCCGCGCAGTCCCGCGCCTCCTGCTCGTCATCCTCCCGCTCCTTGCAGCGCCGACTCCGATATATGCGCAAAGCGAAGGGCCATTGCTTTTCCGCCAACCTGGTTTGAGTGCCACCGACATCTGCTTCACGTTTGCGGGCGACATCTGGATCGTATCACGTGCGGGCGGAGTAGCCCGACGCCTCACCGCCTCCACCGGTTCCAAGAGCGGGTGTAAGTTCTCCCCTGACGGGAAGTGGGTAGCGTACACTAGCGCCGCCAATGGAAATGCCGACGTCTACGTCATCGGTGCGAACGGCGGCGTTCCGAAACGACTGACGTGGCATCCCGGCAACGACGTAGTTCGCGGCTGGACCCCGGACGGCAAAGTCCTCTACATGTCCGACCGCAAGGGAATCGCGATCACCGCCGCACTCGGCGCACCACGTCTATTCGCCCAGGCTGTCAACGGTGTGATGCCCGAACAAATCGACCTGCCAACCGTCTGGGATGGTGCGCTCAGCCCGGACGCCAAGCGTCTCGCCTACATGCCGTACCCGAATGCCAATCAGATCTGGAAACGCTATAGGGGTGGCCGCACGACGCCGATCTGGATCGCGTCGCTGGGAGACGCGTCGATTGAGAAGATTCCGCGCGACAACTCCACCGACCTGTCACCGATGTGGGTCGCGGACACCGTGTTCTTCCTTTCGGATCGGGATGGCCCGACGACGCTCTACTCTTACGACACGAAATCCAAACAAGTCACCCGACGCATTGCCAACACCGGACTGGACATCATGAATGCTGCATCCGGTCCGGGCGCAATTGTGTACGAGCAGTTCGGCTCGATCAGACTGCACGACCTGACGACGGGCGCCGACGCCGCCGTTCCCATTCGCCTCGAGGGCGAGCTGACGCAAACGCAGCCGCACTGGGTGCCTGTTGCCGATAGGCTGCAACATTCCGCGATCTCACCAACGGGCGTGCGCGCGGCGTTCGAAGCGCGCGGAGAGATCATAACCGTACCCGCGAAAAAAGGAGACGCCCGAGATATCACCAGGACCGTTGGTGCAACCGAGCGTTTCCCCAGCTGGTCGCCCGATGGTCAGACGCTCGCCTATTTCTCAGATGCGGGAGGGGCATACCATCTGGAGCTCCGCGGTCAGACCGGATTAGCCGAGCCGCGCACGATCAAGCTCGGCGACGATGACACCTACTATTACCTACCGGTGTGGTCACCGGACGGCAAGCGCATCGGTTACAGCAACTCACGCGGCGAGCTGTGGTACGCGGACGTCGCGTCAGGGAAGACGACCCGCGTCGACGTTGATCCACTCGGGCCGCAATTCAGCGAGGGAACGCCATTTGGGTGGTCGCCGGATTCCCACTGGATCACGTACGGCCGCTCAATCAAGAACCGTCTGAACGCCGTGTTCGTTTACGACCTTCAGAAGGGCGTAGCGACGCAGGTCACCGACGGTCTGAGCGACGCCCGCAATCCTGTATTCGACGCCGGCGGCAAATATCTCTATTTCGTCGCGAGCACCGACGCCGGTCCGGCGAGCGATTTCAGCATGACCACCTACGATCATCCGATTACGCGTACGCTCTATGCCATCGTGTTGCGCACGGATCTGCCGTCCCCGCTCGCGCCTGAGAGCGACGAGGAGAAGGCCAAGGGTGACAGCGCTGCGAAGAGCAGCGCGAAAGCAGCCGCCGGTGATGTGAAAGGCGCGCAGGAGGCAAAGCCCGGCAAAGACAGCACGGGCAAGATCACGCCGCCCGAGCCCGTTCGCATCGACTTCGACGCGATCGACCAACGCACGATTCCGCTGCCGGCGCCGCCGCGTAACTACGTAAGAGTCGTCGCGGGGAAAACAGGTAACGTCATTCTCGCCGAGGATCCGTTGGTGCCGGTCGATCTGCAGGAAGACGGCCCGTCACATCTGAATCTCCACAAGTTCGACCTCAGCGAGCGCAAGACCGATCAGTTGATCGCGGACGTCAGCGACTTCGACGTTTCGCGGAACGGAGAAAAGCTCCTCTACAAGCAGAAGGACACCTGGGCGATCGCGGCAATCGCGCAGCCGATCAAACCTGGTGATAGCGCTCTCAACACCGGCAACGTCCAGGTCGAGACCGATCCACACGCCGAGTGGAACGAGATGTACCACGAAGCGTTCCGGCTGCAGCGCGCGTTTTTTTACGACCCCAGTTATCACGGGCTCGACCTCGACGCGGCGGAGAAGTACTACGCGCGCTGGCTCCCCGGACTCGGCAGCCGCGCGGATCTGGATTACATGTTCCAGGAGATATTCGGCAACCTCACCGTCGGACACCTCTTCGTATGGGGTGGACCCGACAGTCCCAACAAGGCGCCGGCGAACGGATTGCTGGGCGCCGACTACACCATCGACAACGGTCGCTGGCGCTTCGCGAAAGTTTACGCCGGCGAGAACTGGAATCCTAAGCTTCGCGCGCCACTCACTCAGCCTGGCGTAAATGTGCGCGCCAATGAATACCTGCTCGCCGTCGATGGGAAACCGCTCACCTCGAAGGAGAACGTCGATGAAGCGCTCGAGGGAACCGCGGGAAGATCGGTTGTGCTACATGTCGGGCCGAGCCCGAATGGAACTGGGGCGCGCGACGTGACCGTTGTGCCGTTGCCGAGCGAGGCGATGCTTCGGCATCTCGCCTGGGTGGATGAAAATCGCCACACCGTCGACAAGCTCTCTGGTGGGAAGCTCGCTTACATCTATGTGCCCAACACCGCGAACGAAGGTTACACGAGCTTCAATCGCTACTTCTTTGCGCAGCAGGACAAGCTCGGCGCGGTGGTCGACGAGCGCTTCAACACCGGCGGCAACATCGCCGACTACATGGTGGATTATCTCCGGCGTGATGCGCCCTTCAATTGGGTGACCGCGCGTTACGGCGACGACACGCCGATTCCAGCCGGCGCGATCTACGGCCCGAAGGCGATGCTGATCAACGAGTATGCGGGTTCGGGGGGTGACGAGCTGCCTTGGCTCTTTCGTCGGTTCAAGGTCGGTCCGCTGATCGGCAAGCGTACCTGGGGCGGGTTAGTGGGAATCGGCGGTTATCCGGCCCTGATGGATGGTGGAGGAGTGACGGCACCGCGGATCGCGCTCTGGTCAGCAGAAGGCGAATACGCGGTCGAGAACCGCGGAGTGCCGCCGGATGTTGAGGTCGATCTCAGTCCATCAGCTTGGCGCGCCGGACACGACACGCAACTTGAGGCGGCAGTGTCGATGTTGATGCAGACTTTGGCGAAGAATCCAACGGCGGCGGCGAAACGTCCGGCGTACCCGACCTGGGCGCGCGGGCACACACCGCAGCAGAGGCCCTAGAAAAGCGTCGGCTGTTGTGCGCCGCCGTTCAAAGTCGGCGGATTGAATCCGAAGGGAATGCGCTTTCGAATCGCGAGAAGAGGCGTGCGGTGTTGTCATGATAGCCCAACCGACAGTAGGAACCGACA
>DHJM01000160.1:0-3959 GCA_002404335.1 Gemmatimonadales bacterium UBA4720
TCCGTTAATCGGGCGCGACGGATCGTCGCGCGCGGCCGGGTTCACGACATCGTTCGCGCCCACTACGAGCACGACGTCTGTCTGCGGGAATTCGCCGTTGACCTGATCCATCTCTAGTAGCTGGTCATACGGCACGTTCGCCTCCGCCAGCAGCACGTTCATGTGCCCAGGCATGCGACCCGCGACCGGATGAATGGCGTACTTCACATCGACGCCGCGTTTCTCCAGATCCGTGGCGAGCTCCCTGACCGTGTGCTGCGCTTCCGCGACCGCGAGGCCGTATCCCGGCACGATCACCACGCTCCTGGCGTAGGCGAGAGCAATCGCTGTGTCCTCGGCTGTCGTCTGACGAACCGTGCGTCCAACCACGCTGGCGGTGGCCGTGGGATCACTTGCCGCCGCCCCGAACGCGCCGAACAGGACGTTGCCAACAGATCGATTCATCGCCCTGCTCATCAGCAGCGTGAGTAGTGTGCCGGACGCCCCGACGAGAACTCCTGCCACCACCAGCATCTGATTGTGAAGGACAAAACCCGTAAGAGCGGCGGCAAGTCCGGTGAGCGAATTCAGGATCGAGATGACGACGGGCATGTCGCCGCCGCCAATCGGGAGCACGAACATCGCGCCGAGTACGAGCGCCGCCACGAAGAGCATCCAGAGCGCGGGAGAGCTGCTTCCGCCGACTATGACGAACCCGCCGAGCCCAAGGACGGAGAGCAGAATGAGCGCGTTGATCAGGCGTTGAAGCGGAAACTGGAGCGGTCTACCAGGAAGAATCTCCTGAAGCTTTCCAAAGGCGACGATGCTCCCCGTAAACGAGATTGCGCCAATCGCGGTGCCGAGCACGATCGAGATCGATTCGCCGACGCCTATTGATTCGCCCAGACGCGACAGCCGCAAAAACTCGGCGACCGACACCAGTGCCGCCGTCCCCCCACCCATGCCGTTGAAGAGCGCGACCATCTGCGGCATCGCGGTCATCTGAACGGTCCTGGCGAAGTACACACCGATCGCAGCGCCAATCAGAGTTCCGATCGCGATCGTCCAGAAAGACACGATCTGGCGATCCAGCAGCGTCACGCCGAGCGCTACAGTCATTCCGATTGCGGCGAGGCGATTGCCGGCCCGCGCCGTAGCGGGCGAGCTCAGTTGCTTGAGGCCGAAAATGAAGAGTATCGCGGCGACGATGTAGCTGAGCGCTATCACCGATTCGCGGATATCAAGCATTCTTCTTCTCGGCCTCCGCCTTGGGCGCGACCGTCTCGCGCTTTTTGAACATTTCGAGCATCCGGTCGGTCACGAAAAACCCGCCAAAGACATTCGCGGCGCCGAACACGACGGCAATGAATCCCAGGACGTGGAGAAGCGGTGTGTCCGCTGACCCTGCAACGAGGAACGCGCCGAGGACCACGATGCCGTGGATCGCGTTCGTTCCCGACATGAGCGGCGTGTGCAGCACCGAGGGGACTCGACTGATCACCTCGAAGCCGACGAAGATCGCCATGATGAAGACGTAAATCCCGAGAATCAGCTCCTGACTCACTTGGCAGACCCCACAGTAGGAGATTTGAGCGGCTCCATTCCGAGCCGGCGGCGGGTCGCCTCGTGACGGACTTCGCCGTTGGCAGTAACCACGACGGCGTCGATGATGTCGTCGCCGAAATTGAGATTGAGCTCGCCCTTCGGCGCGAGCAGAATCGCGAGCGCGGAGATGTTCTTCGCGTACATCTGGCTCGCGTGATAGGCGAGCTCGCTCGAGATATGGAGCGGCGCGATGATCGTGACATCGTGCCTAACGACTGTTTCCCCAGGCACGCTCAGCTCGCAGTTGCCACCCTGTTCGCCGGCGAGATCGACGATCACGGAGCCGGGCCGCATCGCCTTGACTGTCTCCGCGGTCACCAGCACCGGCGCCGCCTTTCCCGGCACCAGCGCGGTGGTGATGATCACGTCCGCCTGCAGCGCGTGGTTGTGGATCAATTCCTTCTCGCGCCGAATGTGCCGGTCGCTCAGCTCGCGCGCATAGCCGCCCGAATCCTGCGCGTCTTCAAGGTGCACGTCGAGCTCGACGAAGGTCGCCCCCAGGCTCTGCACCTGCTCCTTGACGACGGGCCGCGTGTCGAAAGCCTCGACGACCGCTCCGATGCGACGCGCTGTCGCGATGGCCTGCAGTCCCGCGACTCCGGCTCCGATGACGAGCACGCGCGCGGGACGCACCGTGCCCGCCGCCGTCATGAGCATGGGAAAGAACTTCTGAAGTGCGTTAGCCGCGAGCAGCACCGCCTTGTAGCCGGCAACGGTGCTCTGCGAGGACAGCGCATCCATCATCTGAGCGCGCGTCGTCCGCGGCACCAGCTCCATGCTGCACGCGATGATCTTCCGTTCGGCCAGCTGCTGAAAAAGCGCCGGATCGGCGGACGGCTGGAACAAGCCGATGAGAACCGTGCCTTCCGTGAGCGTGTCCAGCTCTGCCTCGCCGCTGGATTCCGCGCGTCCGGGACGCTGCACCTTCAGAACCATCTGCGCCTTCGAATAGATCTCCGCGGACGTGTCGACAACTTCGCAGCCGACGGCGCGATAAGCGTCGTCGATAAAACCGGCTCGCAGTCCGGCGTCGCGCTCGATAACCACGCGATGCCCCGCGCGCGTAAGCAACGGGACGACTTCCGGCACGAGCGCGACGCGCCTCTCTCCGCTCGCAATCTCTCGCGGGACGCCTATCAGCATGCCGTAGCGTTATTGGCCGTCATGTATGCGCAATAAGATAAGCGGTCCCGATAGCTCGTGTTTATATTCGCTCAAATGCCACGGCAACTTCATTGGAGAGAGCTGAAGGGAGGTATGATCGCGGTGACGGTGATCACCGCCCTTACCGTAGCCGTCCTGCTGTTCGCGCGCGTGGGCGGTCTGCACGGCAAGAAAGTAACCCTCTACGTCGTGACCGCCGAAGCACCCGGCATCCTTTCCGGCACCGAGGTGTGGCTCGCTGGGGAAAAGGAGGGAATCGTGAGGGACGTTTCCTTCCGCCCGGTTACCGCGCCTGAATCGGAGCGGATCCTGATCAGGACCGAGCTCCTCGCGGAGGCGCTTCCCAGCGTGCGCCGGGATTCGTACGCGCAGATCAAGCCGGGCGGGAGCCTGATTGGAACTCTCGTCGTGTCCATCTCGCCCGGGAGCATGGCCGGGCGTCCCCTTCACGATGGTGACACGATTTACGCACGGCCGAGAGCGCAGGTGGCGGATCTCAGCGAAGACGTGGGGACCATCGGACCCGAATTCGCCGCGCTCGGCGCCGCCACGAAGAAGCTGGCCGACAACCTCGGCCGGCCAGTCGGCACGTTCGGGAATTATCGCGCGAGCGGGCTTCCCGATTTGCCGGATGTGGGCGCCGGCATGTCGAGCCTGGGCGCGAGAGCGACGGGGAAAAACGGCACCATCGCCCGCTCGATGCGCGGCAACCTCCGGGCGCGGGCATCACACGCGATGGCGGCGGCCGATTCCATTCGAGCTCTGATGTCGTCGAACAAGGGAAATATCGGTCGCTTCAGGCGCGACACCACCCTCGTTACGAACGCCAGTCACGTCCTCGCGGAAGTCGATACATTGCGCGGCCTGCTCTCGAATCCCGTGAGCGCGATCGCCGCCGCCCATTCGGACAGTGTTCTCACCCGGCAGCTGGACCGCACCCATGCCCTGTTGGCCTCGCTCATCAAGGACGTCAAGAGCCGTCCGCTACGCTACATCAGATTCTGACTTGACCGCATTTTTCGTCACCGTTAGCTTCGAGGTGAATCGCGCGCTGTGACGCGCGACCCTCCGTCCTCCCCCGCACGCCGTCCACACCCAACACCCGTACTTTCCGGGCTCCCTCAGGCTCGGGTTCCCAGCAGGCTCCTACCTCATTTCTCTCCCCATAGCGTGGATATCGCCGAGTTAAAGCGAAAATCCGTGACCGAGCT
>DHJM01000129.1:0-8475 GCA_002404335.1 Gemmatimonadales bacterium UBA4720
ACGGCGGGACTCCATTTCACGCCGGAGATGCTCGACGCGCTCGTCGGAAAAGGAGTGAAACGCGCCGATCTCTTGCTGCATGTTGGCGCCGGCACATTCAAGCCCGTGGAGACCGAGCATCCCGCCGATCACGTCATGCACGAGGAATCGTACGTACTCCCCGCGCGCACGGCGGAGATTCTGAACGAGACGCGGGCCGGCGGCGGAAAGATCTGGGCGGTCGGAACCACGAGCGTGCGCACGCTCGAGAGCGCGATCGACGACGACGGAATCTTCCGCGAAAAATCGGGGGACACGCGGATCTTCATCAGGCCGCCTTACGAGTTCCGCGCAATCGACCGATTGATCACCAACTTCCATCTGCCGCGATCGACGCTCATGATGCTCGTCGCGGCGTTCGCGGGTTACGACCTCACCATGCGGGCCTATCAGGAAGCGGTCGCCGAGCGATACAGGCTCTACTCGTATGGCGATGCGATGGTCATCACCTGACCTAGAGCTTCGCCTTTCCCTCCACCGTCCCGCTCTCCTCGGTGCCGAGGGTCCAGTTGCCGGATAGCTGTGATCCGCGGTGCTGGAGGTGGACGGTGATTGGATTGCGGGGCCGGTTGACAGTCAGCACGAGATCGGTGCCCTTCACCGCGACGTCCATCATCATCGGCTCGGCGTCATCCAACTGCACGAACGTCGCTCGATCGGCTACATCGCGCCGATGTTGTACTTCGCTCCGAGATAGATCGTCCGGCCGTAGTACTCGCGTTGGATCGCGTAATCGTGCTTTGGACTCCCACTGAAGAATCCGAATACGGCGTTGTTGAGATTCAAACCCTGAAGCTGAATCTGAACTCGCGGATTGAAGTTGTAGATGATCGAGCCGTCCAGCTGTGAGTGCGCGTAGAAATAGGTGTCGCCTGAGGGCGACGCACTCCCATCTCCATAGCTCGTGATGTTCGCGCCCTGATACGCCCATCCCAATCGAGCCGAGACCGCGGAGTAGTCATAGGTGAGGGCAGCATTGGCCAGATTCGGCGATTGTCTCTGGAGCGGCGCGTACCGCTGCGTCGCTGGATCTACGAGCGCCCGTGACTCGACATGGGTGAAGTTCGCGTCGAAACCGAGTCCCGCCCACGCCCCGGGCAGTGAGACGAGGCGCTGAACCCATTCGCCCTCGAATCCGAGCAGGTGTCCAGTTCCACCATTCTCGGGACGAGTGCCGAGCTGACCGACGAACGCCGCAATCGGTCCGGTGTAACGGAAAGTCTGGTTGAAGATGAAGTCGGTGAGCTGCTTGTAGAATACGCCACCGGAGATCACACCCACCGACGGGAAGAAGTGCTCGACCAGCACGTCGTAGTTCCACGCGTGCTGCGGTTTCAGGTTGGGATTGCCGGCAGTCAGAGCCGACGGATCGGAGGGGCTCGCACCAAGAGTGCCGGACAGCGATGGTGCGAGCGATGAGTAATCGGGTCTCGCAATTCCACGCGTCACCGATAGCCGCGCATCGGTCCGCGAGCTGAGCGAATATCTCACCTGCGCGCTCGGAAATAGATCGGTGTAAGTCTGCGAGCCCGGCACAGTCTGAATCGACGCAATGTTCCCCGAAGCGTCGGTCGTCACCGCATGGCCGGTATAGTCCGCCTGCGTGTGCTCCGCGCGCAAACCGAGATAGAGCTCGACCGGACCAGCGGTCGCCCGGTTGCTCACGTATCCAGCGTAGATCCGCTCCGACCCGTTGAAGCTGGCGAGGGTGTTGCCGACAGTGTCGGTCCCATTCGTGAAGTCGGCGGCATGGCTGTTCTCGTATGCACGCGCCAACGCTTCGGCCGGCATTGGCCCGATGCTGAAGGCGTTGGAGATGTCGGAGTAATAGTTCGGATCCGAAAACCCGCTGAGCATCGGGGATAAAGCCACCGGGCTACCGGTGAACCAGAACCCTCCGCTCGCTGTGTGGCGCTTCCGCTCGTCGGTGGCCTTCGCCCCGAAGTTCAGAGTCGAACCCCAACCCTGATCGCCCTGGCGCCATACGTCGCCGAAATCGAGCGCGGCGCCGAGGTCGCGCCCCGTAGTGGCGCGATCGATGGTGAAGTAATGCGACAACTCGAAGTTCGTGGGATTTGCCGCGGCCGCTGCCATCGCCGGAGTTGCGTAGGAGAAAGTCGGCACCGTCGGATTCGACCCATCGTAGGCGAAGGTGAGACCCTGTCCACCCGGTCCGTCGTAGACGAACGGCTGGAACCGATAATCGCGAAGGTGCGACGTCGTTCCCGAAGCATTGAGCGTCATCTTCGCCTCAACCGGACCGAGCATCGTGCGGCCGCCAAGATTTCCGCCATACAATTGCTCGACTGGAGTTCTTCTGAAAGCCATGCGCGTGACTTCCGCGCCGGTTCCGAATCCGCCCGAACCCACACCGGCCGAATCTCCGAACGCTCCGAAGGTTGATCCCGTCGCGCCCATCACGACGTCGTTGTTATAGGTGGTGCCGTAGTCCTGAAAGAGGCTGTACAGCCCGCGCAGTGCGAGCGTCGATCCACCCGGAAACCGATAATCGGCATCACCGCCAAGGCCGAAGCGGTTGCGGCGATACTCGTAGTCGCGCTGACTCCACTCGATGGGAACGGCGCGCCCATTCGCATCGACTGTCCACGCCGGCTCGAGATCGTTGCTCGTGCGATTGTTGCGATCAGCGGAGCCGCCGAGCAGGAGGCCGAGCCTCTTATCGGGGCCGAAGCGTCCGCCGTAAGCGAACCCGCCCTGAAACTGGTTTTTGTTCAGCAAAGTGATCGCGCCATACTGGCCCGCCAGGTATCCGTGAGGCACCCCTTCCGGAGTTTTCGTCACGAGGTTGACTGAGCCGCCAATCGCGTCGGCATCCATGTCGGCGGTGAGTGTCTTGCTCACTTCTATCGCGCCCAGCACATCCGACGGGATGTCATCGAGCTTCGGCACCCGGCTGCCGCGTTCCGTTCCCGGAACGTGCGCCCCGTCGATGGTCACGTTGGTGAGCCGCGGCTCGGTGCCGCGCACCTGGACGAACTTCCCTTCACCTTCATCGCGCTCGGTCGTGACACCCGGCATTCTTCCCGCCGCTTCCGCCGCGTTCGCGTTCGGCAGCGCGCGAATGACATCGCCCGCGAGAACGTTCACGACATTGGGCGCCGCCGCTCGCCGCTCGAGTGCGGATGCTTCCGACTCACCCAGGCGTTGCGCCGTGACGACAACGTTCCCGAGCAGCTCGGCCGACGGACGGAGTCGCGCATCATGCTGCACGGTCTGTCCGTCGCTCACGACAACGACCGCGGAATCGGGCGCAAAGCCAAGCTTCGTCACTCGAACGACGTAGGTCCCGGCAGGAATTCGGGGAACGCGATAGGTCCCGCTCGAATCCACGAGTCCACCCAGCAGAGTCCCGCTCACGTGAACGGCGGCCCCGGGCGCGGGCGCTCCCCCGGCGTCGGTGACCGTACCGCGGATCGTACCTTGCGCGCGGAGATGAAACGGAGCGAAGCACAGCGTGGTTCCGATGATGACGAAAGCGATTCGGGGAATTCGCGCGCTCATTGGTTCAACTCTCCAAGGAAGGATGGATGATTTGTGGGATCCTGCAGTTTTCTCCGACGCAAGCTCGGGGAAACGTTACGAAATCCTTCCTTACAGTCGGATTACAAAAGCTGGGGTCAGGATGCAAGCTCAGCCGCCGGCTGTGTTGTTACGCGTCCGGGAAATCCGCCTCCACCGTCGTCTTCTCCCACGCGTCGAAGTCCTTCTTCAGCATCTCTAGCTTCCCGCGCGCTCCCTTGAGCGCCGCCTTTCCGAGCAGCAGCCTCAACGGCGGATTGGGAGATTCCACCGCCGCGATGATCGCCGCCGCCGCGCGCACCGGATCGCCTGGCTGCTTCCCGCTGTAGCCGCGGATGTTTTCCAGATTCTGGCCCGCCGTCTCCGCATAATCCGCGATCCGTGTCTTGCTCTCGGCCGCCGAACGTCCGGCCCAGTCGGTGCGGAATCCGCTCGGCTCGACGATCGTGACCTTGATGCCGAGCGGCGCGACCTCGAGCGCGAGGGACTCGGAGAATCCTTCGACGGCGTACTTGGTCGCGTGGTAGTAGGCGAGCGTCGGGAAGCTTCTCAGTCCCCCGATCGACGAGATGTTGACGACGTGCCCGCTCCGCTGCTTGCGCATTGTCGGCAGCACCGCGCGGGTCATGCGAGACAGCCCGAAGAAGTTGATCTCGAACATCCGACGGACTTCTGTCTCGTCGCTCTCCTCGACCGCGCCGAAGTAGCCGATGCCGGCATTGTTCACGAGGACGTCGATCCGGCCGAAATGCTTCACCGCGCTCTTGACCGCGGCATCGACCTCGACGGGGTCCGTTACATCGAGCTCGAGCACGAGTGCGCGGTCGGCCCTTCCCGAAGCAATGTCTTCGACCTTGGCGGGATCCCGCGCCGTGACGACCGCGCGATATCCGCGGTCGAGAACGAGCTTGGCCAGCTCTCGGCCGAATCCGGTGGAGCACCCGGTGATGAACCAGACTCCATCCTTTGCGCTTGTCTTGGTGTCAACCATGGTCTTTTCCTATGTGAACAAGAACGTTGCCGGGGGACTAACTTTCTATCGTGAGCTTCTCCTTCGATATCGTCTCGACCGCCGGCGCCGCAAGGGCCGGCGTTTTTTCGACCCCCCATGGGCCGGTCGAGACGCCTGCATTCATGCCCGTCGGAACTCTCGCGACGGTGAAGGCGCTCGACCCCGAGGATCTCGTCCGGATGGGCGCGTCCATGATCCTCAGCAACGCGTATCACCTGCACCTCCGGCCCGGCGACGAAGTCGTGCGGGAGTTGGGAGGCCTTCACCGCTTCATGCAGTGGAACGGGCCGATCCTCACCGACTCGGGGGGATTCCAGGTCTTCTCCCTCGAGCGGCTTCGTACCCTCAATGAGCAGGGCGTCGAGTTCCAGTCCCATATAGACGGCTCCCACCGGCTTTTCACTCCCGAGATCGTGATGCAGATCGAGCGCAATCTGGGCGCCGACGTCATCATGCAGTTCGATCACGTCATTCCCGGTCAATCGGACGAAGCGGCCGCGCGCGACGCGAGCGAGCGCAGCATCCGATGGCTCGCGCGCTGCCTGGCCGAGGTCGAGCGGCTGGAGCGAACCCAGCCGCTCGAAGACCCGCCGCGCGCGGGCGGCAATCCACAGAATCAGCAGGCACTCTTTCCTATAGTACAGGGTGGAGTCCACGCGCGGCTCCGGCGGGAGGCGGCCAACTCGATACGATCGATGCATGACTGGACAGGCTTTGGCGTTGGCGGTCTATCGGTAGGCGAAGACAAGGATGCGATGTACGAAATGATCGAGGTCGTGGACGACGCGCTGCCGAAGACGCATCCGCGCTATCTCATGGGGGTGGGATTCCCGGAAGACCTGATCGAAGCAATTCGCCGAGGGGTGGATCTGTTCGACTGCGTGGCGCCGACCAGGATGGGGAGAAATGGCGCGGTGTTCACGAGAGACGGGCGTCTGAACATCAAGCGTGCCGAATTTCGCACCGATCCGAAGCCGCTCGACCCGGACTGCGATTGCGCCGCCTGCGCCAGATTCAGCAGGGCCTACATCCGCCACCTTTTCGTGTCGGACGAGATACTCGGGCTCCGCCTACTTTCCCTGCACAATGTACATTTCCTGCTGTCGCTCACGCGTGCGGCGGGTCAGTCCATACAACACGGCGACTTCGAGCTGTGGTCGCGCGACTGGCTCGCCCGCTACCGCACGACGTCACCGCTCGCCGTCTGAAACATTTCGCCCCGGGTCGTTCACACATGCCAACCAATCCGATACTCCAATCCATTTTCATGTATGGAGCGATCTTCGCGATTTTCTACTTCATCCTCATCCGACCGCAGTCCAGCCAGCGCAAGCAGCACGACGAGCTGGTGCGGAATCTCAAGAAGGGCGATGAGATCGTGACGAATGGCGGGCTGGTCGGCGAAGTGCTGTTCATCAAGGAGAAGGGCGGCGACGACAAGTCCGGCGGAATGGATGATCGAGTCACCATCAAATCGGGTGACACGCGCGTGATCATCGAGCGCGGGCGCATCGCGAAGATCAACAGGCCGGCGTCGGTCTCCAACGTGAGCGCTGGGTGAGCATCCTCGACATCCGGGTCCTGGGCGACCCGGTTCTTCGCAGGCCGACGACGCCCGTCATCGAGATCACCGACGAGTTGCGCAGGCTCATCGCCAACATGTACGAAACGATGTACGCGGCCGAGGGCATCGGACTCGCGGCGCCGCAGGTGGGGCGCTCCGATCGGCTCGCCGTCGTCGATGTTGAAGGCGCGAAATACGTGCTCATCAATCCCAGGATCGTCTCCACCCAGGGCCCCGGGAAGGAAATTGCGGAGGAAGGCTGTCTCTCCATCCCCGACATCTATGGAGATGTAGAGCGTCCGGCGGCGGTGACGATTCTCGCGACCGACGAAAACGGAAACGAGTACGAGGCCACCGGCTCGGAGCTGCTCGGACGATGCTTCCAGCACGAGATCGATCACCTCGATGGCAAGCTGTTCATCGACTATCTGAGCCCCCTCAAGCGCAAGGCCGCGCTGTCGAAGTGGGAGAAGGCGAAGGGGGAGTATCCCGGCTCCATCCGGAAGGTGCGCAGCGAAGTGAAAGGTGAGCACCATCACGAGACGGAGATGTAGTGCGCGTCGTATTCTGGGGAACGCCGGAATTCGCCGCGCCCGCTCTGCGCGCACTCGTCGGGGAAGGATTCGAAGTCGTCGGAGTCGTCACACAGCCCGACAAGCCGCAGGGCAGATCGCGCGAGATAATACCGTCGCCGGTGAAGCAGATCGCCATCGACGAAGAGATTCCGCTGTTCCAGCCAAAAAACGCGCGCGACCCCGAGCTGATCGCGAAGCTCTCCGACCTCAAGCCGGACATCTCGGTCGTCGTCGCTTACGGGCACATCCTGCCTCAGAAGATCATAGATCTTCCAAAGTTGGGAACGCTCAACATCCACGCATCCCTGTTGCCGGAGCTGCGGGGCGCGGCGCCGATTCAGGCAGCTATCCGGCAGGGTTTGATGGAGACGGGCGTGACGGTCATGAGAGTGGTCCAGGCACTCGACGCGGGTCCCATTATTCTTCAGGCCGACACCCCGATCTTCGAGGACGAGACCTACGGCGAGCTGCAGGTGCGTCTCTCCGAGCTGGGCGCACTCACGCTGGTCGAAGCGATCACACTCGTGTCACTCGGCAAGGCCGAGGAAACCCCCCAGGACGATTCACGGGCGACCTACGCGGCGAAAGTGACGCGAGAGTCCTCGCGCATCGACTGGAAGGACAGTGCGGTCGAGATCTCGCGACTCATACGCTCTTCCGATCCCAAGCCGGGCGCGTTCAGCAAAACGCCCAAGGGTGATGTCAAGATGTTCGGCCCGAAGGTGATGGAGGACATCAAGGGTTTGCCGGGTGAGGTTCTCAGCGCGACCGGTGAGCTTGTGATCGCGTGCGGCCTCGACGCCATTCGCGTCAGCGGAGTACAGCCTGAGGGAAAGAGTCGGATGACGGCGCTCGAGTGGGCGCGCGGGCGCGGCACAGGCGTCGGTGACAGGTACGGCGGTTGACTACTTCTGTAGCAAAAGCGTCGATGGCGGACCTGCCCTTCGTTCACGCCGTCACCAACGACGAAATCATGCTTCGCCCGGGCTTCCTCAGGAAAGCCATGGCCGTGATGCGCGTGCTCGGCGACAAGGGCGCGATTCACATCCGCTCGCAGCTCCTTGACTCGCCCACACTCTTCTCGCTCACTCTCGCGCTGCTCGAGCTGAACGAGCAGACCAAGTGCTGGTGCATCGTCAATGACCGGGTGGACATAGCACTGGCTTGTGGAGTGCAGGGCGTGCAACTCACCCACAAGTCCATCTCCGTGCCCGACGTTCAGAGAATTGCTCCGGCGCTCCGGATCGGCGCCAGCGTTCACTCACCGGAGGAGGCGCGCGACGCCGAGCAGGCGGGGGCGGACTGGTGCGTGGCCGGCCACGTATTCGAGACGCAATCCCATCCCGGCCTGCCTCGGCGCGAGAGCAGTTTCATCAACGATGTCGTTGCGGCGGTGAGCATTCCGGTGATCGCGATCGGCGGCATCCGCCCCGAGCACGTCCGCTCTCTCACCCACAGAGGAGCGCACGGCGTCGCCGCGATTCGTGGAATCTGGAACGACGAGAATCCAGAACTCGCTGCGAGCCGCTATCTTTCACAGGTATGACTGAGTCGAGCGGAACTGTGACGGAAGCGGTGGCGGGAGAGGTCGTTCTGAGTGTGAACGGCACTTATCGAAGTGTTCCATCGGGTTGGACACTGGCGAAGCTTCTCGCATCGCTCGAGCTCGACGCGCGCACCGTCGTCGTCGAGCGGAACGGAACCATTCTGCGCGATCGATTGTCCTTTGCATCGCTCGACCTCGC
>DHJM01000129.1:8501-10006 GCA_002404335.1 Gemmatimonadales bacterium UBA4720
TTCGCGTTTAATGGTGGGTACTGGCAAGTACGCGTCGAACGCGCAGATGATCGACGCGATCGAAGCGTCGGGCGCCGAAGTCGTGACGGTCGCCGTGCGCCGCGTCGACCTCGATCGCTCGAAGGATGAAGCAATTCTGCATCATCTCGATCCGGATCATTTCTTCCTGCTCGCCAACACTGCCGGCTGCTTCAATGCGAGCGACGCCATTCGCTACGCTCGTCTTGCTCGGGCGGCGGGGTTCAACGAGTGGGTGAAGCTCGAAGTCATCGGCGACCAGCAGACGCTTCTTCCGGATACGATCGGACTTCTCCAGGCGACGAAGACACTGGTCGACGAAGGCTTCAAGGTTCTGGCGTACACCAACGACGATCTCGTGACGGCGCTCAAGCTCGAGGACGCCGGCGCGGTTGCGGTGATGCCACTGGCGTCGCCGATTGGATCGGGTCTGGGCATGTTGAATCCTTATGCGATCCGCACAATCAAACAGCGGCTCTCGGTGCCCGTGATCGTGGATGCTGGCGTGGGTACTGCATCCGACGCGTGCATCGTAATGGAACAGGGCGTGGATGGAATTCTCATGAATACGGGAATCGCCGCGGCGCAGGATCCGATTCGCATGGCCGCCGCGATGAGAGTCGCCGTCGAAGCGGGAAGGCACGCGTATCTCGCGGGAAGAATGCCGCGGCGCGAGGTCGCGGTTCCTTCGTCTCCCACCACCGGGATGCTCGGCTCGTGAACACCATCATTGCAACGGCCGGCGGAGTCACCGCCGCGCGCGCCGTGGCGGCGGAAATCTGCGTCGACCTGCGGCGCGGGGAGTTTCTCGATCAGTCGTTTGAGCGGCGGATCGGTCCGCTCGATGCGCGCGACCGGCGCTGGACGCGCGAGCTCGTCTACGGAATGCTGCGCACTCGCGCCAGCATCGACACGGTTCTCTCGGATCGGGTGCGCGGTGGACTCGCGCGCCTCGATCCCGATGTCATCGATCTCCTCAGGCTCGGCGTCTATCAGCTCCTGAACATGGGGAGCGTGCCCGCCTACGCCGCGATTGCCCAGACCGTCGAGCTGGCGAAGCGCAGACATGGAATTGGCGCCAGCAAGCTCGTGAACGCGGTGCTGCGACGCACCGATCGAGAGAGGGACCAGCTCATCACGGCTGCCCCCTCGGACACGGTTGACGCGCTGGCGCTCAAGTACTCGCACCCGCGCTGGCTCATCGCGCGCTGGATCGACCTGTGGGGCGAGCAGGACACCGAGCGATTGCTGACGCTCAACAACGCCGACGCGCCAATCGCGATCCGGCCGTACGGAATCGTTCGCGAGCAGCTCGAGGCGATGATGGAAGCGGCGGGCGTTCACGTCGCGGACGCGCCGTACGCGCGCGACAGCATCGCGATCTCCGGCGGGACGACGTTCACGGAGCTCGGCGCTTTCAAGAAGGGGCTTTTCTTTGTGCAGGATCCGGCCGCCACGCTCGTCACGGAATACGCGGCGGTTCCAAC
>DHJM01000129.1:10036-13636 GCA_002404335.1 Gemmatimonadales bacterium UBA4720
CTGTCTCGTACCGCAGGCACAGTGGTGGCTAGCGACAAATCGTTCGGCCGGCTTCAGCGCCTGCTTGCGAACCAGCGCCGGCTGGAGAGCGTGAATCTCCTTCCCTTCGTGGGTGACGCGCGGAATCCGGCGATTCGCCCGGTCGACGCGGTGCTGATCGACGTGCCGTGCACCGGAACTGGCACCTTCCGCCGGCATCCCGACGCGCGCTGGCGCATCAAGGTATCGGACATCGCGGTGATGTCCGCCCTCCAAAAACTTATTCTGAGGGCAGCTGCGAAAGTTGTACGGCCAGATGGGCTTCTCATCTACAGCACCTGCTCGCTCGAGCCCGAAGAGAACGACGCGCAAATCGATTCCTTCCTTTCGGACAATCTCAATTGGATTCTGGAGCCGCCGCCCGAAGGGAGCGTTCCTCCGGAGCTGCTCGACGGTGGACGGCTGCGCGTACTTCCGCACCGGCACGGCACCGACGGAGCGTTCGCCGCGCGCTTGCGCAGGGTCAGCTAGATGAACTGGCGCGCCTTTCCTCGACGTGCGTTCCCATATCTGATTGCTGCGGCCGGCGGATTTCTCATCGCCTATACCGCGGTGTTCCTCTTTGCGTTTCCGGCCGAGGTGCTGCCGGACGATGGAATTCTTCCGAACGTGGTCGGGAAGACGTTCGAGGATGCTACTGTCGCGCTAAAAAAGGAGGGATTCCCCGCGCAGCAGGGCGAATCGCGATTCCACAAGACGATTCGCGCCAACATCGTGCTGCAGGAGGATCCGCCGGCCGGGAGCAGACAGAAGCGCGGCACCAACGTCGTCCTCGCATTGAGCGCGGGCCAGAAAACCGCCGAGGTGCCGGTGACGACAAACATGTCGCAGCAGCAGGCGCGCATTTCAATCGAGAACACCGGTCTTGTGATGGGGGGCGTCACCGAGCAACTCTCGGACGCGCCGCGCGGACTCGTGATCGCCACATCGCCGCCGGCCGGGACGAAAGTCGAGCTCCCCGGAACCGTGGACATCGTGCTCAGCAAAGGACCCGCGACGGTGAACATGCCCGACCTCTACGGGCGCAGCGTCGGTGAAGCGCGCTCGATGGTCGAGCAGATCGGACTCCGCATCTCCGGCGTCTCGCGTGACACGAGCTCTCTCCAGCCCGAGAACACTGTGATCAGACAGATGCCCGCAGCCGGGCAGACGATCTCAGCAGGCGGAGCGGTGAGTCTCACTGTTTCGCATTTTCCGCCGCCGCCCTCGATCAGAATCGACACCGGCGTCAGCGCCCCTCCTCCGCTTCCATTGGCTCTGCCCGTTCCGGAATGAGCGTTCGCATCGCGCCATCGATCCTGAGCGCCGATCTTTCCAGGCTGGCCGACGAGATCGCGATGCTCGAGGAGGGCGGCGCCGACTGGATTCACGTCGATGTGATGGACGGCCGCTTCGTTCCCAATCTCACCTTCGGCGCCAAGGTGATCGAGTCGGTGCGCAAGCTCACCAAGCTCCCGATCGACGTGCATCTGATGGTCGTCCAGCCCGAGAACTACTTCGAGAGCTTCGCCGAGGCGGGCGCGAACGGAATGTCGATCCATACCGAGGTGTCGCCGCACCTGCAGCGACAGCTCAATCGCATCCGCGAGCTCGGATGCCGCGCCGGCGCGGTGGTGAACCCCGCGACCCCGCTCTCGGCGGTGAGTGAGGTAATCGCCGATCTCGATTTGCTACTTGTTATGACCGTAAATCCTGGTTTCGGCGGGCAAAGCTTCATCAAGGGATCGGTGGACAAGGTTCGCCGCGCGCGTGAGATGCTGGCCGAGAATGGCAGCAAGGCATTTCTGGAAGTGGACGGCGGGATCGATCGCAAGACCATCAAGTCGGTATGGGAGGCGGGCGCCAACACCTTTGTCGCGGGCAACGCCATCTTCAGCGCGAAGAATCCCAAGGCGGAGATCGCGGAGCTTCGCTCTCGCTGCACGGTGCAGACATGACGGGCAGGAAGCAGCTCGCGATTGGCGCGCTCGTCCTCGCGGTCACCTGCGCGATCGCGTACGGTGCCACGCGGTATCTCCGCCATGAGCTGTTCCCGGTGGAGCTGGGAACCAAAGCGCCCAATTTCAAGGCGCTCACCCTCGATTCCATCCCGAAGGAAAAGACCCTCGCCGATTATCGCGGCCAGGTGGTGATGATCAACGTCTGGGCGACGTGGTGTCTGCCGTGCCGCGTGGAAATGCCGAGCATTGAAGCGCTGCACAAGACGTACGGTCCGAAGGGATTGAAGATCGTGGCGGTCAGCATCGACGACCCCGGGACCGACTCGGGGATCCGCGCGTTCGCGAAGCAGTACGGTCTCACGTTCGAGATCCTGCACGATCCGAAGGGCGAGATCACCGACCTGTACGACATCACCGGTTATCCGGAGACGTTCATCATCGGCAAGGACGGCGTGATCAGGAAGAAGCTGATGTCGGCGACCGACTGGAACTCGCCCGAGGCGCGGGCACTGGTGGACAGGCTTCTCACGGAGCGCACGGAATAGTCGTGACGCGCATCCTGGGAATCGAGACTTCGTGCGACGAGACGTCCGCCGCTGTTCTCGAGGGAAAGGGCGACCAGGTCACCCAGAAGTCTCTGGTGATCCTGTCGCAGGACGTCCACCGCGTCTTTGGCGGAGTCGTCCCGGAGATCGCATCACGCGCGCATCTCACCAGCATTGTCCCGGTGGTCGCGCGCGCGCTCGAAGAGGCGGGGACCGGACTGGATGATCTCGACGCGATCGCCGTCACGAACACTCCGGGCTTGGTGGGCGCGCTGCTGGTCGGAGTGAGCTACGGGAAGGCGCTCGCATTTTCGCGCGGAATTCCGCTGCTCGGAATTCATCACATGGAGGGACACCTCTTCGCGGCGGCGTTGGAGCACCCGGATGCGGTGCCGCCGTTCACGGCGCTGTTGATCTCGGGCGGGCATACGCTGCTTCTGGACGTCGAGGCCTGGGGGAAATACCTGCTGCTCGGGGCCACGCGCGACGACGCGGCCGGCGAAGCGTTCGACAAGGTCGCCAAGCTGCTCGGTCTTCCCTATCCCGGCGGTCGCTACGTCGAGCAGCTCGCGCTCGAGGGAAATCCAAAGCGCTTCCACTTCGCGAGGGCGATGGTGCGAAAGAACGCGCTGCCAAAGGACGACGACTACTACGCCTTCTCCTTCAGCGGCATCAAGACCGCCGTGCTCAACGCCGTGCGCGCGTCAAAGGACATCGAAGCCGACAAGGCCGACCTGGCCCGCGGATTCCAGGATTCACTCATCGATACGTTGGTCGAGAAGACCTGGCGCGCCGCCAATGCCTTCTCCCGTCAGCGGGTCGTCCTTGGCGGGGGCGTCGCCTGCAATCGCACCCTTGCCGACGCGATGCGAACGAGACTCGAGCCCGAGGGTATTACTGTCCTTACGCCGAGTCCGCGCCTTGCCACGGATAATGCCGCGATGATTGCCCGCGCGGCATTTTTCAGATTCGAGCAGGGCGAAAGGTCCGGCCTCGATTTGAACGCCTACGCCAGCAGCCCTATCCCGGGCGTCGTAGCAGCCTAGATTCAGAGCCATGCCAACGATTTTCGCTTC
>DHJM01000129.1:13784-14290 GCA_002404335.1 Gemmatimonadales bacterium UBA4720
GTCGTCTTTGCGGGAGTCGTCGGCGGACTCCTCGGCGGCAAGATCTACTACGCCATCCTGATGCACGACTTCAGCGCTCTGCTGAGCAGAGCCGGCTTCGTGTTCTGGGGCGGATTGCTCGGTGGAATAATTGCTTCCTACATCGTGATCCACCGCAAGCATCAGAGCTTTACGCGAATCAGCGATGTCGCCGCGCCCGCCCTCGCCGCGGGCTACGCTCTCGGGCGAACCGGCTGCTGGGCGGTCGGCGACGACTACGGACGCCCCTGGAACGGACCATGGGCGGTGAGCTTTCCCAACGGTGCACCGCCTTCGACGGTCTCGAACATGACGCAGCTCTTTCACATCCCGCCGCCGTTAGGGTCGTCCCCGAATACGGTTCTTTCCGTCCATCCGACTCAGCTCTACGAGGTCGCGCTCGGCTTCGTGATGTTCCTCATCCTCTGGCGTTTCCGCGATCACAAGCACGCTGAGGGTTGGCTGTTCGGACTGTACTGCGTGCTGGC
>DHJM01000033.1:0-279 GCA_002404335.1 Gemmatimonadales bacterium UBA4720
TCGATCACCGATCAGGCAATTCGCGCACCCTTCAGGTGAGTCTCAACTTGCTGCCGCGAGCTCGAATGCCTCAGCAATCAGTCTGTAGGACTTCTTCCGCGCTTCGTGGCTGTGCGTGATCGTCACGATCATGATCTCCTCGGCGCCGTAGTCGCGCGCGATCGCTTCCAGTCCGTCGCGCACCATTGGCTTGGTGCCGAGAGTCATGCGCCGCCGGCGCGCGATCGGAAGCGCTCCCGTGGGCTCTCGGAGAAATCGCGTCGCTGTCTCCACCGTTGG
>DHJM01000033.1:467-5005 GCA_002404335.1 Gemmatimonadales bacterium UBA4720
AGCGCCCAGGTAGCAACCATCACCTTTGGCTCAGGCAACCGTGCAGAGGGCGTGAACCGCTCCCGGTACAGCGCTGCGATATGCGCGCCCTCGGAGTTGATGAAGTCGGCAAACACGTACGGCAGGCCCAGCTCTCCGGCCCAGATCGCACTTTGGGGGGATGAGCCGAGGAGCCAGATCCCGGGCGCTTCCGGTTCGCCTGGAAGCTTCGTCACTCGCGCGAATGGATGCTCTTCCGGCAGGCTGCTCTCGAGATATCCGCGCAGCTCGACCAACTGCTCTGGAAAATCATCTGGCGCTGCCTGCCTTCGATCTCGCTGCAGCGCAAATGTCGCCAGCGGATCCGTTCCCGCCGCCCGCCCAATCCCCAGATCGATTCTCCCGGGAAAGAGTCCAGCGAGCATGCTGAATGTCTCGGCCACCTTGAGTGGACTATAGTGGGGAAGCATTACTCCGCCCGAGCCGACGCGAATGTGCTTCGTGAGAGCGGCGATCGGGCCGATGAGCGCCTCGGGACTCGGACTCGCCAGCATCGGCGTGGCATGGTGCTCTGCGACCCAATAGCGGCGATACCCGACCGACTCGGCGAGCTGCGCCAGGTCGATGCTGTTTCGGAGGGCGTCGCCTCCGGTTGACCCTTCGGAGATAGGCGACTGGTCGAGAACGCTGAGGATGCTCGTCATGACATCGCCGCTTGCGCGCTAGGGCCGATTCCTCGCGGGCGGGCTTTGAGTAACCCCGGCACCTTCCACGCACGCTGCAACGTCACGTGTTACATCCGACTGACACGCCCGCTGTCGCGATGCCGAGTCCGAAAAGAATCCCCCGACTTGCAACCCTACGCCGTCCCAGCAGCGCAACCGGCTCTCTCCGTCGGGCAGCGACTTGCAGAACGCCACGCCACGCGGAAGCTCGCTCGGTGCGTACGCTAGATGTCGCACAGCTCCCTCGTAGCAAAATGGAACGCCGGCAGGTGTAGCCTGATCGCATCTTTTCCTGATGCCGGCGTATTGAAATGCCGATGCCCCGGAGGCGTTCCTGCCGAGCCCAACGTAGCAAGCGCGAAGGAGATCGGGAGTGCCGGCGGCATCACACACTGCGCTCGCCTTCTTGTAATCCTGCTTCACCGCCGGAAGAATCAGATCGGCTTGCAGCTCGTAGCACTCGCGCCGGTAGCGAACTGGTGTAGCGTCGCAGGGATAGTGCAAATCGTCTGGCTTGAACAGAACAATGGTTGCCGCAGGCATCGAATGCCGATGCATCCCGAGCATGCCGACGCCGAACGCCTGAATGCTGGCGCCCATGTTGTGCTCCATGAACACGCCGCTGTAGCAGCTCCGCTCGTCCCAGTCGCCGGCGAGCCGATCGCAATCCCTGAGTGACGCGTTGACGTCGTAGCGGTGGTACATCATGAGGCCGTGGCCAGTCCCGTGGAGGCAGTCGTACAGCCGGAATTGCTCGCGGGTGCCGCGTAGTCCGTCACATGGCGCCAGCAAAACGCTCTGGGTCAATGGCATTCCCATTCGCGCGTCGAAGTATCGCTGCAGAATTCCGTGATAGCATCCCGACTGGTAGCGGTCGTCGCACTGCGACAACAGGCGTGTCGCGGTCGCGGGGGTCGATCGAACCGCGTAACCGAGTGCGTGCGCGAGCGGATGACCGAGCAGAACGAGCGACGGATCGCTGTGGACGATGCGGTCGAGAGTCCCCATCGCGAGGGCGATGTTTCCGGCGGACGAGAGCGATGCGATGCCGTCGCCGAGACAGGTGGAGTAGGCGTCGCTTGAATGCGTTTCGTGCGCCTTGCAGACGCCGAGCAGCGAGTCCGCGATTGCGCCCGAATCTGAGCGCGGCCGGCTGGGCGTTGTTGGGGCGGTGACGAGCGTATCGCCCGGCATGTCCCGCATTGTCGCATGGCTCTCCTGTTGCGCCTCGCTGCGCGGCGCGACTAGAAGGACAGAAGCGAGCGCCAGCCCAAGCACGCCCGAAGGCTTTCTGAATGTCGAAGGTCTTCTCTGCAAATGATGAGTCTCCGCGCAATTGAGGAAGGATCAATCACCGGAGTATCACCGCGCGCAGCAGACGATTCAACTGGCTCGATTGCCGCTGGCGCGGCGCGTGAGTTACCGCGACTCGAGACTCAGGATCCGATTCAGCGCGGTCGCGACATAGACCATGTCTATGCTCTTCAGGAAGTCGTGCCAGGGTGGGGGGGCACGAAACGCCATTCTGCCGGATGCATCTTCCCAGACGGGAACCACGACGCCGGCCATCTCCGCCGAGACCGCGCTCCGTTGAAACGCTTCCTGAATGCGAGCCTGCTCTGCAGGCGATCTTTTCCCGAAGGTGCGGTCCACGGGCACAATGATTATGTCCTGACTATCGCGTCGCAAATGCGCCACCTGAAAGGTGGGCATCGCATCGGGCCGCTTCGGAGCCGGTTTTCCCATATATCATGGACATTTCAACGGCTGAGCCGGGGAATCAATGTCGGTTTTATTTCTCGAACTGTCGGTTTTCTATCACCATCGAGTTAACGCCTTCCAGGCGCGGCTGACAGCGCTACCTTACCCGTCAATGAGAAAACTCGCGGTCATTGCGCTGGCTTTCTTCGCGGGGGGCTGTACTGAGCATCCCCCCGGAACCGGACCCGCCGACGCAGGCGGAACACTGGTCATCTCGACGACCGGGGATCCCGGCACGCTCTTCCCTCCCTTCGCTAGCACCGTTCAGGCGAAGCAGATAACGGAACAGATCTACGACTACCTCGCCGACGTCGGCTCCGACCTAAATACCCGGAACGAAAAAGGATTTCGCTTGGGGCTCTCTGACCGGTGGCGCTGGTCTGGCGACTCGTTGATGCTCGCGTTTCACATCAATCCGCGGGCAAAGTGGCACGATGGAAGGGATGTCACGGCGCGCGACGTTCAATTCACCTTCGCGCTCAACAGGAACCCCGCGCTCGGCGGCAGAATGGGAAGCGAGCTCGCGAACATCGATTCCGTAACAGTGACCGACTCACTCACGGCTGTGTTCTGGTTTCGCTCGAGATCGCCAACGCAGTTCCTCGATGCCGCGGCGCAACTGCTGATTCTTCCCGCGCATCAGCTGGAGAAAATTCCGGTCGATTCGCTGCGCCAAGGCGTGCCACCCCCGATCGGGACCGGGCGCTTTCGCCTGCGAAAGTGGGACAAAGGCGCCTCGGTGGAGATCATCGCCGATACTTCCAATTTTCGTGGGCGGGCGAGGCTGGATCGGGTGATCTGGACTGTCGCGCCGGAGTTCCAGACGGCTGTGACTAAGTTGTTCAGCGGAGACGCCGATCTTTTCGATGCGCTCCGCCCCGAGAATTTGCGTGAGCTCGCGCGTCATCCGAGCCTCCGGGCGATCATCCTGCCGGGAATGGACTACGCTTTTCTCCGGTTCAACTTGCGTGATCCGGCGCACAAGGCCCGGCCACACCCGCTCTTCGGGAATCGCGAGCTGCGCCGCGCGATCACCATGTCCGTCAACCGCGGGACGCTGGTACGGAGCGCCCTCGACACCTTTGCGCTCGTGCCCGTCGGCCCGATCGTGCGCGCTTATCCGACTACGGACCCGCGGGGCGCGCAGCTCCCATTTGATTCGGCGCGCGCGAGCCGGCTGCTCGATTCGCTGGGATGGGTCCGCCGGGGTGCGGGCGGAATGAGAGCGAAGAACGGTAGAGAGCTCGCCTTCACGCTCATCATCCCGACTTCGAGCCAGACGCGAATCAGGATGGGACCGCTCCTCCAGGAGCAGCTTCGCCGGATGGGCATTCAGGTGCAGTTGGAAGAGCTCGAGTCTTCCACGGAAGGCGACAGGGAATCCCGCGGCGCTTTCGACGCGGCGCTCGGCAGTTGGACGATGCCGTCGAGCCCGGACGGAATGAGGGAAGCGTGGGGCAGCCAGGGCATCGGCGAGAATGGCGTCAATTACGGGTCGTACAGCAATCCCAGATTCGACGCCTTGCTCGATAGCGCGCTTCGAGCCGACCCAATCCAGCAGCGCGAAAAGTTCACAAATGCGTTCGCCATTATCAACGAAGATGCGCCCGCCATCTGGCTATACGAACCCCGGAAAATCCTGGGGGTCCAAAGACGAATTCGGACCACCGAAATGCGCCCGGATGCGTGGTGGTTTGACCTCGCTGATTGGTACATACCCCCCTCTGAGCGCATTCCAAGGGACCTCATCCCCCTGGTGCGTTAAAGGCACCAGGAGCGACTTAACTCGCTGGAGGTGATATGAAATCGCCCCTATGGTGATACGAAACAGGCATTTCCTTAATGCGGGTATAGTGGCATTTTAATGCACCAAATTACGCCCAAAAAAGGCCCTATGATCCGGCATCAAGTCTACTTCGATACACTCGGTTCCATGCAGGAAGACAGCGCTTCCTGGTGCGCCGTATTCGCCGGACTTTCAGTCCTGCGTCTCGTGGACGCGTATACCGATACCGGGTCCTCCATTGACCCGGCGAACTGGGCGCAGCTCCACAGCGTTCGCGCCGCGATCGA
>DHJM01000004.1:0-131 GCA_002404335.1 Gemmatimonadales bacterium UBA4720
GAAGTCGATTACGAGGACGCGCGCATCAACTCGCAGGAAGGCAAGACCCCGGCTGATCTCGGGATCATAGTGCCGTACAACACCATCAAGCCGCTGTTGGTGGCACTCGGCCTGATCGTCATGTTCTGCGG
>DHJM01000004.1:461-11721 GCA_002404335.1 Gemmatimonadales bacterium UBA4720
TTCAAGCCGATTCTCAACATTCCGGTGACCTCGGCTTCGACATTCGTGCTTCTCATGTCGTCGCTATTCATGGTGCTGGCTCTGGCCGCCGTGCAGAACAAGGAAAAGCCGAAACACACGCGGGGTGAGCGGATTCTCGGCAACTCCAAGCTGTGGCTCTGGATGACGGCGATCGCCGGCGCGACTTTTCTCGGATTCCAGGCGTTCGAGTTCACGTCCTTCGTCCATGAAGGGCTGTCGATTCGGACGAACCTGTTTGGCTCTTCCTTCTTCACGCTTACCGGCTTCCACGGCGCGCACGTGACCGCGGGCGTGATTTGGCTGGTAACACTGCTCGCAATCGATTACCGGCGCGGTCTGGGCTCCAAGGATTCGCTGCTCGTTGACATCGCCGCCCTTTACTGGCACTTCGTCGACGTAATCTGGATCGTGATTTTCACGCTCGTTTATCTCATCAAGTAACCGGCAGGAATGATGGACTCTCACGCCAGCATGACCAATCTCCCGGATTCGGCCGAAGGGCAGGCACACACGCCGCACGCGGAAGAAGAGCACGCCCATCCGGACTGGTCCATCTACTGGAAGGTCGCCCTCATACTCACGCTGATCACGGTCGGTGAGGTCTGGGCCTTTTACGTTCCTTCCTTCGCCGCCTCACGGGGGTTCGTACCCACGTTGCTGTTTCTCTCGGGGTTGAAGTTTACGATCGTCGTGATGTTCTACATGCACCTCAAGTACGATCACAGACTCTTCCGGGTGCTCTTCACCGGCCCGCTCCTGGTGGCGAGTATCACGCTGATCGGGTTGCTCTTCCTTTTCGGACATCTCCACATCAAGATCATGTAGCATGTTGTTTCTGGCGCTGCTGCATCCCATCGCCAATCTCAGCTGGTGGCGATGGTCGGTTCACCCGAGTACCGCCATCGGCATCGCAGCGCTCGGCGTGCTCTACATCTGGGCATCCCGAAGATTCCGGCAAGAGCCCACCCGCTCCCAGAAGATTTACTACTTCTCCGGCCTGCTCCTGCTGTTCGCCTCGCTCAACGGCCCGATTCACGATCTGAGCGATGACTATCTCTTCAGCGCGCACATGGTCCAGCATCTTTTGATAACGCTGGCGGTGCCGCCGCTGCTGCTGGCCGGAGTGCCCGGTTGGATGTTGCGCCCGGTATTGTCACGGCCTCGCATTGCGCCCATCGCGCGATTTTTTACGCGGGCGCCAATCTGCTTCGTCGTCTTCAACCTCATGATCGCGGTGTGGCATCTGCCGCAGTTCTACAATGCGGCGATGGCGAATCACAATCTGCACATCCTCGAGCACCTGATGTTCATGGTTGCCGCGGTGCTGATGTGGTGGCCGCTCCTGAGCCAGCTTCCGGAGCTTCCGCGGCTCGCGTATCCGGGGCAGATGCTCTACGCCTTCCTGATGAGCATCCCGATGTCGATCGTCGCCG
Organism: Gemmatimonadales bacterium UBA4720; assembly: GCA_002404335.1. Lineage (GTDB taxonomy): Bacteria > Gemmatimonadota > Gemmatimonadetes > Gemmatimonadales > Gemmatimonadaceae > UBA4720. The sequence continues at coordinate 1,916 of DHJM01000004.1, forward strand.
TGTACATCGCGATGGCCGACCACGTGCTTTACCCCGCATACAGCGCCGCACCGCGCGTGCTGCCACTTTCTCCCCTCGAGGATCAGCTCCTTGGCGCGCTCATCATGTGGATCCCGGGCGGGCTCATCTTCATCATCATCATGACGGTGGTGTTCTTCAAATGGAACGCCCGCGGCGAAGACTCGACCGCGGGCGCTCAGGTAGACTGGAAGCCGTCGACCGCCTAATCGTCGTCGGTTCCTTCGAGCGCCTGCTTCAGCTGCCGCTCCAGCTTCGGGTGCTTCCGCCACAGATAGCCGAGCATCAGCGTCGTCGCCACGAGATTGGCCACAAAAACCTGAACCCAGGCGATCTGGCCGAGCGCCGACTGAGCGAAAGCCGCCGCGATCATGTAGAAGCCGAGCGACGTCATCACTACCGCCACGACCAATCCGGCCAGGATTCCTGGTGTGCGCTCGGCTTGGTGCACGATCACAGTCAGAAGGATTCCCACCATGAAAAAAGCGACGTAGTGGAAGATCGTGTAGCCCAGCACCTGCGTGAACGCGGTGTCGCCCATCATGTTCTTTCCCAGCACGCTGACGACGCCCTTGCCGAGGAATATCGGAGTGTAGAAGGGACGCCCACCAATGGTGTCGACGACGAGGAACCAGATTGCGATCGCCGTCGCGCCGATGAAACCGGTGATCACGCCTTCGCGCAGAAAATTGTGCGGCCGCTCAGCCATCGGTGTCCTCTGCTGCGGTTGGGTGCAAGTTTCGTTCGGGGAAAATACGCAACCGCCAGGTATATTCCAAGCGACGCGGCTGCCCGTCAGATGAGAGCACGCGTCGCGACTCTGGCACCGTTCTCGCCAATTGATGTCCGTCCGTTCCCATTTTCTTCCGTAGTTGATTTTCCAACGCTCAACCGCTGACGATGTTCTCTCGTAAAATTCGAATCGCAATTCTGGTGGCGCTCACCGTCTGCGCCGCCACTCCAGCCATTCTCGAGGCACAGACCAAAAGGGCAACTACCACCCGACGCCGCGTACGGAGACCCAGCCGTAACAGGCCGCCCGCCGTTCCCGTTGTCCGGTATGGCACGCCGCGGAGCTCGGCCGACCTGGCCGCAACGCTCGGCGGACTCGCTGGACGCATTCGCGGAGGAATGTGGGGCGCGATGGTGGTGTCGCTCACTCGCGGCGACACGCTCTACGCGAACAACGCGGGCGAGCAGATGCTTCCCGCATCGACGATGAAGCTTTTGACGAGCGCGATCGCGTTCGAGCGGTTTGGACCGACTTATCAGTTCAGCACTGACGCGCTGCGTGACGCGCCGGTCGGTCCCGATGGAACGCTCACCGGAAATCTTTACATCCGAGGGGATGGCGATCCCGCCCTTTCCGGAAAATTTTTGCCGGGCGGTCCATCGGCTCCGATGAATCGTCTCGCCGATCTCGTCGCGTCGAACGGTATCAAGCACGTGACCGGCAGCGTCATCGGCGATGCATCGGGGTTCGACGACCAGAAGGTTCCGGAGGGATGGCTCGCGCGCTATCTGCAGGCGTCCTACGCCGCGCGAGTATCCGCGCTCTCGCTGAATGAGAATGTGGTCGTGGTCGCGGTGACGCCAAGCGCGCCGGGCAGCCCGGCGACCGTCGTCCTCGAGCCTTCCACCAGCGCGATCCCGCTCGTTGCCAACGTTCGCACAGTGGCGGGTGGCGGAGCGCGGCTCTCATTCCGAAAGCAGGGCAACGGTACGATCATCGCCAACGGATCGATTGGATCGCGAACCAGCACGCGCAGATATGTCTACATCGTCGAAGATCCAGCGAGCTTCGCTACCGGCGCGTTCTTGAACGCGCTGATCGCGCGCGGGGTCAAAGTCGACGGTGGAATCCGCTTGGGCAAGACTCCTCCCACGGGGGTCAAGGTCGCGAGCCTGCGTTCTCCGCCACTCGCCAGCATGATCGCGGCGATGAACCGGGAGAGCATCAACCACTACGCCGAATTGTTGTTCAGGGACGCAGCGCGCGGTCCGCAGCGTGACGCGGTCGGATCGGTGGCGAACGCCAGCGCCGTCCTAGATTCGTTCTTCGCCAGCAAGGTAGGAGTGGACACCGGCAGTCTCGTCTTCAAAGACGGTAGCGGCCTCTCGACCATCGATCGCGTGACCCCGCGAGCGCAGGTCCAACTGCTGGGCTATGCCCACCGCGCCGCATGGGGTCCCTGGCTCCACTCATCGCTCCCGGTGGCCGGCGGCTCCGAGCTCCTGAAGCGGCGCATGCGGAACACCCCAGCCGAGGGAAACCTCCACGCCAAGACTGGCACCACCAACGACGTCATTGCGTTGGCCGGGTACGTCACGGCCGTAAATGGTGAAGTCCTGGCCTTCTCTTTCCTCTACAATGGTCGGGACCGATGGACTGCCAAGGCCATGATCGACGTCATGAGTGAAACATTGGCGGACTTCGGAAGGTAGAATTCCACGGGATAAGCCCTACCTTTGGCGCGGTTCGCGGGTAGTATTCAAAGAGGATAACCCCTTGGGAAACATATATTTAAGTCAGTTTCCCGGATGCCCGGAAATGGCATCTTTCATGCACGACTGATAAGCAGACGCGTGAGGCCGCCGCGTGAGGTGATAAATAATGTCATATCGGACTTTCGTAGACAGAGATGGCGCGTATTGGCAGGTCTGGGACTCACAGCCGACCAAGATGGAGCGGCGGATGTGCGAGTCGGATCGGCGCCGTCCGAAATATTTCGCCTGGGGCGGAACTGAGCGCCGAAGCGGGTCGGAACGGCGCACCACGAGCCAACCCCGCATCACCCTCTCCGAGGGCTACGGAGCCGGCTGGCTGACATTCGAGTCGCTCCACGAAAAGCGGCGGCTCATTCCGATTCCAGCCCACTGGGAAGATCTCTCCCAGCCCGAGCTCCGGACACTTTGCGAACGGGCCAAGCGCATCGCGAAATCTGACGGGGCGAGATCCGCCTGATAGAACTGCAACTGAACAAGACGTCAGCTTGAGCTGACCGAACGTTGCAGCTTGCTGTTCGCGCCACAACCTGATCGCCGCGTCAAAGCAAGCTCAGCGAAAAGGCACCAGCAGCCCGGCCCCGTGCGAGTGAAGACCGGACTGAAGGTGCACTACGGGATTCGCGCTGGGTGCGCCAACGAACCCGTATCTATCCGACTACGCGCAAGTCAGCCGTCCGTGTGGCAGCGGCTTTGTGCAGTTCTTGGTGACTCCGTCGTGAGTGATGACGACCTTGGCAGTCGCCGATCCGTCGAACGTGATGACTTCCCGCCTCGATGACGTCGAAGGAGTCTGGCCAGTCAGTGTGACCGTAGCCGTCATCGACCGAACAATTGTGCCAGCAGTGGGATAGGTCGGCTGGTCCTTCTGAATCGGTATCACGAGCGCCGTTGTGGTGTCACCCGCCGATCGCGATGCCGTGAACGCCACTCCGTCCCGGGTGCCCGTAGTCGCATCTGTTCCCGCCGATGTCCCATCGACGGTGCGCTGGGTGCTGCCTGATGCGAGGCCGGACACAGTCAGGTCACTCGACCCGTTGACCGTGCTCGTGACCGTCTCGTGGTGAGTGATGGTGCCGCTCACGCTCTTCTTGATGTTGACGGTGTTGGTCTTGGCGGTGTCGAACGCCTGCTGAACCGCCCCCGACGCATCCAGGAACGAGAACGAGCGGGTTATGGTGAGTCCATCATGGGTGATTGTCGCGCATTCGACCCGATTCGTGGTCGCGGAAAAGGCGCAGTTATCGGAGTGGTCGAAAGCATCGGATTCCTCACTGTCGGAGTCATCGGCTTCACGTCTGCCGAAATTCTCGAACGGGCCTTTGCCGATTCCGGGCCCAAATCCAAGACCTCCGATAAAGGCTTCCCCGATTCCGCCGCCCATGAATTCGCCCCAGCCGGGGCCTCCATGGTCGCCGGAGCTTTCGCCAGCGGCCATTCCCGTTGGCACAAACGCATTGGTCGGCGCCGAGTTTCCAACAAAGCTGCTATTGGTCGCGCCGAAGCTGAGTGGAGCCGAGACGAGAGCAGCGGCCGCCCGTGACGAGGCAACCGGTGAGGTAGCATTATCGGTGGCGCATGCGGCCATGACCGCACCCGCGCCAGCTATGAAAAGAATTCTGAGTGGACTGGGCATAGAGTGTCTCCGAAAGTTGGACTGCGCGTTTCTGATCCGCGCGCAATTGCTTCTGGAAGGAGAGACACTTGAGCCCTTGGATACCCTACACCGGCGTTTTCCGCCCGCTTTCTCCCCTCGCGCCGGGCATCCATGGCGCGAGGCGTTCGCGTAGCTCCGAGAGGGCTTGCCCCATTCGCTTCTCAACCGTCTTGATGGAGATCTCAAGCGTGCTCGCAATCTCGGCGTACTTGAGGCCGTTCTGGCGACTCAACTGAAAGACTTCCCGGCAATTCTCCGAAAGTCCTTCTATCGCATCACGTATCGCACGCTCGAGCTCGACACCAAGGACCTCTTCTTCCGCGGACGGCGAGCTTGGAGAGTCGAGGGCCGCAACGGCGGCTTCGCGCGCAACGATTCGCTGGTGTCGAACATGATTGAGCGCCCGATTGCGGGTGGATCGTATGAGATAGGCGCGAAAAGTTTGTTCAACTACGAGCGATTCGCGGCGGCGCCACAACTCGAGCATGACATCCTGCGCTATCTCCTCGGCGAGTGCGCGCTCGCGAACGACCGACTCCGCCATTCGCACGAGGTGCGGATAGTGCGACCGGAAAACGGCATCGAAGGCGCCCTCGTCCCCGGCCCGGATGCGCTCCCGCAGATCCCGCTCGCTCGCGTTGTTTGTGTCCAAGTAGGGTAGCGTCCGGTTCGGGTGTCTGTCTTATTAATGAATATGTCGAAACCGGACGAGGGTTCCGCCAATATCAGCCCAGACGATTGGGAGCGTATCGCACGCTACCTGACGGGTGAAGCTGGCGGCGGGGAGGCCGAAGCGACAGAGCGATGGGTTGAAGCCGATCCCCATCGGATCAAGGTCGTGCGGCTGCTCGAGTCCGTGCTTGCGAATGTAGCGTGCGAGGACTCGCCTGACATCGACGTAGAGGGCGCGCTCGAATACGTGAAGTCCCGCTTCAATGAACCGAAGGTCATTCCGTTCGCCCCGCGGCTCGCGAGTGCCAGTCCTGATCGCAGCGTCAGTGCGCTGCTGCGGGTGGCTGCGGCGGCGATCATCATCTTCGGTGGGACGATGCTCTGGCAGAACGTCCGCCGGTCGCGCGCGGATGCGGACGTTCAGACCTACGCCACCTCTGTTGGCGAGCGGCGGCAGGTCGTGCTCAAAGATGGAACCACGGTCCTTCTCGGGCCGACCAGCCGGCTGCTTGTCCCTTCCCTCGGGCCGGATAACGGGGATCGGCTCGTCCTGATCGATGGCGTAGCCTACTTCAGCGTGGTCCACGATCCGGCGCATCCGTTCACGGTGAAAGCCGGGAAGATCGTCATCCAGGACGTCGGAACCGCCTTTTCGGTCGACAACGACGACAGCGCGGGCACTCGGGTAGTGGTGGATTCGGGGACCGTAGCGATTGGGGCCGCGGCCGGGGATCGCGACCGGGACGCCGTGCTCAACGCGCGCGATCGCGCGACCGTAGATACGAAGGGGATAGTCGTCGTGGAAAGATCAGTTGTTTCCGACGACGACCTGGCCTGGGTCGAGGGACGCCTTGTCTTCCGCGATGCGCCGCTCATTCTTGTAGGTGCTGAACTTTACCGGTGGTACGGAGTAAGGCTACGGGTGGCGGATTCATCGCTGGCGAATCTTCACCTGACCGCATCCTTTTCTGGGGAGCCGGTTGACCGAGTTCTCAATGTCATCGCTCTTTCGCTCGGTGCCCGCATCGAGCGGCAGGGAAACGTGGCGATACTTCACCGGGCAACCGCGTCTGGAGCTCGTCCCTAGCACCGACCGCCTCGTAACCGGCAGGCGATCGCGCGCTCCGCGCGCAATCGTATTGCTCGTTACAGCGCTCGCACTGGTCGCGCCGCCCGCGCGCGCCCAGTCGTGCTCCTCATCCAGCGCGTCCCTGGCGTCACTACCCACCTGGAATGCGCCGCTCGACCGGCGTGTCTCGCTCCATGTGCGTGACATCTCGCTGCGCGACGCGCTGGATCGCCTATCGGTCGATGCGCGCATCCGGCTCTCTTACGCTTCTGAAGCGATCCCGCTGGACAGCAGGGTCTGCGCTTCGTTCGATTCGATCCCGCTCGGCGAGGCGTTCGCGCTCTTGCTGCGCGGAACGCAGGTCCTGCCAATTTCCGCGGGCGGCGAGCACGTCGTGCTCGCGCCCTGGGAGTCACCGGACACCGCGGAGCAACACGCGCGGGTACCGCGCGTTCTCGACCGGGTGGTTGTGACCGGCGGCGCGATCGAGGCGCCAGCCCGCCGGCTCACCGTCGCGATGAACGTCGTCAACGGCGCTCAGCTCTCCCGCTACGCCGAGGGGAATCTGGCTCAGGCGTTGAGCGACCTGGTGCCCGGACTCTGGGTCTGGCAGAGCGCACCGACATCGCTGGTCGCGCACTACGGGAGCATTAGAGGGACCAGTTCATTCGGCTCGAGCTATCCGAAGATCTATGTTGATGGAATCGAGCTGGCCAATCCGCTGTTGATAACGCAGTTCACTCCCGAGACCGTCGAGCGCATCGAGATCATTCGTGGTCCCCAGGGCGCGGCGCTCTACGGAACAGACGCGATCAGCGGCGTGATCAACATCGTTACTCGGCACGATGGTTCGAACGGTGGTCCGAGCACGGTGGCGCGATCGGCGGTGGGCGCGGCTTCAAGCGCGTACGTCCCCCGCGCGGCCATCACGCAGGATCACGCGGTCACGGTCCGCGAAGGGTCGGGCGCGCAATCAGGGAGCGCTAGCTTCACGTCCGGTGGAGTGGGCGAGTACCTGCCCGGAGCGTTTGCGCGTCACACAACGGGTAGCGCGGGATTCCGCGTAGTGCGATCCAGATTGATCGCGACCGCGACGGCAAGAATGTTCGCGAGCGAGTCCGCCGATCCATCGAGTCCGCTTTTTCGGGATTCGGTGAGCGCTACCCGGGCAGGGCAGGTGATACCGCAATCCGTGCGCGAGTACACCGTCGGCGGCAACGCCACGCTCATTCAGAGCGAGCGTTGGACACACGCGATAGTCGCCGGATTCGATGGAAGCAGATTGTCGAATCTTGCCGACTATCATACGCCCCTCCCCTCTGCATCGGGGCCCGATCTCGGCACGGCGGGCGGGAACGCGAATCTGGCGAGTCTTCGGGTGAGCAGCGTCGCCACGCTCGGTGACGCGCAGAATCTCGCGACGACGCTGACGTTCGCGGGCGAGAATTCGCTGCTCGACTTTCGCTCTCAGGCAGAGACGACCTCCGCCCAGGCGGCGAGCGGCTCGACGGTGTCGTCGGTGGTGCGCCGCTGGACGAGCGCTGGCGTCGCCCAGGCGAACGTGTCATGGCGGGACGCCGGGTACCTCACGGCCGGACTCCGCGTCGAGCGCAACGACGCCTTTGGCGCCAATCGTACGGTCTCAACGCTGCCGATGCTTGGCGCCGCCGCGTTGCACGACTTCGGGCCACTGACGGTCAAGCTTCGCTCCGCGTATGGTCGCGGCATTCGTCCCGCGACGACGCCCATGCGGGAGACCGCGTGGTTCGATCCACGCGGACAGGCGCGGCTTCTGAATCTCGCGCCCGAGGAGCAGGCGGGGATTGAAACCGGGATGGATGTCTACGTCGGCAAGACTTTCGGCCTGCAGTTGACTCGCTTTGATCAGCTCGCGTCGGGACTCATCCAGCGCGTTGCGTATGCTAGTTCCAACGACCGCAATCAAGGATCCTCGTCGGGGTCGGGCGCGTATCCACAGCCGCAGCCGGTCCCCGCGGAGGACAGGCATATCGCCTACGTGTTCCAGAACGTTGGCGAGATCACCAATCGGGGTTGGGAGCTGAAGAGCGATTTGAACTTTGCCTCTCTTGCGCTGAGCGGAACGTTCTCCACGGTCGACAGCAAGGTGAGGCAGGTGGCACAGGGTTACGTCGGAGACCTGCGCGTCGGTGACAGGATGCTCGAGGTGCCGGCTCGGACGGGAAGCGTGTCAGCCGCGTGGACCGGCGGAGGGTGGACCACCTTTGTGATGGCATCTCGATCGTGGGATTGGATCGACTACGACCGAATCGCGCTCGCCGGAGCGTTCTCGAATTCCACGCAGACCGATGCGGAGCTGGTTGGCCAGGAGTTGCGCAACTACTGGCTGAAATACAGCGGCGTGACTCGACTGCGTGCGAGCATCGGCAGGACCTTGTACCGCGGGCTCTCGCTCAACTTGAGTGGCGAGAACCTTCTCAACCGACAGCACGGCGAGCCGGACAACGTTACGGTCGTGCCCGGACGGACGCTTAGCTTCGGACTTAGGGCAGTGATGTAATGGCCTTCGACCGGCCGGATCGTCCGGACAACTTCATTCAATCGCGGGCAGCCTCCAACCTGCCTTAAGCCTTTTGTATTGGTCGGCAGTGAGTTGGACGAGTAGCGGCCGTTTGTGCGGATCGAGCCAGAGCATCACCTCTCGCAGCTTCGCTTCGTCGAACGCGGTACATCCGGCGGTGTGCGAATCGAGGCCGGCCCAGATGTGGAGGAAGATGCAGGAGCCGCGTCCCTTGACCGGAGGTGACGCGTTGTACCCGACGATCACTCCGATCTCGTACTGAGGCACCTGCCGCATGTGCTCGGCGCTGTTCCAGTCGACGCTGGGGATCACGGCTCTGTCGACAACCGTGTTGTAATGGGCCGAGGCAGAGTCGTCGACGCAGTCGGTGGTGGGAAGCAGTTGCACGTAGGTCAATTGCACTTTCTGCGCGGAGTCGCGGGGCGCAAATCCAAAGGCCGTATCCAGCGGAAAGATGCCGGCCGGAGCTTTCCCATCTCCTTCGTGCTTGTGCGGACCGTCGGCCGATACATTGTCGAAGCCAACGCCCCACGCGATCCCGGTGCGGCCGACTACGAGCGGAATCGCGGACTCCAGCCGGGTCCAGGCTGATGTTGGAGTTGCGCGCTCGAATCGCGTCATGGCGCCAACGGTAGATGTCCAGCTGGGGGTGATCACGACCACCAGTTGTCGTGACGCGTCGATCTCAGCGCGGGGCGCGGGCAATCCCTGCCGGCACGCGAGGACCAACGCCAGAAGGGCGAGTCGAGATCGCCGAACAGTCGGAGTGGACGCTGCCTGAGGTGTTCGCATCGATGTATCGCGTCTCGTCATGTGCCGTTTCCGGATTGGACAGTGTCCGCCAGATCATGCTACAATAACTACATGCCAAATGTGCACTCGCCCGACGCGGCATCGTACATCCTGCAGGTACTCGTCTCCGCGTTTCTCGCGGTGCTGTTTCTTCAGTCGGGGATAGACAAGGTCGTGGATCGAGGAGGAAATCGAGCGTACCTCGATGAGCATTTCGCGCGGAGTCCGCTTGCCGGCACGATTGGCCCGATGTTCATCATCATCACGATCCTCGAGGTGTCCGCCGGGGCACTGAGCGCGGTCGGTTGTGCGCTGCTGCTTCTGACCCACGATTCGCTGGTGGCATATCTCGGCGCGGTGGTCGCTGGCGTCAACATCATCGCGCTCTTCTTCGGTCAGCGCGTATCGAAGGATTACGCCGGCGCGGCTGCGCTCGTGCCGTACTTTCTCCTGGTTCTTGCTGCCATCTACGTGCTGGCTGAACACTGAGCGCACGATCGAACCTGAAAAGAACGGGATCCGAGATGTCAACT
>DHJM01000126.1:0-290 GCA_002404335.1 Gemmatimonadales bacterium UBA4720
TACTATGTAATGCCCTACGTGAGCGGCGAGACGCTGCGCGACCGGATCGACCGCGAGCGACAGCTCGTGCCCGACGTTGCGTGCAACATCGCCCGCGACGTCGCCGACGCGCTGGCCTATGCGCACGCTCAGGGCGTCGTCCATCGCGACATCAAGCCGGAGAACATCCTCCTCTCAGCCGGTCATCCGGTTCTAGCTGATTTCGGTATCGCGCGCGCGATCGATCTCGCCGGCGTTCGGCAGCTTACCCGCACCGGAAGGGGCAGCCCCGGGACTCCGGCGTACATGAG
>DHJM01000126.1:377-10812 GCA_002404335.1 Gemmatimonadales bacterium UBA4720
AAGCCTCCCTTTAGCGGGAAGGAAGGTTTCGTCAAGCGGTTCACCGAGGCGCCTCCGAAGCCGTCGTCGATCAGAACCGATCTCCCAGCATGGATAGACGACGTCATCATGATCGCGCTCGCGAGAAGCCCGAGCGACCGCTATCAGGCGGCGCAGGAGTTCATGAACGCGTTGAGAAATGCGGAGAGCCCCAGCGCCGAGCGGGTTCCTCCGCCGCGAACGAGACCGCCAGCCGAAGAGTCTCGCCGCGAGTCGTCTGATCACACCGATCTTGACGCGACCCATTATCGCCCCCCTGACACCGCCCAGGCCGCGATCGCTCAACAACTCCTCTCCGCCAATCGAGACGCCCGACGACGCCAGTGGCTCGCGCCGATCCGCGCGCATCCAAAAACGGTGGCGGTCGTGTTTTTGGGAGCGATAGCAGCACTACTGACCATCTTCTCGGTTGCAAAACCTGGAAGTCGGTTTTCACGCCTCACCGGCAGCGTGACAATCGACACCGCGCGTTTTGCTGTCCTGCCTTTCTCCGGGTCCGATCATCGCGGTGCACAATTTTCTATTGATCTCTACGATGAATTCAGTCAGTGGCATGAACTGCCCTTGGTTTCGGACACCAGAGTTGCTCAGATGGTCAATGACAGGGGAAGGCCGACGACTGAAAATGAGGCGCTCGTCATTGGCAGGGCATTGGGCGCTGGCAAGGTGATATGGGGAAATGTTACAGACGATAACGGAACGATGCGAGCTCGAGTCCACCTCTACGACGCGAGCTCGAAAGAGACCATGGACGATTTTGTCTTTTCTCGCGCTGATTCTGGCGCAACCAATTACTTCCCGATAGCGATGCGGCTTTTGGGCGGAGCAGATCGCTCAGCAGCCGCGTCCGCGTGCGATCCCGGCACTCGTTCCTATCCAGCGTGGTCTGCTTGTAGTCGCGCGCAAAACGCGTTGAGAACGTGGAATCTCGGAGAATCGGAGCGTGAATTGCGTGCGGCGTTGAAAGCCGACCCGGACTATGCCGCTGCCCAGGTTTGGCTCGCGCAGGTGGAGGCGTGGACACAGCCTTCACTAAACCGCGAATGGCAGGATTATGCAGCGACGGCGGCATCTCACGGCGGAAGACTCGCCGTTCGCGATCGAATAATCGCGCAGGCACTCGTTGCGATGGCCAATCAGGCCTATCCTGAAGCCTGCGCGAAATATCGGGCGCTCACGGTCGCGGATTCTGTCGATTTCGTCGGGTGGTACGGCCTGGGCGAATGCCAATCGCTTGATTCGCTGGTGGTTCCCGCCCCGCACAGTCCATCAGGCTGGTATTTCCGAAGCAGTAATCGATCGGCGGCAGCGGCCTATCAGCGCGCACTCAGGTTTGCGCCCGGTGCGCGGGCAATTTTGCGTTTCGAAAAGTTGCAGAGCCTTCTTCCTACGGCCGCGACCAAGGTTCGGATGGGACGGAGCGCTCCTCCGAACAGAATCGACTTTCTGGCATCGCCGACATTGGGGTCGCACGACACGCTGGCCTTCGTTCCCTACCCGATAGCGCAATTCAGCGACAAAGCTGCAGCCGCCTCCGCGACGATGAGTGAAGCCATCGCCCAAAACACGGAAGAGCTACTGAATTTCACTATTGCGTGGACGCATGATTCAAACAACGACCCCGCGGCTTTTGAGGCCCTGGCAGACATGCTGGAGGTTCACGGCGACATTGAGGACGATGCCTCTCCCACCGCCTCCGCGCTCAGTGCGCTCCGGCGAGCGGCCGTACTCTCCACCGACCCAACGCAACAGCTTCGCATCAAATCAAACGAGGCATGGGTGCGCTTCAAGCGAGGAGAGTTTGCCGAAGCCAAACGGTTGGCGGACGATCTTCTCGTGCCGCGGCCGATACCGGCAGCCAACGATGCGCAAGTGCTCATCGGACTCGCTGCCCTGACAGGTCGCGTCAATCGGGTGGCCGCTCTGGCAAACGTTACTGGCGGCGGGTTGCCAACTCCATTGAACGACGTTCCCAGACCAGTTAGCGCTGCCGCGTCCAGGCTATTCGCGAACGCCGCGCTAGGCGTTTGCGGACCAGAGATAACCTCGGCGCGCAAGGAACTCGATGATGCTTTGGATCGGTACATCGCTCCGGCCGCGGCGCCAGCGTTATCTCAGCAAATTCTAGGCAGGCCCCTTAGCATGCTCACGCCCTGCACCGGCGGTCGATCGGCGCTCGAGATCGAGGCACCCCGTGACAGAATGACGCGGATGCAAAAGGCTTTCGCGCGTGGTGACCGCAAGGCTTTCAAGGCGATCGACGACAGCGTTGCGTTGCGAATACGCACGCGCCGTCCAGGCGACCTCTCCCCTGATTTTACGTTCCAACAGGCTTGGCTTCACGCAGCATTCGGCGATACTGCCGCGGCGATCTCGCAACTCGATCGCTCACTGCGCGCACTTCCGGGGTTGAGTCCACCCGCCCTGAGAGAAGCGGGTGCCGCAGCGGCGATCGTCCGTGCAATGGTGCTCCGTACCGACCTCGCTGCAAAAACCGGCGACAGCGGGACTGCGCGCAAATGGGGTAGAATTGTCTCCATCCTTTGGTCGAGCGCGGACCCCTCATTGCAATCCGAACTGAAGAGAATGCAGGCTTTGGCAGGTCAGTCTCAGACCCGATAGGTTGCACCCTCACACGTCTTGGGAGGTCACAAATGAACCCGTACCGATTTGCCCGGCGAGTAGCAAAGCTTTGCACCGCAGTGACCGTGACTTTCATTTTCGCCGGATGCCCATTCCCGGCGACGCGCGCTCCCGACAAGAGGCCCGCAGAGATCAATCTTCCGCCGCAAGGTTCCGCGCAGGCATTCGAGCAAATCATACGCGACCTTGGCCAATTCGATTGGGGCCCTGCCCACTACGCGCAGTGTGTCGGATGTCAGACGGCTCGTGATGTCTCAATTCGCTATACGGGAAGGACCAAGGATGTGAAGGCCAACGATGGCCCTCTCAAAATGCGAATAGTTGCCTTGGTGGAGAACTTTTCCAATCAGGATGTTGCACACGTGCCGAGCACTACGACGTTCAAGGCCAACACGAAGTATTTGATGTGGGTGCACAGCCGGGGCGACAGAAAGGCGACCTGGGGCTTTATCGAGTTGGGACCCGCTTACACGCCGAACCCTCAGCCTATCGGCCTTCTCACAGACTGTGGGCACAGGACACCATCTCCAACCGACGACGCCGACTTCAAGGACTGCTCCGACTACGCGTACTTCAGTGGGGTACAGGCAGCATTCGGCGCACCAGGCGCGGGCGCTTACATCTCAAAGCCGGGTTGGATCGGCTGCGATCCGGACTGCTGCACTGGAACGATGCAGATAGCCGCCAGCCAGTGATCTGACCGTTGGGCGGTGGGATGATAGTCACCATTGCCAATCCCGCCGCCGGACGCGGAAAAGGGCTACACGCTATTCGCGCGCTTGAATCCGCTTTCCGAGGGATCGGCGCGAATGGTGTTCTCACGACACAGACCGGTGGAGACGAGCGCCGGCTCGTCAAAGAAGCACTTAGTCGCGGCGCGAAGACAATTATTGTCCTAGGGGGCGACGGAACCTGCTCAAAGGTCGCGGACGAGATTCTTCGAGCGCGCGCAGACTGTCGTCTGGCGCTGATTCCTTCAGGTACGGGAAACGATTTCGCCAAAACGTTGGGACTCGGCGCGGCACGGCCGCTGGAAGCGTTTCAACTTGCCACCAGTGGGAACGCCGCGCACATAGACGTCGGTCAAGCGGACGGTCACTACTTCCTCAACAGCTGTGGATTTGGATTCGACGCTTCAGTTCTCGAGGCGAGCAATCGCGTCCGTTTTCTCAGAGGCGACGCAGTCTACATCTACTCAGCCCTGGGTCAGCTGTTTACTTACCGCGGAATCGAAGTCTCGGCGAACGGCGTGCCCGGGGTGACGCGCGGGCGGATGCTCATGGTAACTGTCTCGAACGGACGCTCGCTCGGCGGCGCATTCAAGATCGCCCCACATGCTTCCGTGCTCGACGGCAAGCTCGACGCGTGTTTCTTCAGTGACACCAATGTCGTGGAGCGCGTGAAACTCTTCGTCGGCGCCATGCGCGGCACACATATCGGGATGCCGTCAGTGATGTCCGCGAGTGTTCAGCATTTCTCGCTCACGTTCCCCATCAGTCCGTTGATGGAAATTGATGGGGAGCTGCGTGTCGCCCGATCGAGAACTGTGGACCTGCAGTGCTTGCCCGCCGCGCTGTCGGTGATCGCCGCGCCGGGCGCGATCGTGTAGCGCCCGCCGCCGCCAGACTTTAGACCGGCGGAATCGTCAGGGTGACTGTATCACCCGGAGCCACTGTTATCTCCTGACTCACTGATGCCCGCGTGCCCCCAATGGGGTCGGCGATAAAGCGAAGGGATGTGAGGCCAAAAATGAGACCCGGCGGTACCGTAAAGTTGATCTTGCCGTTCCCGGGAGCGATACCGAGGCGCACGCGTTGGGTACTGCGCGCGGCGTACACGGTCATGTCCAGAAAACCCTGGTTATCCACCTGAACGACGGTCGGCTGGTCCTGAGCAGAGTTGTTCGAACCGCGTGAGAAAGTTTTGCAGGCGCCGGCGCCAAGGACCAGGAGTGCGAAAGCGATCGTTCGGAATTTCATGGTAAGTTCTGCTGTACGCAGCCGTTCGGGGTCTATTCCAACAGGGGCTTGATGCATTCAATACACCGCCATCGTAGGTTTGGATGAGAATGCTAAAACCTCTGATAATCGGAATCGCCGGCGGCTCGGGATCGGGCAAGTCCACCGTTGCCAGGAACGTCGCCGAGCACCTCACCACAACGTCCGTGGCGTTCATCGACATGGACGCGTACTACAAGAACTTCCCCGACATTTCTCTCGACGAGCGAAAGAAGCTCAACTGGGATCATCCCGACGCCTTCGACTATGGCTTGCTGTGCGCGCACCTCGACGCGCTGAGCAAACGGAAGCCCATCGAGAAGCCGGAGTACGATTTCGTCACGCATTTGCGACGCGCCGATTCCACGCGCGTCGAGCCGGCGGACGTCGTGGTCATCGACGGGATTCTCCTCTTCGTCGATGAGAGGGTGCGCGAGCTATGCGACGTAAAGGTGTTCGTGGATGCGGACGCGGACATCCGGCTCATCCGGCGCATTGAGCGAGATACCCATGTTCGCGGCAGGCCACTCGACGAGATCATCGAGCAGTACCTCTCAACCGTTCAGCCGATGCACTGCGAATTCGTCGAGCCGAGCAAACGCTACGCGGATGTGATTGTTCCGCGCGGCGGACACAACGCGGTCGCGATCGAGATGATCGTCGCTAAGATTCAGCGGCGACTGCAGCGCGTAACGGACGGCGTCGAGGCACGGAGAACACCATCAGCAGAGCGGCCATCGCCCCCAGCGCGAACATGACGAACCACACCCTTATCGGGCCGAGCACCGCAAGGAGCTGAGTTCCCATCCAGGGACCCACCGTGAGGGCGAGGCTGAGCGACATGCTATATGCGCCCATGTACGCTCCACGCCGATTCTCCGGCGCAATCTCGGCCATGTGCGCGGACATGGCGGGAAAAAGCATCATCTCGCCAAACGTCCAGATGACGACGGTAGCAATGACTCCGCTCGGTGATGCGATGACGCCCAGGGAGCCGAAGCCGATTGCGAACAGCATGCACCCAATTATGAGCGATCGAGCATTTGGCCAGTGCGCGGTTGCAGTAACGATCGGGACTTCGAGCGCCACTATCAGCAGTGTGTTGATGGTGAACAGCATTCCGTAGAACGCCGGCGAGAGGTGCAGGTACTGAACGAGGTAGAGAGGGAGAGCCGATTCGTGCTGAAAGAACACGATGCCCACCAGGAACACGCCGCCCAGGAAAACCAGGAATAGTGTGTCGTGGAGAATGGTCGCCGGCCCGATGTGCTCGCCGTGTCGATTGGCAGCCTCGGAATTCACACCGCTGAAAGAACGCCACGGGGTGAGCGCGAGGACCGCGCCCGCGATCAGTGTCGTTACGGCATCGACGGCGAACATCGCCCGGAACGACACCGTTGCGAGGAATCCTCCGAGTGCCGGGCCAATGCTCATGCCGAGATTTATCGCGAGCCGGTTGAGCGCAAATGCCTGTCGCCGCTGCTCTGGAGCGACGACATGCGTGATCGCAGCGAGGCTGGCGGGTCGAAACATCTCGGCGCATCCCGCCCAGAGGACCGTCATTGCGGCGACGGCGGCGAAGCTCTTTGCCAGGGGAAAAACAAGCAGCACGGTTCCCGCGGATATCAAGGACACGCGCATCACGGGAAGAGCGCCGATGCGATCGCTGAGACGTCCCCCGATCGGGCCGAAGACAATTGCGGACGCTCCATAAATCGCGAGCATCGAGCCAGCGCGGGCAAGAGAGAATCCCAGTTCGCGAGTGAGGTACAGCACCAGAAACGGGAGCACCATCATCCCGGCCCTGTTGATCAGATTGGTCGCGAAGAGGAGCCACACTTCTCGCGGCAACCCACCAAGCCCGCGCCAGGGATTCAGTCGCGAATCGGCAAACGAAAACGGCCACCTGTTCGGTGGCCGTTTCGTTTCGCGGACTGTCGGCTCAGTTGTCAGGCCCATAGTGCGCCGTGCAGGAATCGAACCTGCAACCTAATGATTAAGAGTCATTTGCTCTGCCAATTGAGCTAACGGCGCTTGCGGTCGCTTGGCGCGCCAGGAGGGAATCGAACCCCCGACCCACAGCTTAGAAGGCTGTTGCTCTATCCAACTGAGCTACTGGCGCGTAACGACGCGAAAGGTAGCGGTTGCGTTGACTTGAATCAATCGCATTGACGCTTGCATCTGCAAGGCGCTATCGCGTGCTCTCGACGACGCGATAAAAGCCTTTTTTGTCGCGCGCCGCCGTTCTTGCTAGTCGCCGCCTGACGCTAGACTCTCGGCCAGAACTTTCTGCAGCCTCTTCGTCAGCTCGCCGGGCTTGCCCTTCCCTACCGGCTTGTCGTCGAGCCTCACCACCGGCATCACGTCCGTCGTGGTACCCGTCAGAAAGAGCTCGCTGAGCCGCGGGATCTCGTCGGAGAGAATCGGAGTCTCGTCGAGGTCGATGTTCAGCTGGCGAGCGAGATCGCGCAGCACCGACCGAGTAATGCCAGGCAGGATATGGGTGTCGGACGGATGGGTGCGAAGGGACCCGTCGACGACGCCGAAGAAATTCGTCTTCGTTCCTTCCGTCACGACGCCGTCGCGAATCAGCATCGCCTCGAATGCTCCCCGCTCCTTCGCGGTCTGGGACGCGAGCACGTTGGGAAGAAGATTCAGTGTCTTGAGATCGCAGCGTCCCCACCGCAAATCGGGATGCGTGATCGCGGGAGCGCCGTTCCGGGCAAAATCGGAATAGGGTGTGAAGCCAGCGACGGAGATGTAGATCGTCGGCGAAACATCGGGGGACGGGAAGTTATGCGCGCGCGTCGCAACGCCGCGCGTGATCTGCATGTACATCGTTGCCTCCCCCTCGAGCAGGCCGTTCTCGCGGAGAAGCTGCCTGGCGATTTCTGTCAAGCTCTCGGGTGAATCACCCGCCGCCAGCGAGATGCGCACCCCCTCCAGGCTCCGCTTCAGGCGGTCGTTGTGGAACCGCGCAGCGAACGGCCTCCCATTGATGACGCGAAGCACCTCGTAGACACCGTCCCCGAAGACGAAACCGCGGTCTTCGACGGAGATGCGGGCCTCGGCGCGGGGCACAAAGCTGCCGTTCACATAAACGATGTCTTTCGAATTCATTTCAGTGGCGAATTTGTTCCGTGCAGAAAGATGCGCTGAATCGTCTCGTAACGCTCGGCCGCGTGTAGCCGATCAGGCCTTGGCGCCAGCTGTCGTGTACTGGCATACTCCGCTGCCAAACATTGGAAACAATCCCGGGTCGGGATCTGTCAGCGTTCCCGTGAAGGTACCCCCGGAGGAAGTCGTTCCTATCAACTCCATTCCGGTTCCGCTCCCACTCCCTCCACTCAGGTGCAGGTCGGTGTGTCCGTCGCTGAGCCCCACCGCGCCGGCGAGCGGAAACACGATGCCAGAGGAACTCCGCCAGCTGCTCGTGGAGCTGTTGAGTGTTCCGTCGGTCCCGACGTCGAGGTGCGCGGTGAGCACCGAACCGTCTGCGAGCGCTCCGGTAGAGCACGAGGTCCCGTTCGTTTTCGTTACGGTGAACGACCAATCACCGGTGGCTTGGGCTTGGGTGATGGCAGCTCCGCCCGAGCCTCCGATGCCGAAGAGGAACGGATCCGAGCTGGTCTCGCAGCCGGCTGTAAGCACGAGCAGAGTCAGAGCAAGGGCGATCGGTCGCACGTGAAGCCTCCAAGGTGTACTGCTAGATTGCGCTTTGGACGGGAAAAGTGCAATTCGTTTGCCGTTAGTGCTACGCGTCGAAACCCTCGACTGCTGCTGCCGTAGGGCGGAGAGGCTCGGTACACCAATAAGGGACTCAAATGCCACCGGATCCAAACCTAATCGTCCGCGAAGTGTTCTCCTGGGTCGTGCCGGGACTGGTAATGATAATTCTGGGTTTCCCGATCGTTCGCCTGATCACGAAGTGGCTGGAGCCGCGGCCGGTGCCGCCCCGTGAGCTCAGCGCAATAAACGGCAGGCTCGAGCGCATCGAAGCGGCTGTAGATGCGATCGCGGTCGAGGTCGAGCGTATCTCGGAGTCCCAGCGGTTTACAGCGAGACTGCAATCGGAGCATCCCTCGGCGAGGCTTCCCGGACCGAGCGGAATTGCCTGACGGCGACACCTCCACAACCATTCGATTCCAGAGCAAAAAAAAGGGGAGCGCCTTTCGACGCTCCCCTTTTTCGTTTCAATCGATCAGGCTGATTACACGCAGGTAATCACACCGTTGGTCATGTCGCAAACCTTCGCAGACTGCGAGTGGGTTGCGGTCCCGCTCCATGAAGGGGGCGGGCCGGCAACGTTCACGATGACGACCGTGACGTTCTGCGACGGCGTGAACCCCTGGAGGGGCGCAGCCATTGTCGCGGTTCCACCGAAGTATGCGCCACCGTTGTCAGCAGCATACTGCTCTTCGTAAGTCGCCATGTTGCGCAGATCGGACTTCATTTGAGCGACGTACGCCTTGTCCTTCGTATTTGCAAACTTCGGAATCGCAATCGCGGCAAGAATGCCGATGATCACGACGACGATGAGAAGCTCGATTAGTGTAAAACCCTTTTTATTGATCATTTGAAAAATCTCCTGAATCGTATTGCGACGGCGAGACGCTGCCGTCTACACTCCAAAGACTGGGCGTTTCGCTGTATCGCAACCGCTACTATTGCAAGCAGATTGCCAGATACTTGATCAACTCTAACACTTTGTGCTATAGCCTGTTACGCTGCTACTATAATGTCGTTTATGAAGTCCATTTGCCGCAAAATGCGAGGCCAAACGCAATCTGCTGGCGGTCGGTTTTGACCCGCTCGGATGGCGGGAAACCATACCCTCCGGGCGGTCGCCGAGCCAGAAAGTTAGATTGACAATCGCTCACGGAGGGCGAGTGCGATCGAGCAAAATCACGGCAGACGTCCGCGCCTTTTTCACGTCGTATTGCACCGCGTTCATTCGCCAGGATGCGCCGGCGATCGCGAAGCATTTCGCGGACTCGGTGCACGTCGCGAGCGACACCGGGGCCGACGTGAGCGTGCACGTCGCGAACCCGGTCGAGTGGCGGAAAACGATCGACCGCATCCTGGCAATGTATCGCGCGATCGACGTTGGTTCACTGGAGGCGACAGGCCTTGCCACCGACGCGCTCTCCCCCCGACTGGTTCAGGCGCGGTTGCGCTGGGCACTCAGCGATCGAGCCGCTCGACCGCTCTACGAGTTCGACGCGATGTACACCCTCGCGAGACACACCGAGACGTTCCGGATCACGGCCATAGCACACAACGAGATCCTGGAGTATCGTCGCTGCATGGCTGGAAAACCGAACGATCCGCAGCGTGAGGACTTTGATCGCACGGCTGCGACGTGACCAGCGCCTTCCGGATCGCATCGGGCGTGGTCAGTCTCGCGTTCGGTTTGTTTGTCGCCTATCGAGTCGGGCTCGTGGACGGGCTCTTTTACTGGAAATCCGGACTCGACACCGTATTGAGGCGTGAATAGCTACTAACTGCGCGGACGGATTGGTGCGGACCAACAAGCAGATGGGCAGAGGGGGCACGCGAGTTGCCCTCTTACCATGGAGCAGTGGCTGCGCAAACACAGTCGCCGCCAGCAGCTGAGGCGCTCGCTTCTTTGGCGAGCCGCCGACATC
Organism: Gemmatimonadales bacterium UBA4720; assembly: GCA_002404335.1. Taxonomy (GTDB): domain Bacteria; phylum Gemmatimonadota; class Gemmatimonadetes; order Gemmatimonadales; family Gemmatimonadaceae; genus UBA4720. The sequence goes on from DHJM01000126.1 coordinate 10,705, forward strand.
TCAGTGCATTACTGAAGCGCAACGGCCTCGAGGGCAGCCACTTCGGCGCCTCCGCGGGCGCATCAGGGATTGTTAGCCCAATGGAGACACGACCGATGAAACGCGCCA
>DHJM01000075.1:0-886 GCA_002404335.1 Gemmatimonadales bacterium UBA4720
GGCGCATCCTCGATGACGATGCAGTCCGCCGCGGAAAAACCCAGGCGTGCCGCCGCTGTCAGATAACCTTCCGGATCGGGTTTGCCACGCGTGATCTCATCGGCGCAAATCATCACGGCTGGCGATGGCAGCCCGGTGTAGCGGAGCCTGAATTCCGCGACCGCGCGAATACCGGACGTGACAACACCCCACCGGCCCGAGGGCAGCAGTTGGAGAAGCTCGCGGGCTCCGGCGATCTCGTAGACGCCTTCCGGGTTCGTCGCTTCGCTCGTCTCCAGGACGGCAAGTTCCGCGTCGGTGCTGAGCTCCGGCGCGACCAGGCGTACCGTCTCGATCGTGCGCCGCCCGTGCGCCATTGCAATCACGTGCTCCGGATCCAGCCGATGACGCGTCGCCCATTCGCGCCATGTTTTCTCGACGCGCTCCGCGGAATCGACCAGCACACCGTCGAGGTCAAACAGGATGGCGCGGCAGCGAATCAACGTGTGATGTGCAGCCTGCTTACCGGAGACAGCAAGAGCTTCCGGAACTCGACCTCGGCTCCTTCCGACTGCAGGGCGATCTGGCCGTGATCGGCGGTCGCGTCAGTGCCGTCATTGACCAGATCTCCGTTGACCCAAACTCTGATCGAGCGACCGACAGCCTCGATCACCATGGTATTCCACTGGCCGAGTGGCTTCTCGGAGCTGTCGGTCAGGTTGAGGATGCGTCGCGCCTTGCCCTCCGTGGTCCCCCACTCCGCCGGCGGCCCGCGCCTACGCTCCATGTCGGGAACCCGGATGTCTTCCAGGATGCACCAGAAATCGCCGGCGTTCCCGTGTTCCATCTGCACCTCGATGGAGCGCGGAAACATCCCGTAGAGCGCGCGCGGGGTCGACGCGTGCAC
>DHJM01000075.1:994-1950 GCA_002404335.1 Gemmatimonadales bacterium UBA4720
AGGGTCACGAGCATCCCGTTGCGCACGATGAACGGATTGCGGACGCGCACGTTGGAGTCTGCGGGAACGTCGACGTGCCAGCTGGAGAGGTCTCTGCCGTTGAAGAGGCTTTGTGGCTCGTTCTGCGACGCGCAGCGAGGCGTCGCATCGAAAGCTGTGGCCATGCAAACCGCGGCGATAAAGAATGACTTCACGATCTCTCCTGCGTTTCAGTCATGTGAGCTGCGTACGAATATGCTAGAAGAGACCGACCTTGCCCCTCACCGATTCGATCAGCTTCGCGGGGTCGTACCCGATCCCCTGCTTGAATACAATCTGCACGTTTCTCACATCGGCGATGCGCGTCGCGGGATCCCCGGCGACCACTACGAGATCCGCGTCCTTTCCCACGACAATCGACCCCGTGCGATCGGCGCGCCCGAGAAATGTCGCGCCATTCAATGTGCCGATGCGAATCGCCTCCAGCGGCGTGAAGCCGCCCTCGACGAGCAGCTCCAGTGCGCGCTGGTTCGAGTAGCCCGGGATGACGCCGCCGCCACCGGTGGGGTCCGTGCCCACGAGCAACAGTCCGCCGGCACGCGCGAATGCCAGCTCCATTGCCCGCGCTTTTGCGAACAGCGAACCGTAAGGGGAAGCTGTATTCGCCGCCGTCGCCGCATGACGCTTTTCGAACTCTGCGCGGAGCTGCGGCTCGAGCACATCCAGCCCCGGAGGCAGCGGCCGGCCGGGGACGAAGGTTTCAAAGATCGTGAGCGTCGACGTCAGGGCGACGCGGCGCTTAACGAGCTCCGCGATCAGTGATCGCGCGGCATCACCGTTCGGATCGGCGGCGCCGAGCGCTGTCTGCCCCGCCCCCTGACCCGGGCACTCGTCAGGTTTCTTGTCCGTGACGAAATCGGTGGACACGAAGAATCCGTGTTCGAGGTCATCGATCCCGAGGGCGGCCGCCTCACGAT
>DHJM01000075.1:2116-2579 GCA_002404335.1 Gemmatimonadales bacterium UBA4720
GCTTGATTCCGAAGTCACCGAAGCCGTTCAGGTTGCCGCCGGTGCGCATCGATGTCACGCCACCCGCGAGATAGAGTCGCGTGAAGCTCTCGGCCAGGTTCGCGTAGACGCCCGGGCCGGTTGGGTAGAAGAGGTGCTCGTGCACCATCACCAGTCCCGGAATCACCGTTTTTCCTGTAAGGTCGACGACCTGCGCGCCGCCGGGTACGGCGACCGATCGTGAGGGGCCAAGTGCGGCGATGCGACCATCGCGGATGATGACAGTTTGATCATCACGCGCCGCCGCACCGGTTCCGTCAATCACGCGCGCATGCGTGAGTGCGACGACGGGCGAGTCGACGACGACAAAAGAGCGGACGGCCACGGACAGTGTGGGTCGCTGCGCGCGCAGCTCCGCTGAGGCAAGAAGCGGGAGTGACGCGAGTACGGTTTTGAGGGAGCGGTAGCGCATGGAAGGTCCCGG
>DHJM01000075.1:2703-6887 GCA_002404335.1 Gemmatimonadales bacterium UBA4720
GAGCAAACAAAGTGTGGCCTCGCGCCCAAGCCGTCCAGGCTGCAGTCTATATGGTATGCGCAAATCCATTGGTATGCACACATCCCTACGTACTTTCGTCGCGGTGGCGCTGGCCACGCTCGCGCCACTCTCGGCGCAGTCTCAGAACAGAGCCCCCATCCTCGCCGTCTTCGCTCACCCCGACGACGAGCGCGTCATCGGCCCGCTCCTGTCGAAGCTCGCGAGAGAGGGACGCGAGACCCACCTCGTGATCGCGACCGACGGCTCAAAGGGCGTTCGCGATTTCGCTCACATCCCAGCCGGACCGGAGCTGGCCGCCGCCCGCACGAAAGAGGCGACCTGCGCCGCCAACCGGCTCGGCGTCAGAAAGCTCCACTTCCTCGGTCTTCCGGACGGCGGCCTCGCATCGTTCGAAGTGCTGGGCAAGCTGCGGTCGGGGCTCGCGGCGATCATCGATTCCCTCAGGCCCGCGGCGATCATCACATTCGGTCCGGAGGGAGGCACCGGCCATCCCGACCATCGGCTCGTTGGCGATGTCACGACCCAGATCGTGCAGAGCGACGCGCGCTACGCGAATATCGACTTGCTCTACGCGTCACTTCCAACCGAGCGTCTGCGCACCGCGCCACCAGCCGATCCCACCGTGAACGGCGTCGCGGAGGCGCTGCTCACCGTGCGCGTGCCGTTCCAGGAGCGGGACCTCGCAGCGGGACGCGAGGAGTTCGCGTGTCATCGAACGCAGTACGCGCCCGCGGAGATGGATGCGGTCAATAAGTATCTCGCGCACGCATGGAACGGAACCGTGTGGATGCGTCCGTGGAACGGGACGCTGCACGATCCCGGAATCTTCAAGCCGTAGGCGGGCTCAGTCGCTTGCGCAGGTAAAACTGTCGGTACCCTGGCGGATAGCCATCGAGAGTTCCGAACAGTTGATAGCCGAGTCTTCAGCTATCCCTCTCCCCCGTGTCATCTAAGGGACAGCGGCGACGATTAGGTTCGTATGATGTTGATTCAATACAAGGAACTTTCTTGACGCTGCTGGAACGCGCCATTGCAGTCGCTGCTGTTTCTCTCTTCGTGATTCACACGCGGGTCGAGGCCCAGGCCACTCCCAACACCGGAGTGATCACCGGCCACGTGATCGATTCCGCCACCAACACACCGATCAGCGCCGCGACCGTGGACGTGAAGGTCGCTGGAGCTGCGGCTTCGGCGGCGCACGCCGTAACCGGCGCCGACGGATCCTTCCGTGTCGAAGGTCTCCAGCCGGGGCACTATAGCGTCCGCATTCGGCGACTTGGATACACCCCACGACCACTTCCGCCGATCGACATCGGTGCGTCGTCTCCGGGCGTCGAGGTCGGAACCGTGTTCCTCAATGCCGCGCCGGTCCGGTTGGAGTCGCTCCAGGTAACCGGCCAGAAGCAGGAGGTTCTGCTCGCTCCCGATCGCAACACGTACATCGTCCACGACATGCCGACCACTCGCGGCGGCACCGCGCTCGACGTGCTCCGCAACGTTCCCTCTGTCGATGTCGACATCGATAACATCGTGAGCATGCGCGGCAACACCGGCGTGATCGTCCAGATCAACGGCCGTCCGAGTCCGTTGAAGCCGGCGCAGCTTGGAAATTTCCTCTCCCAGCTACCCGCTGACATCGTCGACAAAGTCGAGATCGTGACCAATCCATCGGCGCGCGACGACCCCGAGGGAGTCGCGGGAATCATCAACATCGTCCTCAAAGAGAAGCCCGAGGCCGGCAAGAGCGGCGCGCTCACCATCGGCGGTGGCACCACTGGACACGTCGATGTCGGCGGCAACCTCGGTTACAAGCGCGGGCCGCTGTCCTTCTACGGCAGCTACGGATTCCTGCGTGACAGCCGTCCGAGAAAGGAGGCGCTCTTTCGCGAGAATCTGTATCAGGATCCGATGACTCTGCTCGAGGAAGCAGCGACACGCACCCAGATTCCGCTGGTTCACACCTTGACCGGCAGCCTCGAGTACGCACCGGGCGCGAGCGACGCACTGTCCCTGGAGACGGTGTACAGCACACGCATCGAGCTCGAGACGTACAACGTCTTGTACAATGATCTGAGTGCGACGCGCGATCTCACCGGGCTCAGCGACCGATTCACGCGCGGCACCAATCACGAGTTCAGCTTCGAGTCAGCGCTCGCGTACAAGCACAATTTCGCGGATAAGGGACACAAGCTGTCGAGCGAGCTTCGCGTTACCCGCGACGGCGAAGGTGGGCCGACGAGCACAATCGCGCGTGATTTGGCCCTCGACGGGACACCCACCGACACGTCCGCTCTCGAGAACCAGACTCCATGGGAGCACCCGCGCGAATACTCATTGAAGGCGGATTACGTGCGGCCGCTCGCGGACGATCTGCGCCTGGAGACCGGATACAAGGGATCGCTGCAGCGCTTTCATACGACTCTCGATACCAACGTCTTCGACTCGGCGCAAAGCGCGTACGTGCCGGACCCGACACGCATCAGTGATTTCACCTATCGCCAGCTGGTCAACGCCGCGTACGGAATGCTCAGCGCGGACCGCGGCAAGTTCCAGTTCCAGGGCGGAGTTCGTGTGGAGCGCGCGTCGACGCAGTTTCATCTGATGAACAGCGGCACGCAGTACGACAACCAGTACAACAGCTTTTTCCCGAGCGGGCTCATTGCCTACCATATAGACGACGAGCATCAGATCAAGCTGAGCTATTCGACGCGGATCAGACGGCCCGACGACACCGACCTGCTCGACCCAACGCCGCACCTTCTCGATCCACTCAACATCTCACGCGGCAATCCGTACCTGAAGCCGGAGTACATTCGCGCGCTGGAGTTTGGGACTCAGCGCTCGACCGATCGAATGACCGTTCAGGTCACGCCGTTTTACCGCCACACGCTCGATGCCATCCGAACGATTCGCACGATCGACACCGCGGGGGTATCGACGAGGACATTCGCGAACGTCGCTTCAACCGACGCCTACGGGACAGACGTCACCGTCGCGATGAGTGGCGGAAGAGTGAGTGGATTCGTGGGTGGGAGCGGATTCAGGCAGGTCAGTGACGCCGCCAACCTGTCGCCGGGTTTTTCCGCCAGAACCTATGGCTGGACGGCGCGGACCAACGCGACGTTCCGCGTCTCGAGCACGGTCGATGTGCAGACGCTGCTCTCCTATCAGGCGCCGATGATCGTGGAGCAGGGACGGAATGCTGCTCGTACGCGTCTCAGTGCTGCTGTGCGACAGAAGCTGATGAACGACCAACTGAGCCTGACGCTTCGCGTGATCGACCCGTTCAACACTTCTCTCGAGAGATCTACGACAATCGATCCGGCCTTCTATCAGGTCTCAGACCGCCGGCGACTGATTCGCGGAATGCTATTCAGTGTCAACTGGATTTTTGGCAAGTCGAAGAAGGAAAGGGAGAGCGAAGGGATCGACACGGGCGACAGCGGCCCACCGTGATCCTTCTGGAAATCTTCAAGCCCTAAGCACCGATTGAGCAACGTCCTCTCTGCTCATGCGTCCATAGGGCATGAAAGTCATCCCTCGACGCATTTTGGCGTTTGTTATCGTACCCTCGGCTCTCCTTGCCTGTGCGAGCCAGAAAAACCAGTCACCATTCGAGTCCCACGGACTGCGCGCGGGAATGCGGTTCTCCGATCTCGATCACAGGACGTCTGAGCGCGGTGGCGAATGGAAACGCGATGATCTGATTCCGGGCATCGTCCACTTCGAGCGGACGCAGCAACCGATCGGTGACAACCCGCGCGCCGCTAGAATTTTTGCCCTCGTCGACACCGCCGACAATCGAGTGCTAGAGGTGACGTACGCGCCGATCGACATTCCCGCGGATACCGCCGCGTTCATAAAGGAAATGGCTGACGTCGCCTCCGAGTGGGACAAAATCACGGGAGGCGTTCGCGATCAGAACGGCCAGCCTCCGGGACCATACTTCATTCAATGGACGAGCCCGGACAGCGTGTGGACCGGAACCATCCACTACTTCGGGTCGCCGCGAGGAAACGGCGGCAAGCCGGATTCGTTTGAGATCAAGGAGCGAAAATGGCAAGATCGCCAATTAGCTCGCCTCGACTCCCTCCAAAGCGCCGGCAAGCTTCGCTAAGGCGAAATTCGTCCGCCCGGAAGAATCGCTCGCGAAGATTCGGCTA
>DHJM01000075.1:6957-9062 GCA_002404335.1 Gemmatimonadales bacterium UBA4720
TCGCTCGTGAAGTGGACGGCACCGGTGGTGTCGGCGAAAAAACTGCGAATGCTCGACCCTCCATAAGCCACCGGCCGCATGCTCACCGAAAAGGTTGCCGGAATGTCGCGGCGAGGATCCACTTTCCCAGCTGAATAGTTCACCACGAATGTCGCGGCGCCGGCGCGGTTTCCCTCATCGGTGTCGACCGTCCCTGCGTTCCGATCCGGAAAGGCAATGCATCTCCCCTCCGGCTGTCGACGTTCCGACCTGCTCAGATCGACTGGATATCCGCCCCCATACATCTGGTACGTGGACTTTATGCACTCCCAGATGTACCTCAACGGTTTTACAGCACTGCGAAGCGGCAGAAGCTTGGCGGCGCTGTCAGGTCCCGTTTTTTCCCATCGCGGATCGTAGCGGCCTTCGAAGACTTGCCCGGTCTGGTCGCCGAGGTAGGCGGGCGTCCCGGGGCGCCCCGTGGTGTCGCGCGACATCACCCAGTAGCCATGGACACGTCCGCTCGAATCGAGACCTCGAGGGAAGTAGCGCATCACCGAGCCGGCAGTATTGCCGAGTGCAACAGCCGAATCGAGACAGGCCGCCCCGCGCGATCCGCAAATCTGCACGCGGACGACCGCGCTTACGGCGGCCGGCAAGTCACGCGCTGCGGTCGATTGATCATTGGGCACGCGATCGAAAAGGCTCGCGGCCGCGGCAGTCAGCTGGGCGAATGTCTTCCTGACAAATGGTCGAATAGCGCCAAAACGGGTTTGGCGTTCCGGAGATGTCTCTCTCGACGGGGCGTGGCGTGGTTCCGCTGTGGTTGACACGGTGAAGCTGGCGGTTTTCACCACCTTGCCGTTCACTCGCGTGTCCAGAGTGTAATGCCCGGGATCCAGGTGGGGGTAACGAAGAGTGAATAGAGTCGACGTGTCTCCGGTGGGTCTGATGAGGATGTTGTTACCGTTGATCTCGTCGCCGATCGCATTCCTCCAGCGTACACCTAGAACAGTTTTCGGCGACGAGCCTTTTGTCCGCACCGACGCGTAGACCGTGTCACTGGGCGCGAAGGTGTCAGTCCCGTCTGCAACGCGACCCTGCGAATCCACTGCTCGTCCGAGATCAACGCCGACGACCCGCACGTTGGTTTTTTCTACGAGCTGCCCGTCCTCGGTGTACTCGTCGCCGCCGCACGCGGCAATCNNGTTGATACTCGTCACTGTTGGAGGACGATTTAAATCCCGTGCGGTTAGATTGGCAGAATGAAAATCCTTGTTGACCGCAGGCGACTGATTCGCGGAATGCTATTCAGTGTCAACTGGATTTTTGGCAAGTCGAAGAAGGAAAGGGAGAGCGAAGGGATCGACACGGGCGACAGCGGCCCACCGTGACCCTGCCCGATCGATTCGTTAGGACGTAGTTGACCACGCCGCCCGCTCCTCTGCCGTCAACTCAGGAACGACTCGGCGCCCCTCCTTTTCGGAGCGGAACGCAGCTTCGATGATCGCCATTACCGACGCACCTTGCTCCGGCGGTACAGGGTTCGGCGCTCGGCCGAGCAACGCTGGGTGCAACGCGACATAGTATCCGCGCTGATCACCACGTGCCGCCTTGAGCGCGCGCGTATCGCCGGTGGCCCCGACGTACAGCACCGCATCATCCGGATCGAGCCCCCAATCCGTGGCGCCCGGCAACGTGCCAGCGCGGAGCTGATCCTCCTGAATATCAGGCTTCTGTTTCACCACGCTCGCCCGCTCGCCATTCATGGAGAAACGCGCGCTACCGCCGGACACGAGCGAGCCGGCCCCGAGCGTCGCGACCATTTCGCCGTAGCGCAGCACGAGCTGGAAGAAGTCATCGGTTCTCGCGCCTCGGCGTTGCTTCGCTAGCGTCGCTTGCACGCTGTCCGGAATTCCGAACAGCAACAGCGTCTGATCGATGAGGTGGGGCCCAAGGTCGTAGAGGAGTCCCGCGCCCGGACCGGGAACTTCGCGCCATCGCTCACGGACATCCGGGCGATAACGATCGATGCGCGATTCGAACAGGACGATCCTTCCTAAGAGATCCTGGCGTATCGCGTCCTGGACGGTGAGAAAATCGCTGTCCCAGCGCCTGTTCTGGAA
>DHJM01000075.1:9182-10371 GCA_002404335.1 Gemmatimonadales bacterium UBA4720
AATGGCTTGTCCACCACGACATTGTGGCCGGCACGCATCGCCAGCTCGGCGAGCGGCGCGTGCGTTTCATTTGGGCTCGCGATTACGACGAGGTCGATATCCGGATGCGTCGCGAGCGCCTTCGGATCGGACACGACGTCGGCATCGCCCAGGACGGCCTTTACATCCGCCGGATGGCTGGATGACACGGCGGTGATCTTGTAGCCGTCTGTCGCCTTGAGCAGCGGCACGTGAAAGGTCTTCGATACGAAGCCGAAGCCGATCAGTCCGACCCGAATTGCTGAGTCCTCACGCATACGAGATGATGGCGCGCGAGGTGCAGAGTTGCCAGAAGCGACCTAGTACACATCGAGATCGTGGGCAGAGACTACCCGCCCATGGTACCGGCTGCGTATTTCGCGCAGGAGATCATCATCGCTGGCGTCGCCGAAGTAGAGCTGGTGATATAGCACCAGAAGCTTGGGCTGCGCCTTGGTTGCAATCTCCGCAAGCTCATAGGTCGAAGTGTGCGCGGAGGAGTGATACGGCTGCACACGCGCGGGCAGCTTGGAAAACCCTTCGGCGGCGTACACCTCGTGCAGCAGCACGTCGCATCCCGCGCACTCGCGCGCTATTGCGTCGCTTGGTCGAGTGTCGCCAGAGATGACGATCGTGCGATCCGGGGTTTCGACTCTGTAACCGAACGCATGCGGCCAGCTGCCGTGCGGCACTTCGAACGCCTTCACCACAATGTTGGAGTCACGATAGATGACACCGGCCGCGACGTCGGCGCCGCGGACCTGCCATGACGGAGCGGCCCCGCCCGTCTGGGTTCGTATCGCGCGATCCTCGGTCCACGCGGCGCTGATGTGCTCCATCATCGCGGCGATACCGGGCGGTCCATAGACAGTCAGCGGGCCGCCGCGACGAAACGTCGCATTGGGACCGTGGTAATACACGAGCGCGGGGAGACCGAGCGTGTGGTCAGAGTGGAGGTGGGTGATGAACACGGCGGGAATGGTGTCGATCTTCGTACCTCTTGCAACCGCTTCGAGCATCCGACGCTCGACACCCGGCCCCGCATCGAAGACGTAGAGAGCACCACGCACGAGGATTCCGATGCTGGTGCCGGAACGGGCGGCGTCAATGATCGGGGTGCCGGTGCCGAGCATCAGGATTTGCGAATGTCCAGGCGGCGATGGCACCGGCG
>DHJM01000075.1:10556-11926 GCA_002404335.1 Gemmatimonadales bacterium UBA4720
GCAACCAGGAAGTCAATAAAGAAATAGATTATCTGCATGAGCAGACCGATCGGCGTCACCGCGAGCGCGATAGTGGCGATTCTGGGGAGCATCCTGGCGCTTGTGTTCGCGGTGCTCATGGTCGCAACGCCGTTCATCGCGACTGCGCAGCCCCAACCGCCCAACACCGCTCAGTTTGCTATCGCGGCTGCTGCGATGTTTGCCGCATTCGGCGGCATTGGCATCTGGACTTCCGTCGGACTTTTCCGGCTGCGCTCATGGGCGCGCACATCGATCCTGATCTTCGCCGGTTTCCTTGCGGCGTGTTTCAGTCTTGGCCTGCTGGTGGGCATGGCTGCGCACCTACCTCCAGAAGTGACCGCCGGCACGGAGTACATTCGCCGAATGATGGCGGTGATGTTCGGAATTCCGGTGGCAATTGGTGTTTGGTGGCTCATTCAGTTCAACACACAATCGACGAAAGCCGCCTTTGCTTCCGCGACGGCCGAGCCCGCGTCTTCAAGGCCGATGAGCATTACAGTCATCGCCTGGGTGAGCATCCTCGGAGCCGTGTCCTGCCTCTTTCCGATCCTGGCACGCCTGCCCGTATTTTTGTTTGGGGCGATTTTCAATGGCTGGATCGCGATCGTCATCTACGCTTTTTTCGGAGCGCTATCGCTGTACATCGGGAAGGGGTTGCTCGATCTACGGGAGCGGGCTCGGGTTTTGGCGATCGGGTGGTGGGGATTCGGGTTTGTTCACTTGATCGTTGTCACACTCGTGCCGTCTTTGCGGCAGCGAATGCTCGAGTTGCAGCGAACGATCGAACACAATCAGCCAAACCCGATTCCATTCGATCAGGGCATGATGACGAACGTGCTACTTGCCTTCTCTGCAATAGTGGGAGCAATCACCATCTGGTTTCTGATACGAAATCGCGCCGCGTTCGCGCGGGCGGAGAACCCCTAAGGCGACAATGACCGATTCTTGAAAGTCATAGTGCTCGGCGCCGGTGCGATCGGCGCCTATTACGGCGGGCAGCTGGCGCGGACGGGACACGATGTCACGCTCTACGCGCGCGGCGAGAATCTGACCGCGATCCACCGTCGTGGCCTGGAGATCCGAACGCGTGAGGGATCTACGGTGGTGCAGGTCACGGCCACAGATCGCGCCGACGAGCTCGGCGCCGCAGACTTCGCGATCCTCGGCGTCAAGAGTTATTCGCTCGATTCGATCGGACCCGTCGTCCGACAAACCGCCGAGAATGGTGTGGCCATCCTTCCCTTTCTCAACGGCGTCGAGACTACGGACCACTTGTTGAAGCTCGGCGTGTCACGCGGCGCGATCCTCGGGGGTGTGACGCGCATCAGCGTGGCGCGGGTGCAGCCGGG
>DHJM01000041.1:0-1076 GCA_002404335.1 Gemmatimonadales bacterium UBA4720
TGAATCTGACCGATGCGCGCAATGACGCCCATCGAATACAGGATGTCCGCCGTTGGCTCCTCGGTGTTGTCGCGCTGCGCGACGGCGAACACGAGCCGGTCGCCCTTGAGGGCAGCCTCGATCGCACGGAGGGTTGAAGGCCGGCCCGCCGCTATCGGCTGGGTAAGGCCCGGGAAAATCACAGTCCCCCTCAAAGGGAGAACAGGTAATGTTTGTCGCTGTGCCATTGTCAATTCCGAGGACAAGATTCTTATTTAGATACTACTCCAGAGCCCTCCCTTACTGCATCTTTTGCTCTCGTGGTTTTACGCCAGCACGGCACGAATCGCAACGCGGGACCTGCTGAATTGACGCGGCCAAATGCCAATTAGTCCAACCGACGAGCTCGGTACACATGTGGCTCAGGTCCTCTCTGCAAACTATGAGCTAGAGAGCGAGGTCGGTCGCGGCGGTATGGGTATCGTGTACTGCGCCCGGGACAGGCGTCTCAAGCGCGAGATCGCGATCAAGGTCCTGCCGCCGGAGCTGAGTTTCCGCGCCGACATCCGCCAGCGATTCCTGCGCGAGGCGGAGACTGCCGCGCAGCTCAATCACCCGAATATCGTTCCGATCTACACCGTCGAAGAGAAAGACAATCTCGTTTACTTCGTCATGTCGTATATCAAGGGCGACAACCTCGGCCAGCGCCTCCAGCAGCACGGTCCGATAGCGCCGGTGGAAGTGCGGCGCATTCTGCGCGAAGTCGCCGATGCGCTGTCGTACGCGCACAACCGCAACGTCATCCACCGCGATATCAAGCCGGACAACATCATCATCGATGAAGAGACGGGTCGCGCCATGGTGACGGACTTCGGCATCGCGCGCGCCCTCACCGACAGCGGCGACTCGCGGCTCACCGCGACGGGAATGGCGATCGGAACGCCGGCATACATGTCTCCCGAGCAGTCCGCCGGTGATAGCGCCATCGATGGACGCAGCGATCTCTACTCACTGGGCGTGGTCGGCTACCAGATGCTGTGCGGGCAGCCACCGTTCGTCGCCAACAACACGCCTTCCATGCTGGTGAAGCATCTCTC
>DHJM01000041.1:1153-1566 GCA_002404335.1 Gemmatimonadales bacterium UBA4720
TTCCCGAGCGCGGCCGCCTTCGCCGTTGCTCTGGATGGCGGCTCGATGCCGACGCTCGCGACTCGTGCTTCATCTGCCGCATCGACGGCGGGAACGCGGGCCAACACGCGCGAGCGCGAAATCACCGAGCCCCTGCGGGATCGCTACACGCCGCCGACGCAGTCACCGTACACGCCCTCCCAGCCCAGCCCGGAAGAGCTGAGCAAGTGGAACGCGCCGATGGTAGTGTCGTTCCGGCGCAAGCTGGCGCCCTATCTCGCCGTAAACGCGATCCTCGTTCCGATCTCGCTCTTCTCGAATCACGACTTCATCGCGCTCACGGTCATCTGGACCGTGGCCCTCGCGTTTAAGTACTCGAAGCTCTGGGCCGCGGGCTACGATTGGCACGACGTATTCCGTCAGCCACGCGAACG
>DHJM01000041.1:1695-19474 GCA_002404335.1 Gemmatimonadales bacterium UBA4720
TCGCGCGGGCAGGGAATGTTCTCCCCGATCTCTTCTCTGCCGACGATGCAGCCTTTTCAGCCCTACCCGAGGATTGGTGGCCCGACGACGAGCCTAAGTCCGATCCCCGCTGGATCGCCCGCGCCATTCGCGGACTCGCGGTATGGATCCGCCATTCGTGAAGCGGAAAGCGATCATCGCGAGATCCATCGGCAGCTCCTGAACATGCCTCCCGATGAGAGAGAGCAGATTCCAGAAGTCGCTGCATCCGCCGACGCGGTGTTCAGAAAGGTGCAGCAGCTCGCGCTGACGCTCTCCGACATGGATCGCAGCGCCGGCCGTGAGACGCCCGAGGGTGTCGAGAGAGAAATAACCATGCTCGAATCCCAGGCGAATCCGCTCGACTACAGCGCGAGCGAAGGACGAGTGCGCCGTCTCGCGATGCTGCGGCGGCAGCGCCGCGCCATCGCGGAGATCGGGCGCAAAAAAAAGGAAGCCCAGGAGAAGCTGGACAACTGCCGTCATCTCCTCAGATCGATGCGCCTCGAGCTGGTGCGCTTCCGCACCGGTGGTCTCAACGCCCAGCCGACCGGCCTCACCATGGTCACTCAGCAGGCACAGAGCGTGGTGAGGGAGATGGGTTACCTCTCCGACGCCAACGCCGAGATCAACGCGCTCTGACCCCGGGCGCGTCGCGCCCCACAATACCAAAAGATGAATACGGCACGGATAGGAACGATCGCGCTCTTTTCGGTTTTGCTCGCCTGCCAAGGGGACAAGGGCGCTCAGAGTGGTGACTTGTCACCGGTATCGGGCGGCAACGTGGCCGCTTCGTCCACGCCGGTGAAAACTGAATCAGTCGTGCCCGTCGCTCACGTTCCGACCCCCGACACCCTTCGCGGTCTCTATGTGAATCGATGGGCGGCGCTCGGCAGCAAGCTCGATCGACTCATCGAGATCGCCAGGACGACCGAGATCAATGCCCTCGTCATCGACGTGAAGGATGATCGCGGATTCGTGCTCTATCGGTCGAGCGTCCCGCTGGCGCGCGAAATTGGCGCCGACACCGCCGACGGCCACTGGATGTCGCGCTCGAAGTTGCGCGCCGTTCTCGACACGATGACGGCGCACGGCATCTATCCGATCGCGCGGATCGTCGTCGCCAAGGATCCTCTCCTCGCCCAGAAGAAGCTGGATCTCGCGATCAAGCGGAAATCCGATCTCAAACCCTGGCTCGACAAGAACGGCCACCCGTGGCTCGATCCGCACCAGCGCGTCGTCTGGCAGTACGCCGCCGACCTCGCGCGCGAGGCATACGAGGTCGGCTTCAGCGAAGTCCAGTTCGACTACGTGCGCTTTCCCGACGAGAAGCGGCTGATCAACGAGACCGTTTATCCGCTGGCAAACGGCCGCACCCGCGCACAGGTCATTCGCGATCAGCTTGGTTTCCTCCGCAAAGCGCTCAAGCCGCAAGGCGTCCGCGTTACCGCTGATGTGTTTGGACTCACGGCGACGGACACCACCGACATGGGAATCGGCCAGCGGTGGGAGATGTTCGTCGACCAGGTGGACGTCGTGCTGCCGATGATCTACCCGTCGCACTTCGCGCGCGGCACGTACAAGCTTCGCAATCCCAACGCGCATCCATACCAGACCATCGATCACGCGCTCAAGGACGCGATCGCCCGGAGTGATTCGATTCCCAACGCCGCTCTCATCATCCCGTGGTACCAGGACTTCACGCTCGGTGCTCCCCGCTACGAGGCGGCGCAGATTCGAGCCCAGAAGAAGGCTGGATACGACAACGGGTTCCAGAGCTGGATCCTCTGGAACCCGAAGAGCAACTACACGCTCGCGGCCCTGGAGCCGCGGTCGTAGTTGGTGCTTAGCTGCTGCCGTTGCGGCGACCTGCCATGCGCGACTTCATCTCGGCCAGATTCTTGTCGAACGTCGCCTGCTGATCGGCGGTGAGGATCGCGCGGATCTCGGCGGCCTGCTTGTTCTGGAGATCCATCATCTTGGCGCGGGTCGGCTCGTCCGGCGGGCCACCAGTGGCCTGAGACGCTTTGCGAAGCTCCATCTGCTGCGGCATATACTTCTCGCGGATCGTCTTGACCTGATCCTTTTGCGCATCCGTCAAGGTGATGTCCTTGAGCAGCATTCCGCCCATTCCGCCGCCACGGCGCATTTCGCCCTGGCCCTGACCCTGAGGCGGGGCGCCTTGGGCAGCGGCGACCGAAGTCATGCCAACGCAGAGGGCAGCAGCCAGCGTGGCGATGCGAATAGCCTTCATCCTTCTCTCCTGGAGATGTGTGTTGGACGCCGAACTGGCGCCACGGATGTTATACGCCATAGATCAAGAAAAGGTTGGAGTGAGTTGAAGGAAAACTGCAACTGAACGACATGGGAGCTGCCAGCTGGGCAGATTCACGGCGGTCAGCTGCAAACGTCGGGACTTCACCAAGTGGCGTGACGGCACAGGCAGTTGATTATGCCCGGATCCGCGCCTGAAGCGCCCCGACGCAGTGATGCTGACAGCTTCCAGCTTGAAGGCTTTTAGCTCCCCTCTCGTTCAGTTACAGTTCCCACCCTCTAACCTGTTCTCCTTCAGCGACTTAGCGTTCCGCCCCTAGGCGCCGGACCGAAATCGTGCTATTCTTCCCAGCTGCCGGCGGCTCATCCAGCTCGCCCGCTTTGAGTATTGCTCCTTTCAGCGTGCCGAGCGCCGCCTGTGACTGCACCCAGTATCGCCTTCGAACCAGCCCCAACGATAACAGCATCCGCCCCGGAGCCGGTCTCCTTTCCGTTGAGCTGGCTGCTTGAGCATGCGTCGGCGCCCATCAAGTACCGGGCGATGACCGAGGTCGCGCGCACCGCTGACCCGGCGTCGCCCGACTTTGACTGGCTTCCGTATTCGCACCGGCCCGCCATCAGGCTCGCGGTTACGCAGTCCCGCGATGGAATGTGGAATCAGTCGGTTCTTTCACTTCCGGGGCGACACGCCACCGACTTCGCCAACATCGGAACGATTGCGGCGGTGCGACGACTTTCCGAGTACGGCTGGAGTCGTGAGTCGCCGCCCCTCGTCCTCGCTCGCCGGATACTTTTCCGACTCCTCGCCGAGGACAACGATCCTGCGTTCACCTTCGAGCTCGGCACCAAGGCGAGAGACGATGATATCGTTCGGCGCACGCGCGGCATCTTCCGCGAAGCAGCGGCCGCGACCCTCGCGCAGATGGGATACGAGAACGATCCGCGGCTGCGTGGTGCGGCGCGTCGAATTCTCGAGCGTACCGTCTCGTATCTCAACTCGCCTCTTGGTGAGAAGCCGTGGATGCGGGTCGGCAATACCCATGTGCTTGCGCCGGAATCCGCGCCGCCATCGATCTATACGCTGACGATGCTCGCGCACATGCCGATCTTCCGCCACGAGCACTTCAGCGGTGTCGAGCGCATCTACGACTGGATCACTCAGCCGCTCCCGCGTCAGGAGACAATCCAGCTGTTCGGAAAGAAAATGGTGTCCCAACCTCATTTGATCATGGGTGACGTCCTGCCGCACCGAAACGCTGTCGAGGCGGATGTCCCGTTCGCGCTGGTGTGGCTCGAGACCATGGCGCGTCTCAACTTCCTCCGCCGCAACGAGGGTTGGATGAAGCTCTACGAGAGATTCGTCGACGATCGCGACCGCAACGGCGTCTGGCATCCGCACAAGGGAACGGACCGGCCGACGACGACACATCAATGGGCGTGGTCCACCTTTCCCCTCGACGACGGCACCACCCCGGAATCGAAATGGGCCGACGTCACCTTCCGAATCGGGCTCATCGGAAAGCTTCTCGGCCGAGAAATCGAACTAATCTGATTCCATGATTGGGGCCGGTCGTCGGAGAAATCTCAATCCCGGCGAGATGTTCCCCGCCGGTGAACCGGCGTACCGCGTGAGTTTTCCGCGTCTTCGCTCGGGAACAAAGATTCGCGTGGTCGAGCGGGGTGATCCGGCTTCGCCCCCGGTGATGCTCGTTCACGGGTTGGGTTGCAGCGCCTACACGTTTCACCGCAACATGCCGGCGCTGTCCGAGGCGGGATTTCGCGCGATCGCCGTGGACCTCAAAGGACACGGGTTGTCCGACAAACCGCTCGCGCGCGATGAGTACACTATCGAGTCGCTGGTAGAGCACCTGCGCGACATCCTCGACGCGCTGGGGCTCGAGCGTCCCGCGCTCGCCGGGCATTCGCT
Source organism: Gemmatimonadales bacterium UBA4720 (assembly GCA_002404335.1). GTDB lineage: Bacteria > Gemmatimonadota > Gemmatimonadetes > Gemmatimonadales > Gemmatimonadaceae > UBA4720. The sequence goes on from DHJM01000041.1 coordinate 5,915, forward strand.
TGGCGGATCGCTCATCTACCACTTCGCGGTGCGATACCCCGAGCGAGCCCAATGTCTCGGCCTGCTTTCTCCCGTCGGGCTCAGAGGTCTACCGCTGATGGGGCTGTACCGCTTTTTAACCCCGGCCGTGCTTACGCCGATAATTCGCCAGATAAATCCGAGAGTGATCGTGAAGCTCGCGCTGATGCGGGTTTACGGAAAACGCGGACATTTTACGGAACGCGATGTCGAGGAATACCTCGCCCCATCGCAGTTCCCGGAATTCTCTGTCGCGATGCGCGAGCTGCTACACAGCTACGACTGGAACGCGGCGGCTCACCGGCAGCTCGTCGCGGTCAACATTCCGGCCGTCGCCCTCTGGGGCAGCCGGGATCACATGATGCCAGACGATGGGATGGGGATCTTCACTCGGCTCCTTCCCCAGATCGTGCTGCGCGCGATTTCCGACGCGGGGCACATCATTACGGAGGAGACACCGGACGAGGTGAACGAAGGGTTGATCGGCCTGTTTCGCCGTGCGGGTGTCTAACTGAAGACTGCAAGAGAACGGGGTGGGAGGAGTCAGAAGCGTAGTTGCCAGTTTTCAGTTCACGACGCCCGGACCTGCCTCTGTGGCATTCAAGGCACAAGCAGTTGCTTGTGTCATGACGCTTTCGAGACAAGTCTGGGCGTAGTGAACTAAAACACTGGCATCTATGCCCTCTGACGCCTCCCACCCGTTCAGTCGCAGTTCGGCAGTTGCAGTTCCATCGAAGCCATCCCACCCGTGGGTATATTACAAGCAGATGATTGAAACGATTCCCGAGGCGGGACTCTCTTTTGACGACCTCGACCTCGCCCCCGAAGTGCTCCACGCGGTTCGCGACGCCGGATACACCCATCCCACGCCGATCCAGCAACAGGCCATTCCACTGGCTCTCGCAGGCCGGGACCTGATCGGTCTCGCCCAGACAGGAACCGGAAAGACCGCGGGTTTCACCTTACCGATCGTTCACAATCTGATCAGCACTCCGCTCACTGCCGAGAACGGGGACCCGGTTCACCGTGTTCGTGTTCTGATCCTGACTCCGACCAGAGAGCTCGCCGCGCAGGTGGAGGAGAGCTTCCGGAAGTACGGCAAGTACACCGATCTGCGCGTCGTCCCGATCTTTGGCGGGGTTGGAATCGAGCCCCAATCCAAGGCGCTGCTGAATGGGGTGGATGTCGTGGTCGCGACACCTGGTCGGCTGCTCGATCACATGGAGCGCCAGAACGTCTCTTTTGACGATCTCGAAGTCCTGGTTCTCGACGAGGCCGATCGCATGCTCGACATGGGATTCGCTCCCCAGCTCAATCGGATCGTGGCCGAGATCCCGCCCTACCGGCAAACGCTTCTCTTCAGCGCGACGATGCCGCCCGAGGTCGAAGCCCTGGCGCGGAGGTATCTGCGGAAACCGGTGGTCGTGCAGGTCGGACGCCGCTCCGAGGCGGCCAGCACGGTGACGCACGCCGTCTACCCGGTGCCGCGCGATCGAAAGAGCACGCTGCTCGTCGAGCTGCTGAAGGAAGCGAATATGGACTCGGTTCTCATCTTCACCCGTACCAAGCACGGCGCCGACCGCGTCGTCAGGCACCTCGAGGATCAGGGAATCGCCGCGACGGCGATGCACGCCGATAAATCGCAGGGTGAGCGCACCCGCGCCCTCGAGGATTTCAAGTCAGGCAAGATCCGGGTATTGGTGGCAACGGACATTGCGCAGCGCGGGCTCGATGTAAGTGGCATCAGCCACGTCATCAATTACGATGTGCCCCAGCAGCCGGAAGATTATGTGCACCGCATCGGCCGCACTGGCCGGGCCGCGGCGACCGGCGATGCCTACACCTTCATGTCGCCCGACGAGATCGCCATGGTGCGCACCATCGAGCGCATGATCGGGCAGCAGATTCCACGGATCTCGGTTCCCGGCTACGATTTCGGGACCACCTCGGATGTGGCTGTTCCAGTTGCAACCGAGCAGGATCCCGTAGACATCGCGCCGCCGGTATCGATCAATGCCGAAGGCGACCCAGTCGCGACACAAAAACGGTATCGACGGACGCGTTCCGTCGCACGAAGACGCTGAGGTTCGCGGCGCCGTATCCCATGCCAGTCGCCGAGTAGGACATCCGCACACGACTCGCCGAGAGCTGAACTCCATGATCCGCTCCGACCTCACGCTTTCGAAGCGTGTCGGCTCCAACACTGACGTAGAGCGTCCGAGTCGCGGTGTCGATATCGACCGTCGCCTGCGCGGACCGCGCGATCGCTATGTGTCGGGCGCCGCTGAAAGTCGATTCGATCTCCACGACCGCGCTGCGAATGTGGACCCTGTCGAGCAATTCGCCGGCCCATGGCATGGCGATGGCGGACAGTACGCCCAGAACGCAGATCGTGATGGTGAGCTCGACGATGGTGAACGCGCGTCGCATCAGTGCCTATCCTTTCGCCGGGTTAACTGGTTAGATAGCATATGATGAAAGCATGCTACGCAGCTGGTCCGAATCACCCGAACGTATTCATCCTGTTCCAGTGTAAAATGAAAGGACTATTCCTCATGGGCGCCGCTGCAAGCGCGCTCATCGTCGCTTGCGCATCGCCGTCAACGACCCCGTCGACAATTCCTTCGACCGTGATCCCGCGGCCCAATCCGCAGCCCGTTCTTCCTCCGTTTCAGATGGACACGAGCCGGTCCGTGGATCGCGTTCCACCCTTTCAGGAGACGCCTCTGATCGTCTGGGGCCCGCCGCCCGATGGGGTCACGCATCCGGAGCGAGTGCGGAAATACGATCTTCAGCATCAAGTGACGATCGTCCGCTTCGACTGGCCGCGTCAGGCAGTGGTTGGAACGACGACGCTGACAATCGCCGGACTCCGGGGCGCTGCGCCACTCTCGAATGTCGTCATCGACGCCGGCGACATGACGTTCAAATCCGTCGCCACCGGCACCACAGCGCTGAAATACGATTACGATGGACGCGCGCTCACGGTGCACCTCGCGACGCGCCTGGCCTCGGGGCGAACGACAGCCATTACCATCGAATACGATGGCGCCAATCGCTCCAAGGGCGCCTACTTCAGACCCGCCAAGCACATCGTCTGGACTCAAGGTGAGACCGAGGACAATCACTACTGGGTTCCTACCTACGATTTCCCGAACGACAAGACGACCTGGGAGTTCTACATCTGGACCGCCAAGGGCGAGCGCGCTCTCTCGAACGGCCGCCTCGCCGGATCGCGCGCGGTGGGCGACAGCATCGAATGGCACTGGGTCCTCGACAAGCCCGCATCGACGTACCTGATGACGACGGTCGTCGGCAACTACACCGTGCTCCAGGACAAGGCGTGGCGCAACGTGCCCATCGGTTACTGGACGTACCCCGATTCGGTCGACGCCGCCTGGCGCGGATTCGCCAAGACTCCGCAGGCCGTCGATCTGTTCTCCCGCAAGACCGGCGTTCCGTATCCGTGGTCCAAGTACGACCAGATCGTCATTCCTGAATTCCAGTACGGCGGAATGGAGAATGTCACCGCGACATCGCAGAACGACGCCGCGATTCTCCACCCCGCATGGTCGGAGCCGCAGGCCAACTCCGTGGGTCTCATGGCCCACGAGCTCGGACATCAATGGTACGGAGATCTCCTGACCACAAGCGACTGGGGAGATGTCTGGCTCAACGAGGGATTCGCAACGTTCATGGAGCAGGTCTTTCGCGAGGAGGATCTCGGCGTCGACGAAGGCGCTCTCGACCGCCTCGGCGCGCAGGAGCAGACGATCGATGCGGACCGTCGCACCAGACGGCCGATTGTATGGAACAAGTGGGTCAACGATCCCATCGAGGTTTTCTTCAGCGGTCACATCTATCCGAAGGGCGCGACCATTCTTCAGATGCTTCGCCACCAGCTCGGCGACGATCTGTTCTGGAAAGCGATGAACCATTATACCACGGCGCACGCCTATGGCAACGTCGTCACCGACGATCTGCGCAAGGCGTTCGAGGAAACGACCGGCAAGGATTACAAGGCGTTTTTCGACCAATGGGTGTACGGCGCCGGCTTTCCGGTGTTTCAGGTCTCGTCACTGTATGATCGCGCCGCCGGCCGGCTGGTGATCACCGCGAAAGAGACACAGCCTCGCGACAGCCTCACCGGATTCTTCGATGTCGACGCCGATGTCGAGGTCCGCACCGACAGCGGCATCGTTCGCTTCGTGGTGCCGGTTCGGAATGGAACCGGAGAAGCCGGGACGAATCTCAAGGCTCCACCCCGCTCGATTCGCTGGGACAAGGGCAACTGGATTCTCGATCTCACCGATTTCCCGCGTTCCACCGCGATGCTGCGCTACCAGCTCGTCTACGACGACGACGTGCTCGGCAGAATCGAAGCGGTCGACGTACTGGCGCAGCGGCCAGGTGACCAGGCGGCGCTCAACGCTCTGATCGGCTCGATGCGCAACGATAAATTCTGGGCGGTGCGTGCTCGCGCGGTAGATGCGATCGGTGTCTGGGGAAGCGATCCGACCCGGGTCACGGTCGCGCCGATGCGGAGCGTCACCAATTCTCTCATGGCCGCGACTCGCGATCCGGATAGTCGCGTGCGCCAGGAAGCCGTGACCGCGATTGGTCGGCTGACGCTGAGCGGAACTACCGCCAGAGACGTGAACATCCGCCTCCGTGAAATCGCGCACACGGATCCGAGCCTCTTCGTCCGCGGTGCGGCCCTCGCGTCGGACATCCTCCTCGAGAAGAATGCAGCGCTTCCGCTCGCCAAGCAGATGATGGCGTCGGAGGTCTGGCAGAACGTGATCCGCACGCCGGCAATCAATGCGCTGAAAGCCGTCGGGACGCCGGAAGCGCTTCAGCTAGTCCAGCAGTACGCACCGACGGCTCAATAGAGCTCAACGTCCGCCACGGGCCCAATGAAGATCAGCATCGAGTACTGCGTAGTTTGAAACTACCAGCCACGAGCCGCCAGTTTGGCGGCTGAGATTCGTCAGCGCTTTCCCAACGCGGAGCTGCAGATGATTCCGTCGAAGGGCGGCAGGTTCGAGATTATCGTAGATGGAATTCCAGTTTACGAGAAATCCAAGACAGGACGGCACGCCAAGCCGGGTGAAGTCCTATCACTCATGGAAGAGAAATCGTGAAATCGTGAGAATCGCGTTGTCCACCGGTGGAGGCGACGCTCCCGGGCTCAACGCGGTAATACGCTCCGCCGTGCTTTCGGCGGTGAACCGCGGCTGGGAAGTGCTCGGCATCAAGAAGGGCTACGCCGGGCTGCTCGGCGAAGAAGAAGTCATTCCGATGACTGCCGCGACGGTGCGGGGCATCGCGCACCTGGGTGGGACGATCCTCCGCACCACCAATCGCGGGAATCCATTCAGCTATCCGATCGCGCAACCCGACGGGACGTTTGTCGACAAGGACCGGTCCGGAGAGCTGATCGAAAACTCGCGGAAGCTGGGCATCGACGCCGTAATCTCCATCGGCGGGGACGGATCGATGAGCATCGCCCACCAGCTTTGCCAGCTTGGAATGAAGATTGTCTGCGTTCCCAAGACCATCGACAACGATGTGGCCGGTACGATCACGACTTTCGGATTCGACACCGCGGTCAACACGGCTCTGGAAGCGATCGACAAGCTGCACACCACGGCCGAGAGCCACGACCGCGTCATCGTTCTCGAGGTGATGGGCCGCAACGCTGGATTCATCGCGCTGCATGCCGGGCTCGCCGGTACGGCCGACGTGATTCTCATCCCCGAAATCCCCTACGACATCGAAAGAGTCTGCGAGAAGATCGCAGCGCGCGACCGCTCGGGCAGGCACTTCTCGATCGTCGTGATCGCGGAAGGAGCGTTCCCCAAGGGTGAAGCTCCTGCGATCCGTGGCAAGTCCATGCCGGGTCAGGCGGTCAGGATCGGCGGCGTCGCCGAGCGGATTGCCGACGAGATCGAGACGCGCACCAAGAAAGAAACGCGCTCCCTGATTCTTGGACATCTTCAGCGCGGCGGCCAGCCGACGGGCTACGACAGATTGCTGGCGGTGAGATTTGGCGGCGCGGCGGTGCGCGCGGTCGCCGATGAGAAATGGGACCACATGATCGCGCTTCAGTCGCCGCACATCGTGACCATTCCGCTCACCGATGTGCTCAAAGTGCCGAAGCGCGTCGAGATCGACCACGACACGGTATTGACGGCACGCGCAACCGGCATTTCTTTCGGGGATTAGCCAGTCCGGGAGAGGGGTTTATTGCTCCCCAAAAAGGGTGGTTTTGATGGCCGCACCAAATATGTATCAATCTCTCACTGTCTCGTCCCTTTGAGTGGACACCAGGGGCTTCGATTGAGTGGGCCAGGTGTAGGTAACTGCATACTCCATAATGACTTACCCCAATTCACAGGGTATGGCACCGCACGTGCACCCCTATACGGCATGATTCACCGTTTCGGCACCAACTCACTCGGGTCTTTTTTGCGGTTCGCGATGCCCGCCATCCTGGGACTTATTGTCTCGGCGAGCGCGGCAGAAGCGCAACGACCGGTTCCGGCAAAGCCACAGACGCCTGCGGTCCAGCAATCACAGTTGCGTCAGCAGATCGTGCCGCCCGGGTTCTTTCCGCCGACCGGGATGTGCCGCATTTGGATCAACGATGTACCGGCAGCGCGTCAGCCGGCGCCAACTGATTGCGCGTCGGCAGTGAGAAATCGTCCGGCCAATGGCAGGGTTCTCTTCGGAGATGATGCGCCGAAGACGAAAAAAGGAAAAAACGACAAGAGCAAGTCTAGTCCCGCCGACGAGCTCGTCGATCTAATTACTCGGAGGATATCAAAATGAAGGTATTCGTAATCACACTGGCACTCGCGGGCCTCGCTTCCACAGCGACACTCGATGCTCAGATCCTGGGCAGCCGCCCGTTACCAACCAGCAGCGCCTCAGTAAACGTCGATGGATCGTGGCGCATGGTCGGTCGCGATGGCAGCGGCAACACGATTTATGAGCGCCGCACTCAGGACCGTAACGGCAACATCGTAGTTCAGCGTGCGCGGCGCGATTCGCGTGGCAACATGTCGATCATCAGCACGAACACGATCGGCAATGTCAACAATACCAACAATCGCAACACCAACTGCAGTTACAACCAGAGCACCAACACCGTCGGCGACATCATTTTCGGTCGCAGCGGCAACAACGTGAACTGCAACGACAACGGTAATCGCGTCGACGGCGGCTGGTATCAGGTAGGCCAGGGTCGCGACAACAACTCGATCTACGAGCGCCGCACCCGCGATGCGAACGGCAACCTGGTCATCCAGCGCGCCCGTCGTAACCGGAACGGCTCGTTCACGATCCTGAATACCCGCGTCGCCAACCAGAACGACAAGCAGTGGCAGAAGGCGCAGGACAGGCGGCAGAAGGAAGACAGAAAGCAACAGAAGCGACAGGGTAAGAACGACAACCGCAATAACAACGACAACCGCAATCACTAAGCCTCTTGGTCATGGCGACGGCCCCGTGAGACTTCGGTCTTCCGGGGCCGTTTCGCATCCGGTGCGATGTGTGCAACTTCCACGGTGAATGCAGCGCACCGTCACCGACAGATACCTCCCTCCGGACCGCGAGGCGTACGTAGCGGCTGAGCCGCCGACAGGTCGCCTCATCGTCATCGCCCCCACGCGCGCTGCCTGCGAGACAATCGAGCTCGCACTCGGCCTGCGGATCCCGACGATCCTCGAGAAGCAGCACGGCGAGGAAATTCGCCAGCTGGCGGCAGCGGGGAAGGGATTCGGGATCGTGGCCGGCACGGGCACCGGTAAAACACTCTCCATCCGCCCGATCGCCGAGACGATCCTCGGCACCGACGTTCTGAAAACCGGGGTAGTGAATCGCGAGCGCGAAGCGACGCCCGAGACGCCGACCTGGAACGTGATCGTGGTCACGACGGGGATCGCGCGACGATGGTTCCAGGACGGAGACATACTTCCCACCGATACCCTGGTGGTCGACGAGATCCATCAGACGTCAGCGGAGCTGGAGCTGTGTCTGGCTCTCGGTAAGAGAGTGGGGTGCCGGTTCATCTGGCTGTCCGCGACCGTGGATCCAACGTTCTACGCGCGTTACCTCAATGCCGCGGCGGTGCTGGAGACGTCGGCGTTCGATCCCTCGAAAGCGGCTGACGTGAAGATCGTGAGGAAAGATCCGCGGACATTTCTCGACGACCGGTTCCTGCAGGCGGTGGTGAAGGAAAAGCGCGGAGTCGGGATGTTCCTCCCCACCCGGGCGGGAGTCGAAGACGCGGCGGAAACGGTGGGAGAACGTTTTCCCCGGATCAACAGCGCGTTCTATCACGGTGGCGAGCCGATCAGAGTAATCCGCCCATTTCTCGAAGGCGAAGAGAAGAAACCGTATTTCCTCGCAATGACGGCGGCGGGGCAGAGCGCTCTCAACGTTCAGGGCCTCGACACTGTGGTCATCGACGACACTCGCTTCAGCAACGTCATCGAGCGCGGCAAGAACGTCCTCACCAGGCTCCACCTCGGCGCCAACGAGATCCTGCAGATGGCCGGTCGAGTACACGGCCGCGTCGCGGGCGGAAGGGTCTTCATACTCTCCGATCGCGACATTCATTTCTCGTCGCTGAGGCCGACGGCCCCCGAGTTCCAGCTGGCGGGGGACTCGGAGCGCGTCGCGATGACCTGCGCGGATCTCGGCGTTGCCGCGGACGAGCTGGAGCTCCCCGTTCCGCTCGATCGCGTCGCCTATCGCAAAGCCATATCGCTGCTCGAGCAGCGGGGCATCATCGAGAACGGACGGCTTTCGCGCTACGGAAAATCCGTCGAGGCGATGCCGGTGGATCGCTCGTGGGCGGAGCTGCTGGTGAACGCCGATGACGATCTCGTTCCCTACCTGGCCGTGATGAGCTCGATCGAGTCATTGCACCGAATGACGCGCGAGGAACGCGATCTCTCCGGTGTGATTGTGCCGGGCAGCGATCATCTCACCGCCTACAATCTCTACGCCGAGGCATTTGCGCATTGCGGGTATATCGGCGAGGTATACGGGCTTCCAAGACACCTCTTCGACGAGAGCATCGAGGGCTGGGCGGAGCAGCGCGGTGTGCTGGTGAAGGCGATCGAGGACGCGGCACTCGCTACCGCGAGCATCTATCGGGCCCTCGGCATGGAGCTGCCGACGAAAATGGTGAATGCGCGCGATCACATCTATCGGAAGTTCGCTGAGCTGCTCGCGCAGTACATGCCCTTCGATCTCGTCGTCAACGAGCACACGGCGGACGGGACCGAGGCACGGGTCTCCAAGACGAGCGTGGCCGGGAGCTGGGGCGCGATTGCGGGGGACCTCCGATACTTTGCCGATCGCTCCGGCATTCCCCGCGCGGCGATCGAAGGGACGCAGATCCCGATGGAGCTGATCCATCGTTACGCGACCCGCGGCAGGGTCGAAGTAGTCTACGATCCACGGCGAAAGCACGGTCCACTCATGCTGAAACGATCGCTCGACTATTTCGGCTTCGAGCTCGAGAGTGAGCTGGAGACGGTGGAAGAGTTTCCACCCGAGTTGGCGAAGGAGGCGCGACACGTGCTCGCGCAAGCGCTGGCGCGCGGCGAAGCGAAGCATTTCGCGGTGAAGAAGAACCGCGAAGCGATCGAAGAGATCCGTGAAGCATATAAGCGCTCCGGCGGAGAGACGAAGCGTCTTGGCTTGCCCGAGCTCACCGCGCTGTACGAAGACCAGCTGGCGCGGGTCAGCTCCATGGATGATTTCCAATCAGCCAGGCTCGGGGTGGACAGCGAACAGTTCGTTCCTTTCGAGGTCCGGGAGCGCCTCGATCGTTTGCCCAATCAGGTGACGATTCGTGACCGCGATGTCGAGATCGACTACGATGTGGAGGAGCGCGATGGCGAGCGTCGCGGCGTGGCCAGACTTCGTCTCCCGGAAAAGGTCGCGCGCACGCTGACGGCGGCGGAAGTTCCGGCCCTGGATCGCCCGGCGCGATTCGTTGTGCTCCGCGGTCAGCGCGGTGCCGTGCGCGCCGACACGCTAGAGGACCTCCAGGAACGCCTCGCGCAGCCGTGGTCGCCGGACGAAGTGGAGGAAACTCAGGACGATCGCAGCATGTTGTCGCACGCCGAGAGTGAGGTGCGGCGGATTGCGGGCGAGTTTCGGCGGCATCAAAGAGGTGGCGATCACCGACATGGTGCGCGACACGGACCTCGCGGGGGACCACGCCCTTCCGGACGGGGACGCGGTGGCTCCAACGAGGGTGGACGTGCACGCGGTCCCGGCAGAAGCTCGGACCCCAGGCGCCGCCGTCGCGGGCGATAGTGGACGCGCACTGGCGCCGACTGCTCTCACTCGTATAATCCGCGCATGCCAGCACAACACTTTGCCACGCATTTCAGCGAGCATCGGAAAGTCATCGATGCATGCATCGCTTCGCTTCAGCCAGCATCGGACGCCGCCGCGGAAGCCATCATCTCCTCCCTCGGCCGCGGCGGAAAAATTCTCGCTTTCGGGAACGGAGGCAGCGCGACCCAGGCCAGCCATCTCGTCGAAGAGCTGATTGGCCGTTTCAAGGAGACGCGGAGGGCGCTGCCGGCCATCTCGCTGGTTGCCGACTCGGGCGTCGCCACCTGCATCGCCAACGATTTTGGATATGGCGCCCTGTTCGAGCGACAGGTCGAGGCTCTGGCGACAATGGGTGATGCAGTCGTCGGAATCACGACGAGCGGCCGTTCCGAAAACGTGCTGCGCGGTCTCAAGGCCGCGAAGGACAAGGGCGCGGTTACAATCGCGCTATGCGGGAAGCAGGGGCTGACTGGTGCCGACGCCGATCTTGTGGTCGCCGTGCCGAGCGAGGAGGGCGCTTTTATCCAGGAAGTTCACCTGATGCTCCTTCACGTCTGGTGCATAGCTATCGATGCAACGGTCAAAGCAGGCGGACTCTAGACGAGACTGAGTCTCGGCCTCTCCTCGGGAAACGCGAGCGCATCCTCCCGATAGCAAAGCCAGCCAGTCGTTTCGTCGGCGACCAGCTCCACCTCGGTTCCGAGGGGAAGTGTGAGATTCGGGACCTCGTGTCCGGACGGGAAATCCATGAGAACTGGCACCTCGAGATCGGACACGAGATCGAGGAGGAAATCCTCGAACTCATCCTCTTCCGATCGATCGAGCGAGAGTTGGCCGAAGACGATGCCACGGACATGACGGAGCAATCCAGCTGCGCGCAGGTGGAGTAGGCGCTCGTCCACGACTGACATGGGATCGCGCGTCTCCTCGAGGAAGAGAATTGCGTCCCGCGTATCGATCTCGTAGGGAGTGCCGATGGTCTGCTGTACCAGAGACAGATTTCCCCCGGTGAGCCGGCCCACGGCTGTGCCCCGCCGCACGGCGCGCGCGCTTCCGCGTCCGATCTCCGACTCGGGGCGCGGCGTGGAGAGAGCGGTCAGAAGGGACAGGACCGTGGGGTCGTTCCCGCCCGGGAAAAGATCGTCGAGGGTCGGGCCGTGGAAGACACGCAACTGGGCTCGACGCATCAGCCAGAGATGCAGCGCCGTGATGTCCGAGTATCCCACGAAAGACTTGGGATTCCGGCGGAAAACATCGGGGTCCAGAAAGGGAAGGAGTCTCACGGCCCCGTAGCCACCGGTCGCGGCGATGACCGCTTTCACATCGGGGTTGAGCCAGATCCGCATCAGATTTTCAGCGCGCCGCTCATCTTCGCGTTGCTGGAAGCGGCGGAACCGGTCGACCTCGTCGCAGAGGATGACTTTGTAGCCGGCATCCTCCATCGCTTTGGCTCCACGAAGGAGCCACCCGCGCTGCGGGGCGTACGATGGAGCCACCACACCTATGGTATCGCCTTTGACGATGGGTGCAGGTCGACTCAGGCCTGGCGGCCGCGTGATGGCGGGCATGAATGGCGCGCTCTCGATGGGCGCCACTGTCTGTTCTGCGGGGTACGCTCCGAATGACTCGGTCATCGTCGTTTATCGAAGCGCATTAACGGTTAGTCACTGCTAGATTCAAGGTATGTCTGATACGTCGGTGAAGGGGCAGGGTCCGGGCGGGACCGCCGCTCCCACCACAGGGAATATGCAGGCCAACACCCCAAACGGAACCGGGGGTGCCACGTACTTTCGGAAAGGATTCGGGTTGAAATCCGAGATCCAGTCCGAACTGGCCTCGGACTATACTGGCCACCTGGTAGACCTGCTCAAGGATCGGGAATATACCCTGACTGTGGGGGATGTAACCATCCGTTTAGCGAAGGAATTCGGCTTCTGCTATGGGGTAGAGCGCGCGGTCGACTACGCATACCAGGCCAGAAAGAAGTTCCCCGATCGTACCATCTACCTGGCTGGCGAGATCATCCATAACCCGCACGTGAACTCGAAACTCCAGGGGATGGGGATCACGTTCCTCATGCCCGACAATGGCCGCATCGATTTCTCGGGGGTGAAGACGGAAGATGTGGTCATCCTTCCAGCCTTCGGGGTGACGATCACGGATTTCGAGACCCTCAGGCAAATCGGATGCGTGATGGTCGACACGACGTGCGGCTCCGTGCTCAATGTCTGGAAGCGGGTGGAGAGTTACGCGCGCGATGGATTCACTTCGCTGATTCACGGCAAGTACTACCATGAAGAGACGCGCGCCACGGCCTCGCAGGCGGAGAAGTACGAGGGCGGCCAGTACCTCATCGTTCGCAATATCGACGAGGCCGGCCTGGTGTGTGATTTCATTGAAGGGCGCCTCAGCGCCTCTGCCCTGGTCGAGCGCTTTGCGCACGCGACCTCCCCCAACTTCGATCCCGAGCGCGATCTCCGGCGCATCGGCGTCGCCAATCAGACCACGATGCTCGCCCGTGAGTCCCTCGCCATCGGAGAGCTGGTCGGACGCTCCATGGCGCACGCCCGGGGAAGCGATTACGCGAAGGAGAATTTCCGGACCTTCGACACGATCTGCAGCGCGACCCAGGAGCGTCAGGATGCCGTAGTTGAGCTGTTGCGCGAACCCCTCGACGTGATGGTTGTGATCGGCGGATACAATTCCAGCAATACTATGTCACTGGCTGCGCTCTGTTCTGAGACTGTCACCACCTTCCATGTAGAGGACGCCGATGACATCGATCCGGCTTCCGGCACCATCCGCCACCGCCCCCTCGGCGCAAAGGAAGACGTCGAATCTTCGGACTGGCTTTCGCGTACGGCTCAGGTAAGGGTGGGCGTAACAGCTGGCGCGAGCACCCCCAATAACAAGATTGGCGAGGCTGTTGGCCGGATTTTCGCTACTAGGGGAATCGACCCGAATACAGTCCGGTAGAAAGCGGTTCCGGTTGTACCAGTTCGGCCTGGGATATCGTCTTACTATTGGAGGGTTTGGGTCCAAGTTGTAGCTTCTTGCAATGGCTCGAAACTCCTGTTTTGGGGTAATCGCAGGCATGGTTGCAAAGGACAGTGAACCCGTGGAGGTCGAATGGACGTGTATGGTTCGGATACCGCCCCTGACGAAGAGGCGGCTGGT
>DHJM01000041.1:19588-23799 GCA_002404335.1 Gemmatimonadales bacterium UBA4720
GAAAGCATCACGAAGTCGCCGGTGATCGCCGCCCAGCCACGTCCTGTCGGCTGAAAATTGATCGCGGTCGAGACACCCATCGATGGAGGGACGACCTCGCCATCCATTGTAATTGGCTCGCGGCGCGGGACGCTGACCTGATAGACACCGCCGTTCACTTTTCCACCGTACCCGAGTGTCCGATGGATCAGTGCAGTGTCGAGCTCTAGCGCCGGCGCACGCTCGGGCGGCGAAGGCGCGGGAGTTTTCGTGAGGTCGAGCGCGGCTCGAATCGCCGCCGCGATCCTGGCAGCGTCGCCGTGCGCCGAAATGTGAACGTACAGGACCCGAGGAGATTCGCGAAGGAGGTGGTTGTGCACCGCGGTTTGCTGAACGCCTTTCTGCTGTAGCGCGTCGATTACGGCCGAGACTTCCGTCTCGATGAGAACGAGATCGCCCATCACCATCGCCTCGTTTGTGGCCGTTCGCTTGAATGCCACCCATGACCCAAGCGCCAAAGCCGGTCTGACTCTCACGCCGTTGACAGTCACCTTTAGATCGCTGCGCGGGAAACCGTACTTCATCGCGCCATCGGATTGAACCACGCCCGGTCGACCGATGGCGCTTGTTACCGCGGACCAATCATCGGGTCGTGGCTTGCTCTGGGGGCTCGCGGCGGAAGCGAAGGCAACAACAGCGGCCAATGCGACTGCAAAACATCTCGACATAAATCCTCATGGGTTGAACAGAGACAGATTGCATCAATAATGGTTCCGGCGCGGCAACAATATGGCGAACTTCCGAATGTGATCCGACCAGCCGCACAAAAAGGCCGCCTCTCGACAGCGAGGCGGCCTGATTGTCGGGTGGGCCTATTCGCCCGCCGCGCGCCGGCGCTTGGTTCGCCTCGGCGCCGCGGATTTCTTCCTGCTGATCGGCACGACACCGACTTCGGCCGCCGGCTCGAGCTCGGCCGGAACGGCGGGCACGGTGTGCGGCTGCTTGTAGACCTGCCGCTTGCCCTCGTAATTCTTGAAAATCACTTCGTCGTCGGTGATTGACTCCAGATACTCGGGCAGGAGTGGCACCTTGCCGCCGCCGCCCGGGGAGTCGATGACAAATTGCGGAACAGCGAGGCCAGATGTCCATCCACGCAGGGCCTGCATGATCTCGAGACCCTTCTGCACCGTCGTGCGGAAGTGCTCGCCGCCTGCCACCTGGTCCGCCATATATAGGTAGTAGGGCCGCACGCGCGCCTTGAGCAGCTCGTGCATCAGCTTCATCATCACCTTGGGGTCGTCGTTCACGCCTTTGAGGAGCACGGTCTGGCAGCCAAGCGATACGCCGGCTCTCGACAGGCGATCCAGCGCGGCGACGGCGGTCGGTGTCAGCTCGCTCGGGTGATTGAAGTGCGTGTTCATGAAGACCGGGTGGTACTTCTGCACCATCTCGCAGAATTCCGGCGTGATCCGCTCCGGCAGGTGCGAGGTGATGCGGCTCCCAATGCGGATGATCTCGATGTGTGGAATCGCGCGCAGTTGCTGGAAAAGGTACTCCAGCCTCCGATCGCTCAACATCATCGGGTCGCCGCCGCTCATGATGACGTCGCGGATCTCCGTGTGCTCGCGGAGATACTTGAACGCGGAATCGTACTGGTTGAGCGGAATCTTCTCGGGATCGCCGACCTTGCGGCGCCGCGTGCAGAAGCGGCAGTAGGTCGCGCAAATCGGGCTCACGAGAAACAGCGCACGATCCGGATATCGGTGAGTAATGTTCGGCACGGGCGAGTCGCCGTCCTCATCGAGTGAATCAATCACGCCGTCTACCACGTCGAGCTCTTCGACCGTCGGCACGTATTGATTCCACATCGGATCGCCCACTTCCTTGATCTGCTCGAGAGCAGCAGGAGTGATTCGCATCTGGAAGTTGTCGAAAGCCGGCTTCAGCGCCTCGACGTCGATGACGTCGTGCCCGAACTTGTCCGCCAGCTTCTCGAGACTTGCAATGCTCTGATCCTTGATGATCTGTTGCCAATCGCTCATGCGTGCATCACTCCGGCCCCGTTAGGGGCGTTGTAGATGATCCGAACATCCTCGGATCGGGGCGATATTCCGGCGCCGAACGACTCGATGCCAGATTCCTGCAACCCTTCAAGCAACATCACGCTCAACCTAGTCCGGACAGCCTGAGTGTTTTCGCCCAGCGCTCTGTGTAGTTCTCTCCACGCTTCGCCAGCGCGTGATCGCAGATGCGCCGGATCAGGTCGGAATAGCCGATGGTCGCGACGCCAGCCATGCGCGCCAGTCCAGCGGTCGGCGAAATGTCCGGGTTGGCGTTCACCTCGAGCAGCCACGGGCGACCCGACTGGTCAATGCGGAAATCGCAGCGGCCGTATCCCTCTCCACCTACCACATTCCATGCCGTGCGGGCGATGGCGATGAGCTCATTGGAAAGATCTTCGGAAAGGTCGGCGGGACAATTCGGCTTGGCGCCGAGATCTTCATCGCTCCCCGTCTCCCACTTGGACCGATAGGAGACGATGTGCCACATCCCGCGCGGCATCTGGGCGAAATCGATCTCCGCGATCGGCATGACTTCGTCGCCGACGATGCCGACATTCACCTCGCGACCCGGAATGAAGCGCTGAACCAGCACCTCGTCCCAGCCCTCGAACATCGCTTCGATCCTTGCCGAGAGACCGCGCATGGTCCTTACGACCGAGCGCTGCTCGATTCCGACGGAGGCATCCTCGGCGACCGGCTTACAGATCGCCGGGAATCCGACGCTCGTGATTTCATCGCCGCGGCGGACGTGGCTCCAGCGCGGTACCGGCAATCCGGCGCGGTCGAGCACTCCGTTGACGATGTTCTTTCTGAGCGTGAGCGCGGTCGTCCAGCTGGAGCTTCCGGTGAAAGGAATTCCAAGAAGCTCGAGCACCGAGATGACCATCGGCTCGTATATGGCCTCTCCATCAATGCCCTCGACGAGATTGAAGACGAGATCGAACTTTCCTTTGCGGACGCGCTCGACCCAGCGGCCGTCGTTGCTCACGGGCACGCGCACGACCTCTGTCGCCCAATCGAGGAGGGCGCTCTCCACCGCTTCGATAGAATCGAGCAGCTGAACCTCGGGAGCTTTCCCGAGGGCCGAGAGGCCGTCGAACAACAAGGCAATCTTCATCGTGTTCCTTTGTCTGGTATCGGTTACGCCGATGCGCTGGCGGCGAGCGCGGGAGCGCCCTGAGCTCCGCTGGTCCTCGAGAGGGAGTGATCGAGATCCACCCCCTGCCGCGCCGCAGCGTACTTCAGACAATTCTGAATGAGCTCTTCATAGCCGATCCCTGCCGCTCGCGCGGCCTTCGGCAAACACGAATTGTCCGCTGGATCGGGAAGAATTCCCGGCAGCGGATTCACTTCGAGAACGTTCGGAACTCCGGAAGCATCGAGACGAACATCGATTCTCGCCCAGTCTCTGCAGCCGAGCACACGGAAGGCGTCGAGCGTTACTCGCTCAATAGACGCCTGAAGCTCCCGCGTGATACGCGCCGGACATTGGAAAATATCAAGCGGATTTTCTGGACGATCCCAGACGAACTTTGCATCGAAGCTGTAAATCGGGAGAGCGCCCTTGGGCAGTGTCTCGAAATTCATTCCGACTATGGGCAGCACCGTCGCGTCGGCGCCGTTGCCGAGAACCGCGCAGGTGAATTCCTTCCCCGGCAGATACTCCTCGATGAGAACGGGCTGCTTGTAGCTCTCGAGGAGGAACTCGGTCTGCCTGAAGAGGTGGTTGAGGTCAAAGCAGAGATTGCTGTCGGTGATTCCCTTCGACGACCCTTCATGGAGCGGCTTGACGAAGAGAGGAAGGTTCAATCCTTCCGTAGCGCCTTTGAAGTCTTTGGGTTTCTCGACGACCGCGAACCTTGGAGTCGGGATGCCGTGGAAGGTCAGCGTCTCCTTCGTTCTCGCCTTGTCGAGGCAGAGCGAGAGAGTGAAGGGATCGCTTCCGGAGTAGGGAATTCCGAAAAACTCACAGATCGCCGGAACGTGGGCTTCGCGGTTTACCCCGTGAAATCCCTCGGCGATGTTGAAGACGATGTCGGGTCTGACCTGGCGGAGTCTCTCCGGAAAATCCTCTTTCGCCTCCAGGCGCACGACTTTTCCAAGGCGGGAGAGAGCGGATTCCACGGCGGCTATCGTCGCGGGGCTGTCCCACTCGGCGAACTCGTCGCG
>DHJM01000053.1:0-1583 GCA_002404335.1 Gemmatimonadales bacterium UBA4720
TCGTTTCCCGGCGCGGTATCAGTCATTCATCGTTTTCAATCGCGGGATAAAGCCGATCTCATTGAACGGAAAGTTAGTGACGCCCAGGATTGGACGCATTTAACCAGCCCATCTTGCAGCCGACACGTACCTTACAGCTTGATGGAGCAACCCCTCAACCCCTTCCGGAGGGCCGTATGCAACTCTCTCGTCTGGCCGCAATGCTTTTCGTCTCCGTCGCCGCATCAGCGTGTGCCGATTCCACGGGGGCGATTGGGCGAACGTACACCCTCACCGAAATCGATGGGCATCCCCTACCCGTCACCTTCATGGGAGTCGACGTCGGTTCGACCGTACTCTCGGGCTCTCTGTTCCTTTACGACGCCGGTGGCGCCGTCCGGGTCGATCGTTACCGCGACTATTCCGCGAACAATGGACAGACGTACAATAGAACTGAAACACTTCACGATGAGTACAGGATCGCGAACGACAGTATCACGGTAGGGTCGTTCGGTACGTGTACCAGTTCCTGCCGCCTTAATGAGGTCGGCGCTTTCTCCGAGGCTGGCTTGACTCTCACAACGGACATCTCGCCGCGGACAAGCCCGGTTTACACCTACCGTCTCGTCAAGTAACTCTGACGATCCGCCCCTGAGGTTGGGTCAGCTCGTCAACACTTTTGCGAGCTGATCCAGGACCTGCGGGAGATCCGGCTTCAAGTCGAGCACCGGCAACACGGGATCCTTGCCGAGTCGCTCCATGCGCTCCAGCGCATTCCGGATCGTGAACGTTTTTGGATCGAGCGAATCATTCACCTCGTCCCAGACGAGCGGCATCGATACCGTAGCTCCCGGGAGCGGACGCACGCTGAAGGGCGCGACGATCGTCTGCCCATGCCGGTTCTGCAGATAGTCGAGATAGACCTTGTCCCCGCGTTTCGTGACATGGCGCGTGATCGTCGCGATGTCGTTCAGCTCACGCAGCACACATCGCGCGAGCAGCTCGCCCAGCATGCGCGACTGCTCGTACGTGCACTGCCGGCCTAACGGCAGCATGATGTGCAGCCCCGTCTTCCCTGTTGTCTTGACGAAGCAGGGGAGACCGGCCGATTCGCACACGCGATGCAGCACCAGCGCGGTCCGGATCACGTCGGAGAACGGCGCCTCTTTCGGATCGAGATCGATCACGCACCAGTCGGGAAGCTCCAGCGATCCCACCCTGCTCGCCCAGATGTGCAGCGGAATCGACCCCATGTTTGCAAGATACAGCACCGACTCCTCGTCGTCGCACACGAAGTACTTGATCTCGCGCTGCGTCTCCTCGCTCCAGATCGGGACCGTGCGAATCCAGTCCGGCGCGAACACCGGCGCGTCCTTTTGATAGAAGGACTTCCCATCGATCCCGTCGGGAAAACGCGTCAGCACCACCGGCCGATTCGCGAGATAGGGCAACAGCCATTTCGACACCGCGCGGTAATACTCGATGAGATCGCCCTTCGTGTACTTCTCGGCCGGCCAGTAGATCTTGTTCAGGTTCGAGAACGCGATGTTCTTCAGAACCAGACCTTTGGCGGGGGGCGCGGGCGGATCGTGCGAGTGAATCGA
>DHJM01000053.1:1718-3064 GCA_002404335.1 Gemmatimonadales bacterium UBA4720
CGCTCGCATTCGTGCGGACTCTTGTCGTTCCTGAGTCGGACGAACGTCGAGTGACGTAGCAATCCATCGGGCGTGAACTCGCGGTACCGAACCTCGCAAACATGGACCGCGTCCGTCCATATGGTCGTGCTCGTCTCAGGAATCTGTTCGCTCTTGAGCGGCTCGTCGCCAGGCGCGTACACCGGTCCAGCGCACAACGGATCATTGCGCACGATCGGATCGAGCAGCCCGTGCAGCTCCTTCAACAATTCCTCGTTGAATCCAGTCCCGACCCGCCCCGCGTACACGAGCGTTCCATTCACCAAATCCGCGAGCTGGAGAGCGCCCAGATGCGAGCGACTGCCCTTGGGCTTGGTGAAGCCGACGATGACGAAGTCGCCCGTGCGCTCCGCCTTGATCTTGAGCCAATCGCCCGACCGCCCGCCCCGGTACCGCGAAGTGGATTTCTTGGCGACGATTCCCTCGAGCCCCATCGCCGTAACCTGCTGGAGGAACGCTTCGCCTTCGGTCTCGATGTGATCGAGATAGCGCAGAGCCCCGAGCTTGGGCACGACCTCGGACAGCAGCTCCTTTCGGCGCGAGAGAGGGAGCGGACGCAAATCGAAATCCTCGAACGCGAGAAGATCGAACGCATAGAACGTCGCCGGCAGCTCCACCGCCGCCCGCCGAATCTCCAGCTCCGATGAGAGTCGTCCGCGCTGCTGGAGCCGCGAGAAGCTTGGAATCCCCTTCGCATCGAGGCACACCACCTCGCCATCGACGATGCACTCGTCGAACGGCAGCGATTTCACCGCGCGCGCGATCTCGGGAAAGACGTTCGTATAGTCGTTCCCGTTGCGGGTGAGCAAGAGCGCTTCACCATATGCCTTGCTCGCAATCAAGCGATATCCGTCGAGCTTGAGCTCGAACAACCAGTCATCCCGAGTGAACGCGGCGTCCGCGGTTTCGCAATGCATCGGCTCGACCTTCCGCGCATCGACCCGGGCGCGCACGGCCTGGGTCTCCCCCTCGAGAGCTTTGCGGATCTGCGCACCCGGGCTGTCGCCCGCCATGATTTCTTCGACTGTGAGTCCCGACAGAACCGACTCTTCGGGGAACTGATCGCCCGGCGATGTCACGTACGCGTCGCGCTCCTTGATCAGCAGCCAGTCCTTCTCGCTCTTCTTGATTTTCACGAGCGTCCATTTTCCGTGGAGCTTGTATCCCTTGAGCTCGAACAGGAGCTTCCCCTTTTCGAGTCCCTCCCGCCACGGCTCCAGCGGCACCCACTCGCCGCGGTCCCACACGATCACGCCGCCCGCCCCGTAGTTCCCGTGCGGAATGTTCCCCTCGAAGTCTCCATACTC
>DHJM01000053.1:3106-4717 GCA_002404335.1 Gemmatimonadales bacterium UBA4720
TTCGGCACCGCCCAGGAGCGAAGGACGCCGTCCATCTCCAGCCTCAGATCGAAATGAAGATTCCGCGCCGCGTGCTTGTGGACGACAAAAAGATTTCCGGGTACGGGCGAGACCGGCCCGAACGGCTCGGGCGTCCGGTCAGGGGACCGCTTCGCGCGGTAGCTGCTGAGATTGTCGCTCGGATCGGCCGAGTTACCTCTTGCGGTCATCCTTGCCGGGCATAAGGATTGGGATGTCGGTGTTGTGCATGTAGAAAATGTTTGTGATGCATACCATAATAAAGCCCGGTACTGCGCACGCCCACCTTTTTTTCGACCCCAGCCATGCCTGCCCGATCAATAGGCACCGCCACGATCTCCTTCGGACTCGTCTCGGTCCCCGTCAGCATCTATTCCGCGTCCGAATCCAAAGCGAGCATCTCGTTCAACATGCTCCACAAGAAGTGCGGCACGCGCCTCAAGCAGCAGTACATCTGCCCCAAGGACAACAACGAGGTCGTGACGCGCGACGAAACCGTGAAAGGATACGAGTTCGCCAAGGATCAGTACGTGGTCCTCACCACTGAGGAGCTCAAGTCGCTGGAGGAGAAGGCGACGAGCACCATCGACGTCCTGGAATTCGTCCCCCTCGCAACTGTCGATCGCGAGTACATGGAAAAGGTCTACTATCTGGGCCCCGATAAGGGCGGCGATCGCGCGTACCGCCTCCTCGCCGCCGCGCTCAAGGAAACCGGGCGTGCCGCGCTCGGCCAGTACGCGGCGAGGGGACAACAGCATCTCGTGCTGCTGCGGCCGCTCAACGGAGTGCTCGTCATGGAGCAGCTCCATTACGCCGACGAAGTGCGACCGACCACTGAGGTCACCATCCCGGCCGGAGATGTGAAGGAGGCCGAGCTCAAGCTCGCGAAGCAGCTGATCGATCAGACGTCGAACGAGGCATTCGAGCCCGGCAAGTACAAGGACACGGTGCGCGAGCGGGTGCTGGAGACCATACAGCGCAAGGTCGACGGACAGGACATCACGGCTGACATCACGCCGGGCTCAGATACGAAGATGCTCGACCTGATGCAGGCGTTGAAGGCGAGTCTCGCCGGCGAGAAACCCAAGAAGGAAAAGGAAAAGGAGAAAGGCGAGTCCAAGCGCAAAGCGTCGTGAAGATTCTCGCCGGGACCAGCGGCTACGCGTTCAAGGAGTGGAAGGGAAACTTCTACCCCGCTGATCTCAAGGACGACGGATTCCTCGGCTACTACGCCAGCAAATTTCCGGCGGTGGAGATCAACAACACGTTTTACCGGCTGCCGAGGGAGAACGTGCTGCGCGAATGGGCGGCGCAGGTGCCGGAGACATTCACCTTCGCGCTCAAGGCGAGCCAGCGCATCACGCATCACGCGCGGCTCAAGGAACAATCGGCTGATCTCGTTGATTTCCTGCTCAAGAACACCGCGGTGCTCGGCGACCGACTGGGGCCGATTCTTTTTCAGCTGCCGCCCAATCTGAAAAAAGACGTGCCCCGCTTCCGCGGATTCCTCGGACTGCTGCCAACCGATCGCAGGTACGTGTTCGAGTTCCGGCACGAGAGCTGGTTCGACGACGAAGTCTACGACGCTCTCCG
>DHJM01000053.1:4857-4983 GCA_002404335.1 Gemmatimonadales bacterium UBA4720
TTCTTCAAGCACGACGAAGGCGCCGGCTCGGGCCCGCCGGCGGTCACGACATTCGTGAGTGCCTGCAGTAACTGATTCTTCGCAGACTCTTCGCGGCACGGCGGTCGCCGCCATGCGGCTGAACGG
>DHJM01000053.1:5323-6228 GCA_002404335.1 Gemmatimonadales bacterium UBA4720
GTCGTCATCGAATTCGACGTCGCCCACGATGGAGCGCTCGGCAAAGCCTCGGTATACAACGCGGTCGTGCGCAACAAGGCCAAGCTCGTATATGATGCTGTCGGCCTCTGGCTCGAGGAGAAAGGGCCGGCCCCGGCGGCGATCGCCGCGTCTTCCGAGCTGCACGATCAGCTCCGCATGCAGGATCAAGCGGCGCAGCGGCTCCGCCTCGCGCGGAGCATCGCTGGCGCGCTCGACTTCGAGAGCGTCGAGGCGAGCCCTGTCGTCGTCAACGGCAAAGTGGTGGATCTGGCGGTCGCGCGCCGCAATCGAGCGCGCGACATGATCGAGGATTTCATGGTGGCGGCGAATAGGTCCGTTGCCACTTATCTGATCGAGCGGGGCTCGCCGTCTCTGCGCCGAGTGGTGCGCGAGCCCAAACGGTGGGATCGCATCGTGGCGCTGGCGGCAGAACTCGGTGAAGTGCTCCCGGGAAAACCGGACAACGTTTCCCTGAGTGCGTTCCTCGCGCGACGCCGCGTCGCCGATCCCGAGCACTTCCCCGATTTGTCGCTCTCCGTCGTCAAGCTCCTCGGCCCCGGCATCTACGTTCTCGAGCGTCGACTGGGGGATCGGAGGGAGATGGGGCACTTCGGTCTCGCCGTCGCCGATTATGTGCACTCCACCGCTCCCAATCGCCGGTTCGCGGATCTCGTCACACAACGGATGTTGCGCGCGACAACGTCGGGCGGGGCTCGGCCATATACCGATCAGCAGCTCACGGAGATAGCGAGTCGCTGCACCGAGCGCGGCGAGGCCGCGCGCAAGGTCGAGCGCACGATGCGCAAAGTGGCCGGAGCGTCGATGCTGGAGGAGCGCGTGGGCGAGAGCTTCGCCGCGATCGTCACCGCGTCGTCGCCGAAGGG
>DHJM01000053.1:6431-6798 GCA_002404335.1 Gemmatimonadales bacterium UBA4720
TTCATCGACTTCGAGTATACGCAGGGCGTGGATCCCTCGAAGGAGGAACGTCGCGCGCGCAAGCGGGCGGCAGCGCTCTCACTCCGGGATCGTATAGGGCAGACATTTCGCGCCGTCGTGTCCGGTACATCGAAGAAGGCGACGTGGTTGAAGATCGAGCCCGATGAGATCGAGGGGCGCCTCGTGCGCGGCCGTCGCGGCCTGAGCGTTGGGGACGAGACGGGCGTGGTGTTGCTGGCCGTCGACCCGGACCGAGGCTTCATCGACTTCGCACGAGAGGATAGTATATAGTTGTGGGACAGCGACCAACGCAGCAAGACGAGGTGACTGACATGGCAGAGAGCGTCTACAAAGTGATCGAGCTGGT
>DHJM01000053.1:6896-7367 GCA_002404335.1 Gemmatimonadales bacterium UBA4720
GACCTGCGGGTGGCGGAGATCTCGCAGCTCGACATGGTTCTGAAGGACGGCAAAGTGGAGAGCTACCGCGCAAAGATCAAAGTGTCCTTCAAGTTCGAAGGGAGCTAGAAACGGAGCTTTTTCAGGCTCCAGGCCGGCTGAGCTTCCGGAGTTAAATCGCCCTCACGCGGATCAAGAAAAACGATCTCATCAGGTAAGCGCCGTAGCCGGCGCGACTTAGCGTAAATTGTTGTCAATTCTACATTTACGACCCCAAAAGGGTTATACTGAGTCTTACGATTTGAGAGAGTTTGAAGCGCCAGATTTAGTGCCTTTGGCGTTGGCCGACCTGCGGAGAAACCTCGTACGCAGGGGTCCGGCAGATTCCGACGGGGTGATGGAGATATTCAAATGATCAAGAATACCAAAAATGGGCAGATCGCCCGCAGCGTTCGTTTCGATATCGCAACGAACAAGAACGAAGAGTTCCAA
>DHJM01000053.1:7529-9744 GCA_002404335.1 Gemmatimonadales bacterium UBA4720
TCATGAACCAGAAGAGGGGCCCGATTTGGGCCCCTCTTTTCATTCGGCGGTGTTCGACAACGACGGCACCAATTTTTCTTTTTCCGCCCTCCCGAACTCCGCGCCGGTCAGTATCATATACGGTATCTCATTCATGCAGAACTTGACGGGTATGATCCGAATTACTTCGACCTTCCTGGCCGCAATCGCCATGTCGGCGTGCGCCAGCGCCGGCAGCGGAACGATCAACACGTCCGCGGCGCCGGTCACTCCCCGACCCAGCGATCCGCAGTACGTAGCTCAGGCAAGAAAAGACAGCCTCCGCCTTCCCTACACCGCTGCGGATGTGAATTTCATGTCCGGAATGATCGCCCACCACGCCCAGGCGATAGTCATGTCCCGCTGGGCACCCAACCACGGCGCCAGCGGCTCGGTCCTTACCCTCGCATCGCGGATCATCAACGCTCAGCAGGACGAGATCGTAACCATGCAGCGGTGGTTGAGCGACCGGCTTCAACCGGTGCCCCAGGCAACCGCGACGGGAATGAAGATGATGATGGACGGCATGGAGCACGAGATGCTGATGCCCGGCATGCTCACCGAAGCGCAGATGAAGGAGCTGGACGCCGCGCGGGGACCGGAGTTCGACCGGAAGTTCCTCACCTTCATGATCCAGCACCACCGCGGTGCCGTCTCGATGGTGAAGGATTTGTTTGGCTCTTACGGCGCCGGCCAGGACGAGACAGTGTTCAAGTTCGCATCCGACGTGAACGTCGATCAGACCACCGAGATCGCGCGGATGGAGAAAATGCTCGCCGCGATAACGCTCGGCATAACCACCCAGTGATCCACCCGCAGTCGCATTGATCAACCTGTAGTCGCCACTTCCTAGCTCCCTCTCCGTCACACTCGAGGAATCAACAATGGCACCCGCGCACCACCGCCGCACCGCGGTTCGATCCGTCTTCGCACCGCTCTTCTCACTGGCACTCGCGCTCGGTCTGTTTTCCGCGGCGGCGTGCGCGCCCGCGATCTCCTCTACGGCCGGCAGCAACAACGACATGTCGCCGGGTGAGCCGACGCCCGATCCGCGAGTTGGTCTGCGCGCGGGAAAGTTCGACGCGGCCTCGGCATCGTGGAACATGCGGCTGTTGTCCTCGACGCAACCGACTGAGAAGTTCGCCGGGATCACCAACTCCGATCTAGCATTCACCGGTCCTTACGCCATCCAGGGCAGCTACAACGGTTATCAGGTGTGGGACATCTCCAACCCGAGCGCCCCAACCCTGAAAACCGCCTACCTCTGCCCCGCATCGCAGAGCGACGTCTCCGTGTACAAGAATCTCCTCTTCGTCTCAGGCGAGGGGAACAGCGGTCGTCTCGACTGCGGCGCCGAGGGCGTCAAGGACACCGTCAGCCACGACCGGCTGCGCGGTCTCCGCATTTTCGACATCACGGACATCGGCAATCCGAAATACATCGCCAACGTCCAAACGTGCCGCGGCTCGCATACCCACACGGTGCTGTTCGATCCCAAGGACCCGGACAACGTCTACGTCTACATCTCCGGCTCGGCCGGTGTGCGCTCGCCCAGCGAGCTTGCCGGCTGCGTGAAGGTGACGCCGGACAAGGATCCAAACTCGGCGCTCTTCCGCATCGAAGTCATCAAGGTTCCGCTCGCTCATCCCGAGCAGGCGGCGATCGTCAGCTCGCCGCGCATTTTCAATGATCTGACGGCACCGGTGAGACACGGCGAGTCGCCACAGGATATCGCCGAATCGAAGGCGGCCGCGGCGGCCGCGCGCGCCAAGGGCGGGTACACCGCCATGATTTTCGGCTCTGAAAGAGTCCTGCCGTCGCAGTTCACAACGCCGATGCTGGACAGCATCGTCAAGGCTCGCGGCGGAACCGGACCAGCCACGGGCGCGGACAGCGCGGCGTTGCGNNAATCGTAAGCTCTCCGCGCATTTTCAACGACTTGGTAGCTCCGGCGAGGCACGGTGACGCGCCCGAAGACGCCGCCGCCAACGCGAAGTTCGTTGCTGATGCGAAGGCAAAGGGCGCGTATACGTCAACCGTCTTCGGGCCGGAAGGGGTCGTTCGTTCGACCATCATCACGCCGCTGCTCGATAGCATCGTTAAGGCTCGCAACGGCACGGGCGCACCAACGGCAGCGGACAGCGCTGCGCTGCGCGTCGCTCTTCCAGGCATCATGACCAAGATGTTCGGTAACGCG
>DHJM01000053.1:9824-10165 GCA_002404335.1 Gemmatimonadales bacterium UBA4720
GTCTATCCGGCGATCGGTCTGGCCGGTGGCGCGTGCGAAGGCTACGGATTCCTGCTCGACATCCGCGATCCCGCGCATCCAGTTCGTATCGCGGCGGCGTCCGATTCGAACTTCTCCTATTGGCATTCGGCGACGTTCAACAACGACGGCACCAAGGTCCTGTTCTCGGATGAATGGGGCGGCGGCGGACAGCCGAAGTGCCGCAGCACCGACAGACGCGAGTGGGGTGCCGACGCGATTTTCACGCTCACCGATGCGAACGGCACGCCTGTGTTGGCTCGCAACGCTTCGGCGGATCGGTCCGGCGAGAAAATGCAGTTCCAGAATTACTACAAGCTGCC